>PHEF01000120.1 GCA_002842875.1 Alphaproteobacteria bacterium HGW-Alphaproteobacteria-3 | reverse complement strand
AAGCGCCTCGGCGCCATCGTTTCCGCGACGGACGTTCGCTCCGCCACCAAGGAGCAGGTCGAAAGCCTTGGCGGCACGTTCGTGATGGTCGAATCGGAAGAGAGCGGCGACGCCGCCGGCGGCTACGCGAAAGAGATGTCGGATGAGTACAAGCGCGCCCAGGCCGCGCTCGTCGCCGAGCACATCAAGAAGCAGGACATCGTCATCACCACCGCGCTCATTCCGGGCCGTCCGGCACCGGAACTCGTGAGCGAGGAAATGGTGAAGACCATGAAGCCGGGATCGGTCCTCGTCGATCTCGCGGTGGAGCGCGGCGGCAACTGCCCGCTCTCCGAGGCCGGCAAGCGCGTGCAGAAGCACGGCGTCCTGCTCATCGGCGACGTCAATGTCGCCGCCCAGCTCTCGGTCGACGCGTCCGCGCTCTATGCGAAGAACCTCCTGAACTTCATCACGCCCCTGATCGACAAGGAAACGAAAGCCCTTGCGATCGACTGGGAAGACGAAATCATCACGGGCACCTGCCTGACGAAAGACGGTCAGGTGGTGCATCCGTCGTTCCGCGAAGGAGGCAACTGATGGAAGCGGCCGCTATCGATCCCTTTGTTTTCCGGCTTGCGATCTTCGTGCTCGCGATCTTTGTCGGCTATTTTGTGGTGTGGAGCGTGACGCCCGCGCTGCACACGCCGCTGATGTCGGTTACCAACGCCATCTCCTCGGTCATCATCGTCGGCGCGCTCATCGCGGTCGGTCTCGATGTCGCGCAGGCGGGCGAGACGGGCTGGGTGTCCAAGGGCTTCGGCTTCGTCGCGGTGATCCTTGCCGCCGTCAACATCTTCGGCGGCTTCCTGGTGACGCAGCGAATGCTCGCCATGTACAAGAAAAAGCAGCGCTGAGAGGAAACCGGATATGTCAGCCAATATAGCGGCACTGCTCTATCTCGTTTCGGCGATGCTTTTCATTCTCGCGCTTCGCGGGCTGTCCTCGCCCGAGACCTCGCGCCAGGGCAACACGTTCGGCATGATCGGCATGACGATTGCCATCGTGACCACACTCACCGTGCTGCAGGCGCAGAACACGCTCACCTGGGGCCTCATCGTGGCGGGGCTTGCCATCGGTGGCGGTGTCGGCGCGGTCATTGCGCGCCGCATTGCCATGACGCAGATGCCGCAGCTCGTCGCCGCCTTCCATTCGCTGGTCGGCCTTGCGGCGGTCTTCGTTGCGTGGTCCGCCTTCCTTGCGCCGGAAGCCTATGGCATCGGTACGTTCCACGCGATCCATGGTGCGAACCTCATCGAAATGGGCATCGGCGTTGCGATCGGCGCGATCACCTTCTCGGGTTCGGTCATCGCCTTCGCGAAGCTCAATGGCAACATGTCCGGTGCGCCGATCATGCTGCCGGGCCGTCATGTCATCAACGCGGCGCTGGCGATTGCCATCGTCGGCAGTATCGCCTGGATCGTCGTGGATCCGGCGAACCAGACGATCGAGCTCTTCCTCGCGATCACGCTGCTCTCCTTCGTCATCGGTTTCCTCATCATCATCCCGATCGGCGGCGCCGACATGCCGGTCGTCGTGTCGATGCTGAACTCCTATTCGGGATGGGCAGCGGCCGGTATCGGCTTCACGCTCGGCAACCTCGCGCTCATCGTCACGGGCGCACTGGTCGGCTCGTCGGGTGCGATCCTCAGCTACATCATGTGCAGGGCGATGAACCGCTCCTTCATCAGCGTCATTCTCGGCGGCTTCGGTGCCGATACGTCGGCTGCCGCGGGCGGCGCCGTCGAGACGCGCCCGGTGAAGCTGGGGTCGGCGGACGATGCGGCCTTCATTATGAAGAATGCCGGCTCCGTCATCATCGTGCCGGGCTATGGCATGGCCGTGGCACAGGCGCAGCACACGCTTCGCGAAATGGCCGACATCCTCAAGAAGGAAGGCGTGAAGGTTTCCTACGCCATTCATCCGGTCGCGGGGCGCATGCCCGGCCACATGAACGTGCTGCTCGCGGAAGCGAATGTGCCCTACGACGAAGTGTTCGAGCTGGAAGACATCAACAGCCAGTTCAGCCAGGCGGATGTCGCCTTCGTCATCGGTGCGAACGACGTCACGAACCCCTCGGCCAAGACCGATCCGGCGAGCCCGATCTTCGGCATGCCGGTGCTCGATGTCGAAAAGGCGAAGACGGTTCTCTTCGTGAAGCGCGGCATGGGTTCGGGTTATGCGGGCGTCGAGAACGAACTCTTCTTTCGCGACAACACCATGATGCTCTTCGGCGATGCGAAAAAGATGGTCGAGGAGATCGTCAAGAACCTGTGATCGCCGTCAGGCTGGACGAAGCAAGCGGGCGGTGTTCACATGGGCGCCGCCCGTTTTCTTTGGGGCAGAAACAAAAAGGGACGAGGGAACATGATCTGGTTGGGCCGTATTGGCGTTGCCCTGGTGGGGCTCTTTTCATTGGCGATGGGGGCGATGGCGTTTGCCTCTCCCGTCCAGTTGGGTGAGATGCTCGGGCTCGGGGCGCTGTCGCCGCTCGGCGCGAATTCGCTCAGGGCCGATCTCGGCGCGCTCTTCCTGGCGGGCGGGCTTGCCTCGCTGCTCGCGCTTTTTGCGGGCCGTGCGCAGTGGATGTGGGGCGTGGCGGTGCTTTACGGTCTGGCGGTCGTCGGCCGTGTTCTCGGCCTCGTCCTCGACGGGCCGGCCGAGGGTGTCGTGCAGTCGATCGTCGTCGAGCTGGTTCTGGTCGGCCTGTCGGTCCTCGGCGCGAAGACGCTCGCCAGGAGTTGATCCCACGCCGCTTGCTGGACGAAAAGCGCGGGCGGTGGTCACATGAGCACCGCCCGTCCTTTATCTGGGGAAACATTATGGACATCTATCACGGCTGGTTCAACCTGAAGCCCGGCGTGCGCGACATGGACTTCGTGGATGCTTTCACGAAATACATGGAACGCCTCGAGACGGAGGGCGTCGTGGAGGGCTGGCGGCTGATGCGCAAGAAGCTCGGCCTTGCGCCTGCTCATCTCGGCGAATTCCACTTCATGATCGAGGTGGCGGACCTCACCCAGCTCGACAGCGCGTTCGACTGGGTGGCAACGCGCGCCGATCCCATAGAGAGCGACCATCACGCGGTGAACTCGCTCGTCCAGAATATCCAGTTCGCGCTCTATCGCGATTTTCCCGATCCCGTGCGCGAGCAGGGCGATGAGCGCTTCTGACAGGGGCGGGGTCGTCCTGCGCCGCGTCTGTCCGCAGGACCGGCCGGCGCTCATCCATCTCATGGGCGCGCTCAACGATTTCGAGGCCGCGATCGAGGATAACCGGGCGGATGCGTCTGCTGCCGAAGGCCATCTCGACTGGGTGCAGGACGAGATCGAGCGGCTGGGCGGCGTGACGCTTGTGGCGGAGCTTCAAGGCGCCGTCGCCGGCTTCCTTTGCTACACCCTCGAGGAGGATCCAGGCACCTTCGTGCGTCCGGAATGGCGCCGCCATGCCCTCATCTGGGATATCTCGGTCGCGGAGGAAGCGCGGGGACGGGGCGTCGGCCAGGCCCTGCTCGAGGCGGCGGAGGAGGAGGCGAGGGCCGCCGGCGTTGGCGAAATCCGGCTCTATGTGCTGGAGGTCAACACGCGCGCCCGGCGCATCTATGAGGAAGCAGGCTACCGCAACTACGAGCGGCTGATGTCGAAGCGCCTCTGACGCCCCAAACGAAAAACGCCCCCGTAAAACGGAGGCGTCTCAAAATCTCAAACCCCGAAGGAGGCTTACTTCTTGACGGCAACGATGCCCGATTCGCGCTGGGCGCGTTTGCGGGCGAGCTTGCGGGCGCGGCGGATCGCCTCGGCCTTCTCGCGGGCGCGCTTCTCGGAAGGCTTCTCGTAGAA
>PHEF01000119.1 GCA_002842875.1 Alphaproteobacteria bacterium HGW-Alphaproteobacteria-3 | reverse complement strand
GTTGCCGTATTCGGTCGGATGGCGCGACATGAAGGGAGCACCGAAGCAGGTCGAGAAGGTCGCTTCCGGCTCCGTCACGCCCTTTTCCGTGCCGGCCACCTTCGCTGTGTAGCCGGACAGGAAGTGATACATCGCCTGGGAGGGCGTGAGCCGCGCCACGGGCGGCAGCACCGAAAAGGCGTCCGCTGTCAGCATGATGATGTTCTTGGGGTGCGGCGCGCGGCCCGTCGGGCTCGCATTCGGAATGAAGGACAGCGGATAGGCGCCGCGGGAGTTTTCGGCGAGCGCCGCGCTGTCGAGGTCGAGCAGGCGCGTATCCGCGTCCATCACCACATTTTCGAGCACGGTGCCGAAGCGCTGCGTCGTCGCATGGATTTCCGGTTCGGCTTCGGCCGAGAGCTTGATCATCTTGGCATAGCAGCCGCCTTCGAAGTTGAAGACGCCGTTTTCCGACCAGCCATGCTCGTCGTCGCCGATCAGCGTGCGCGTCGCCACCGCCGAAAGCGTCGTCTTGCCGGTGCCCGAAAGGCCGAAGAAGATCGCCGTATCGCCTTCATCGCCCACATTCGCCGAGCAGTGCATCGGCATGACGCGCTTGGGCGGCAGGTCGTAGTTGAGCATGGAGAAGACGGACTTCTTGATTTCGCCGGCATAGGACGTGCCGCCGATGAGCACGATGCGCCTGGCGAAGTTGCAGGCGATCACGGTGCCGGTGCGATGAGGAGGTTCTGGATGAAGAGCGAGTGCCAGGCGTATTCCGAATAGACGCGGGTCGCGAGGCGATGGGTCTGGTCGGCGCCGCCGAAGAGATCCTGGATGAAGAGTTCCTTGCCTTCCGCGTATTTGAGCATGTCGGCATGGAGAAGATCGAAGGCTTCCGGCGTCATCGACTTGTTGTTGTCCCACCAGACGGTCTTTTCGGTGGAAGCGTCGCGAACGATGAACTTGTCCTTGGCGGAGCGGCCGGTATGAACACCGGTTTTGACGACGAGCGGCCCATTGGCGGCGACCTGGCCCTCGCCCCGGCGGATCGCTTCCTCGTAGAGCGCCGCCGGACGGTAGTTCCAGTGCGTCGCTGCGAGGTTCTTGAAGCCGCTTGTCTCGGCGCCATGTTTGCTGATGTAGGGCCCGGTCTGTTTCACGCTGCTCTCCTCGTGGTCCTTGTCGCCCGCTTGGGGGCTTATGTCCTGTTATCGACGCCGCCCCGGGGCCTTGCGCGGCCGGGGCCGGATTTATCACGGTCGCGTCTTTCCCGCGGGGATCGAACCGGCCGGCGGCGAAACCTCGCCTGAAATTGAAGCAAAAGCGGGGCCACGTCCTCGACGGACGGGCCCGCGGGCGCCTCGGAAAATCGGCGCCAACATAGTTCCCGGCCCGGAAGGGCGCAACCGCTTTGGGGCGGGCGTTTGGACAATGCGGCGATGCGCCCCGTATCGCCGCCCAAAACCCCGGATTGCCTCGGTTTTTGGCGGCCTCAAGGTCTGCCCGCCGCCCCCCCGGCGCCCCCTGAGGCCCTCGGTCCCGGCGGCGTCTGCGTCCGGAGCCGCCGGTCGAGCGTCCCGGCCGCGCCGCGGCGCGTTACCCTTCCTGCTCGTTCATCGTTTTCATCAGCCGCACATAAAAGGCGACAGCCTCGCCCATATTGGCCACCGACACCCGTTCGTTCGTGCCGTGGAAGCGCGCCATGTCGTCCGGGCCCATGCGGATCGGGATGAAGCGGAACACATTGTCCGTAATCGGAAGATAGTGGCGTGAATCCGTGCCGCCGACCACGAGATAAGGCGCCGAAATGACGCCCGGAAAGCTCTCGCCGATCACGCGGGCGAGAAGCGCGTAGCCGTCGCCCTCGACATTCGACACGCTCGAGGCCTCGCGGATGCCCTCGAGCGGCTCGATGGTGACTTCCGGATCGCCGATCGCCTCGCGCACATGCGCGAGCACGCCGTCCGCCGTATCGCGCGGATGGATGCGGAAATTCACGACCGCGCGCGCTTCCGGCGGCAGCACGTTTTCCTTGTTACCGCCGCCGACGATGGTGGGCGCGATGGTGGTGTGAAGCTGCGCCGCGCTGGACGCGCTCTTCTCCATCACGCCGCGCACCACCGGCTCGAAGAGCCAGAGATTGGCATAGACCATGCGCTGCAGGAACGGCACGGCCGGCGCCAGGCTCTCGATCATGCCGCGCGTCGCACCATCGACCTTGCTCTCGAACGGCGTCTCGCCGATCCGCTCCAGCGCGCGGGCAAGCCTGCCGATTGCCGTCTGCGCGGCAGGCGAGGGCATCGAGGAATGTCCGCCCTTCGAATAGGCGACGATATCGAGCGAGATCGAGCCCTTTTCCGCCACGCCGATCATCGCCACCGGCGCGTTGACGCCGGGCAGCAGCCCTTCGCCGACCACGCCGCCCTCGTCCTTCACCCAGTGGAGCCGCACGCCGCGTGCCTGCAACAGTTCCGACAGGGCCTTGTTGCCCGTGCCGCCGCCGATTTCCTCGTCATGCCCGAAGGCGAACAGGATGGTGCGTTTCGGGCGGAAGCCTTCCGCCGCCAGCATCTCGGCGGCCTCCACCATGGCGACCAGCGAGCCCTTGTTGTCGATCGTGCCGCGTCCCCAGACATAGCCGTCCGCGATCATGCCGCCGAAGGGCGGCTGCTCCCATTTTTCTTCCGTGCCCGGAGCGATCGGCACAACGTCGATATGCGACATGAGGAGGACGGGGTCGAGAGAGGCGTCCGTCCCTTCCCAGGTGTAGAAAAGCGTCGCCCCACCGATGATTTCGCGGCTCGTCGCCTGCCTGAAAGCCGGGTAGGTCGCGTCCATCCAGTTGCGGAAGCCCTCGAAGGCCTGCGCCGAACGCGCAATGTCGGCCTCGTCCGCGCCGCGCTGGAAGGAGATGGTGGGAAAGCGCACGGCTTCGGCGAGATGCCGGGCGGCGCTGTCCGCATCGATGCTGCCGGCGGCGCCTGCCTGTTCGGGCTCCATCGCGGGCACCATCAGCGTGCGCCCCACCACGATGGCGGCCAGCAGCACAAAAAGGGCGCCTGCCCCGGTCAGAATGCGCTTCAGCATGGATCGTCTCTCCCCCGGTATTCCCGTTGTAGCGGCCGCGCGGATGGCGGCGCATTTCCTCTCTCTTGGCGCTCCCCGCCGGTCCTGTCAAACCGCCGCGTCACCCGCCCTTTGGCGGGGCGGCCCTGAATATGTCGGCCACCCGTGGCGCCGCCCCTCCCAAGTGCTTATACTACCGCCACATTTTAGGCCAAAAGCGACCCTAAGCCTCATCGCCGTGCTGGGCGGCGTTCTGTGAGCGGGGTATGTCATGCAAGAGGTCCGGAACGACCGGGATCGGAAGAGCCAGATGGGCCAAAGGGGCCAGGCTGATGAGAAGGAACGGGGGCCCATGCCGACCATTGCCCTGGTCGACGACGACCGGAATATCCTGACCTCGGTGAGCATCGCGCTCGAATCCGAGGGCTATCATGTGCAGACCTACACGGACGGCGCCGCCGCCCTTGCGGGGCTTGCCGCCAATCCGCCGGACGTTGCCGTCTTCGACATCAAGATGCCGCGCATGGACGGCATGGAACTGCTGCGCCGTCTGCGCCAGAAGTCGGACCTGCCGGTCATCTTCCTCACCTCGAAGGACGATGAGATCGACGAGCTGTTCGGCCTCAAGATGGGTGCGGACGATTACATCCGGAAACCTTTCTCGCAGCGCCTGCTGGTCGAGCGCGTGAAGGCGGTGCTCCGCCGTGTCGCGCCGAAGGCCGAGGGCGCCGCCGCCGAGAGCGTGGTGAACCAGGTGATGGAGCGGGGCAAGCTCCTGCTCGATCCCGAGCGCCACACCTGCACCTGGGACGGCAAGCAGGTCGTTCTCACCGTCACCGAATTCCTGATCCTTCAGGCGCTCGCGCAGCGGCCGGGCTATGTGAAGAGCCGCGACTCGCTGATGGATGCCGCCTATGACGATCAGGTCTATGTCGACGACCGCACCATCGACAGCCACATCAAGCGGCTGCGCAAGAAGTTCAAGGAAGTCGACGACAATTTCGATGCGATCGAGACGCTTTACGGCGTCGGCTACAGATATCGCGACGCCTGATACGCACCACGAGGAGAGACCCTGGCGCGAGCCGGTAGAAAAAGCATGGCGAGCCTCACCGACGAGGAAATCCGCGACAGCGCGGCCGGAGAGTTCGCCCCGCCGCATGCGGCGTCCGGCACGCCGGGTCTCGCCTCGCGCATCCTTGCCTTTCTTTCGCGCCACTTCTCGAATTTTCGCGGCTTCCTTGCGCGCGGCCGCTTTTCCAGCCTCACCCGCCGCATCGTCGCCTTCAACGTGGCGGCGCTCTTCGTGCTTCTCTCGGGCATTCTCTATCTCAATCAGTTCCGTGAAGGCCTGATCGATGCCCGCCGCCAGAGTCTGCTCACACAGGCCGAGATCATCGCGGGCGCGATTGCACAAGGCGCGCCGCCGCCCGGCGGCACCGCCGATACCATCCTCGACGAAGCCGTGCCCATCGATCCGGAAACCGCCGCGCCGATCCTGCGCCGCCTCGTCCTGCCGACGCGCACCCGCGCGCGGCTCTATGGCAAGGAAGGCTGGCTCGTCCTCGACTCGCGCCAGCTCAGCGCGTCGGGCCAGATCGTCGCCTTCGAACTGCCGCCGCCCGAAGGTGCGGACGAGGGCAGTGTGGTCGACAGGATACTGGAATGGGGCCGGAGCATGCTGCCCGGACGCGGCCTCGAGCGCTTCCGCGAGGCGGGCAGCCAGAACGGCACCATGTACGCGGAAGTGGCCGCCGCCCTTGCCGGCACCGCCTCGAGCCAGGAGCGCGTGAATGATCGCGGCGAACTCATCGTCTCCGTCGCGGTACCGATCCAGCGCTACCGTGCCGTGCTCGGCGCCTTGATGCTTTCGACGCGCGGCGGCGACATCGACCGCATCGTGCGCGCCGAGCGCCTGGCCATCCTGCAGGTCTTTCTCGTCGCGCTGGGCGTCACGATCCTTCTCTCCGTTCTTCTGGCGGGCACCATCGCCGAGCCCGTGCGCCGTCTCGCGCAAGCGGCCGAGATCGTGCGGCGCGGCAAGAATGCGCGCGCGCAGATCCCCGACTTCACGGGCCGCCGCGACGAGATCGGCGAGCTGTCGGGCGCGCTGCGCGACATGACGAACGCGCTCTACAATCGCATCGACGCGATCGAAAGCTTCGCCGCCGACGTCGCCCATGAGATCAAGAATCCGCTCACCTCGCTCCGCAGCGCCATTGAGACGTTCCGCCTTGCAAGGGACGAGAGCCAGAAGGACCGCCTCATGGAAATCATCCAGGACGATGTGCGCCGCATCGACCGCCTGATTTCCGACATCTCCAACGCGTCGCGCCTCGATGCCGAATTGTCGCGCGGCGAGCTTGAGGATGTGAACGTCGCAACCCTGCTCGAAATGGTCTGCGATCTCTTCAACGAAACGGGCGTGGCGGGTTCGGCCCGCGTGACGCTCGACATCGATCCCGGCGCGCCGGGTCGCGAAGGCATGGTGGTGAAGGGCTTCGACACGCGGCTTGGCCAGGTTGTGCGCAACCTGATCGACAACGCGCTCTCCTTCAGTCCCCGGGATGGCACGGTTCGCGTTTCCGCTTCGCGCGCGCCCGGCCTTGTCGTCATCCGCGTCGAGGACGAGGGACCGGGCATCGCGACCGGCAATTTCGAGCGCATCTTCGACCGCTTCCACACCGACCGGCCCGACAGTTTCGGCGAGCATTCGGGTCTCGGCCTCGCGATCTCGCGCCAGGTCGTCGCCGCGCATGGCGGCACCATCCGCGCGGACAACCGCATGAAGGATGGCAAGGTTCTGGGCGCCCGCTTCACCGTCGAACTTCCCGAGGCGGAGTAACGCGTGATGGCGGCGGGCAATCCCCTCTACATGCACGGCACCTGCATCGCCTGCGGCGCGCGCGCGGTGCTGCTGCGCGGACCCTCCGGTGCCGGCAAGTCCGATCTCGCCTTCCGCCTCATCCGCGAGGATGCGAGCGGCGAAACGCGCCTCGTCGCCGACGATCAGGTGGCACTCCATCTGGAGGGGGAGGCCGTCATGGCGCGCCCGCCCGCCCTCCTTGCGGGCCTGCTCGAACTTCGCGGCCTTGGCCTCGTCGCCATGCCCGGTGTGGCGCAGGCGCCGCTCGCCCTGATCGCCGATCTCGTGCCCCGCGAGGAGGTGCCGCGTCTCCCCGCGCCGCGTTTCGAGGAAATTCTCGGGCGTCGTCTGCCGCTTCTCGCGCTGCACGCCTTCGATGGCACCGCCCCGGCGAAGCTTCGCCTCGCCCTCGAAACCCTGCCCGATAATGGTTTTCCCGGCGCGGATGGCCGTTTTGGGCCGCCCGCCTGAGGCTTCTGCCTTTCCTTCTGCCGTTATTATGGGCGTTTGACCACGGTTCGTGCCGATTGTTGCATCGCAACACTTGTCATATATGCGCGATTGGGGTCACGATACGGCCCTTCGCGGGGGCGAAAAGCGGTGAGCCGGCGCCGGGCGGCGCGCTCCTGCTTCAATGCGGCATTGAGGGCTGTTGATGATCGGTTTGGTACTCGTAACGCATGGCCAATTGGCCAGTCAGTTCGTCGCGGCGATGGAGCACGTCGTTGGCCCCCAGGCCCAGGTCGCGTCGATCAGCATCGGGCCCGACGACGACATGGAACAGCGCCGCAAGGACATCCTGAAGGCGGTCGCCGCCGCGGATTCGGGCGACGGCGTCATCCTCTTGACCGACATGTTCGGCGGTACGCCCTCGAACCTCGCCATCTCGGTCATGGACAAGGCGAAGGTCGAGGTGATCGCGGGCGTGAACCTGCCCATGCTGATCAAGCTTGCCAGCGTCCGCGACAGCGCGAGCCTGAGCGATGCCGTCGATCAGGCGCAGGAATCGGGCCGCAAATACATCTCGATTGCGAGCCGCGTGCTCGCGGGCGACGGGGCCTGAAAATTGGCTTCAGCCGAAACAAAACCGGGCGCTCTTATGCGCGAAGTCGAGATCGTCAACAGCCGGGGCCTTCACGCCCGCGCGTCGGCGAAATTCGTCCAGCTTGCCGAGAAGTTCGATGCGGGCATCTCCGTCTCCCGCGAAGGGCAGACGGTGCCCGGCACCTCGATCATGGGCCTGATGATGCTCGCCGCCGCGCCCGGCTGCTGCATCCGCATCGAAACGGACGGTCCGGATGCGGAAGCCGCCCTCGAGGCCCTCTCCGCCCTTGTGGCCGACGGCTTCGGCGAGCGGGACTGACCCGATATTCCTTGAAATAGCCCACCCACCCGCGCGTTGCGGTGTGCTGGCCATTGCGCCTTGCGCGTCCGCCATAAGCCGTAAAAACATATAAACATTTCTTTATGTCATCTTGCTCCCCCGGCCTCGCCTTGTTATAAGGCCCCATCACGACGCCGGTCCCCGCTGGCGCAGCACTCGCTTGCGCGTCGGCCCGCGGGCCCCTTTTCGGGCCGCCGGGCCGGTGACCGGACGCACCGCCGAATTCAAAAGGAGCGCGACAGCCTCATGAGCCAAGCCGCAAAAGCCGATACCCACGATTACGCCATCAAGGACATCAATCTCGCCGACTGGGGCCGCAAGGAACTGGACATCGCCGAGACCGAAATGCCGGGCCTCATGGCGACCCGCGAGGAATTCGGCCCGACGAAGCCGCTGAAGGGCGCCCGCATCGCCGGCTCGCTCCACATGACCATCCAGACCGCCGTGCTGATCGAAACGCTGGCCGAGCTCGGCGCCGACATCCGCTGGGCGTCCTGCAACATCTATTCGACGCAGGATCACGCCGCCGCCGCCATTGCCGCGCGCGGCATCCCCGTCTTCGCGATCAAGGGCGAAAGCCTTGAGGATTACTGGGAATACACCCACCGCATCTTCGAATGGTCCGATGGCGGCGCGCCCAACATGATCCTCGACGATGGCGGCGACGCGACGCTGCTCATCCATCTCGGCAAGCGCGCCGAGGATGGCGACGTGGCCTTCCTCGAAACGCCTGGCAACGAGGAAGAGGAAATCCTCTTCGCCGCGATCAAGCGCCGCCTCAAGCACAAGCCGGGCTTCTA
>PHEF01000024.1 GCA_002842875.1 Alphaproteobacteria bacterium HGW-Alphaproteobacteria-3 | reverse complement strand
AAGCTTCTCCACGGACGGTCTCCTTTGTTTGAGATCTCCAACGACCTCATTCTGGCACATCATGATGCCGTCGGGGGCCGTCCATCCCAACAATCCAGGAGGCGCCGAAGGCGCATTCCTCTTCGTCAGCTTCCTTCCTGAAAAGAGACGGCGCATTTCACGCGCCTTCTGGACCCCCGGGTCAAGCCCGGGGGTGACATGATGGAGGGACGGAAGGAGAATCCCCCCGATTCCACATTCTCTCCCTTCTCCCCTATGCTCTCCCCATGCTGCTGCATCATTCGAGCTGGCCGGAGATCGAGGCCTATCTTGAAAAGTCGAGAGGGATCGTGATCCCCATCGGCTCGACCGAGCAGCACGGGCCTTCCGGCCTCATCGGCACCGATGCCATCTGCCCGGAAGCCATCGCGAGCCGCGCGGGCGCGCAAGCGGGCTTCCTCGTCGGCCCCACCTTCAATGTCGGCATCGCCCAGCATCATCTCGCCTTTCCCGGCACGATGACGCTCCGCCCCTCCACCATGATCGCCGCGCTCCATGACTGGGTCTCCTCGCTCGCGCGGCACGGTTTCGAGCGCATCTATTTCTTCAACGGGCATGGCGGCAATGTCTCGACCATCGAGGCGGCCTTTTCGGAAATCTATGCCGACCGCTCGCTCGGCGCCGCCGCTTCCAATCGCGGCCCGGTGAAGTGCAGGCGCGCGAACTGGTGGGACTTCAAGCCCGTCATGGCGTTCTGCCAGCAACGCTACGGCTCGGCGCATGGCGTCCATGCGACGCCGTCCGAGATCGCGGTCACGCAGTTCCTCCATCCCCATGCAATCAAGGATGCCGGGATGGAGCCGAAGGTCGCGCCCTGGGGCCGCTACACGGACGCCGAAAGCTACCGCGCCGCCTTCCCGGACGGGCGCATCGGCTCGGACCCCTCGCTCGCCGACCCGGCGGATGGCGAGAAGCTCATCGCCCTTTCGGCCGAGGGCCTGATCGCGGATTTCCGGAAATTCGAGGCAGCGTAAGGGTTAGCCAAGGGACTTGAAACGTTAATACGTTCGTTATAACGTTCTTCCGTCCTCTTTGACAGCCGGAGACCCTGGTCATGATTTCGCTCAAGCTTACGCAGATCGGCAATTCCGTCGGCGTCGCCCTGCCAAAGGCGGTGCTCGAGCGTCTGCATGCATCCAAGGGCGACAATCTCTTTCTCATCGAGACGCCGGATGGCTACATGCTGACGCCCTATGATCCGGCAATGGCGGAACAACTTGAAGCCGCCGAAGCCGTCATGCGTGAAGACCGGGATGTGCTAAAGGCGCTTGCGAAGTAACGGCGGATGGCCGATCGCCCCGAACCTGTTTGGCTGCTTCGCAATGCCGTTCTCGCTTTCCATTCACGCCAACTGGCGGAACATGGCGGCGGCGCGGGCATGCGTGACGAAGGGCTTCTCGATTCCGCGCTTAACAGGCCACTCAATAAATTCGCCTATGAAGAGCCCGACCTCTTCGATCTGGCAGCGGCCTACGCTTATGGCATCGCGACCAATCACCCCTTCGTGGATGGAAACAAGCGCACCGCCTATGTCGCGGCGCTGACCTTCCTTCGCCTGAACGGATACCGGCTCGACGCCAGCGCCACCGAAAAATACGAAACCTTTATTCGGCTGGCCTCGGGCGAGATGGAAGAAATGGCGCTCTCCGACTGGTTCAGGCGGTGCAGCGGGAGGATATCGAAATGAAAGAGAAAATCCTCAGTACAAAGAGGGACGTTGCCGGTTGTTCGGGATGCAGGCCGGAAGTTCTGGAATGTTTCCGCGAAAGTCTCCGGCGCAATGCGGCGCTCTATCGGCGTCTTGCGAAATAGGTTTGCACCGGCAGAAAGCGGTCTTCCTTCGGCTTGATGGATATCTGTTCGACCAAGCCGGCCGCCGCTTGCGATTTTCATGATAGGTTTGTTTGGGCACGGTGAAATCCGCTTTGACGAGCTGGTTCCGTGGTTGAGGGCGAACTCGAAGTCGCGATAGGAGGCAGGCCCCAGTGTGTCGGGGATGTGCCAGGATCGACGCGGACGGGCGATCGCCGGTCAAGGGGAGGTTCTCGATGCTGAGCAAGAGAGTCCTGGTGCTGATTTCCTGCCTTGCAGGGGTCGCCGGTCTTGGCGTGGCCGCAATCGGTGCTGCGCCCGCGCGTGCGGAAACGGCCGCCCCGTCGGCCGCCCCCGCGGAACTGGAAGAGCTTCGCCTCGCCGCCGGGCAGGGGGATGCCGAAGCCCAATTCAATCTCGGTGTGAAGTATGATGAAGGACGAGGCGTTGTCCGGAACGATGGCGAGGCTGTGCGCTACTATCGTCTTGCCGCCGATCAGGGGCATGCGTCGGCCCAACTCTATCTCGGCTGGATGTATGCCAATGGAAGAGGCGTTCCTCAGAGCGATGGCGAGGCAGTGCGCTATTTTCGCCTCGCCGCCGATCAGGGGAATGCCTACGCCCAATTCGATCTCGGCACGATGTATGCCGAAGGAATAGGTGTTCCCCAGAACGACGGTGAGGCCGTGCGCTATTTTCGTCTCGCCGCCGATCAAGGTGATGTCGACGCCCAAATAGCCGTCAGCCAGGCGTATGCCAATGGAATAGGCGTTGTTCAGAACGATGCCGAAGCGGCGCGCTATACGCGTCTCGCCGCCGACCAGGGTGACGCGGAGGCCCAACTCGATCTGGGCTGGATGTATGCCGAAGGAATTGGCGTTGCCCGGAACGATAGCGAGGCGGTGCGCTATTACCAACTCTCTGCCGGACAGGGGCATGGGTGGTCCCAATACCAACTCGGCATGATGTACACTGATGGAAGAGGCGTTGCCCGGAACGATGGCGAGGCAGCGCGCTATTTTCGTCTCGCCGCCGATCGGGGGCTTGCCGACGCCCAGGGCAAGCTCGCCAAGATGTATGCCGATGGAAGAGGCGTTGCACAGGACGATGGCGAGGCTTACTTCTGGATAAGTTTGGCGGCCTCCAGACGCCCCGACTATACAGACGACAGAGACCTTGCGGAGTCTCGTTTGAATTCGGCGGAGATTGCAAACGTGCAGGCACGCGTCGCGGCGTGGAAAGCGAAGAAATAGGCAGCAGGTCCCATCACGACCTGAAATTTCATGGGTGCGCCCGAACGCGGTGATTTCCGCTTCGAAAAACTGGAGCCTTGGCTGAGGGAAAAGGTGCGGGCGGTTTAGCCCACATGCCTGCCGGTTCCATCGCCGGCCGGAACCCACCGGCGGGCGCGGTTCACCTTCATCTTCGCATCGACGGCGTCCGAAAGATCGAAGCCGAGCGTGGTGCCGAGCCGGTTGAGAAGAATGAGAACGTCGGCCGTCTCGCGGGCGGCTTCTTCGGTGTCGCCCTTTTCCAGCGCCTCGATGAGTTCCGCCATCTCCATGCTCGCCCGCCTTGCGAGCGCAACGGGATCGCTCACCGGACCGAATGTCGCCTCGCCCCACAGGGCAATGGCCGATTGCGTTTCGCGCGGGATCGTCATGGAATTCCTCCTCTTTCATCTGTATACGTCTTATACAGCAAGTCGATGTGCGGGCCACCCTCTACCCCTCTCCACGTCATTGCGAGCGAAGCGAAGCAATCCAGGAGCGGCAGGTGCGGAGCAAGCGGCCCTGGATTGCTTCGGTCCTTCGGACCTCGCAATGACGACTGAAAAGACGGGGATTACTTTTCTCGCGGCCTGTCCCGGCGAAAGCCGGGGTCACCCGCGTGCCACAGCGGGGACAACTCCGTCTCCCTTGCGCCACAGCGGGGATAAGTCGCGGCAATCGAGAGTGGTGACGGTGACAAGGAAAGAGACCGCGCCGTCTCTCTCATCGTCACCTCGAAGCGCGCAAAATCCATTCGTGACGTTTCGATGACATTTCGATGACAGTCGCCCCGCTTTATCCCCGGCGCCGGGGATTAAGCGGCAACCCGCACCATGCCGTCTCTCACCTCGACGGCGATACGCTCCAGGCTCTTTCCCGCGCAAGGTCCGCTCGTGCAGAACCCGTCCTCGATGCGGAAAAGTGCTGCGTGATTGCCGCAGAGAATTTGTGTCTCGTCCTGCGTGAGAAACCTGTCCGGCCAGTTGTCGAGCCGTGCCGCGGCATGCGGACAGAGATTGAGATAAGCGTAGACGGCACCATCCTTCCGTATAAGGAAGATATCGAGATGCGATCCATCGGACCCAAGCGTCAGGCCCTTCGCACCCGGCTCGTCGATCTCGTCAAGCGCACAGAGTGCCGTGCCGGCAAGTGGCCCGCTACGCTTCGTCACGGCGCCTTTTTCAGCCCGCCCATCTTGCAGACGAGCTTCCATTCCTCGTCGCGCACGGGTTGCACGGAGAGGCGCGAATTGTTGGCAAGCACCATCTCGTGAAGGGCTGGCTCCTTCTTCACATCGTCCAGCGTCACGGGCTTCGGCATGTCCTCGACCGCTTCGATGACGACGAGGCCGAACTTTCCCTTCTCGTCCGTCGGGTCGGGGCGGTGTTCGCCGATCACGCGCACGATGCCGACAATCCGTTTCTCGTCCACCGAATGATAGAAGAAACCGAGGTCGCCCTTTTTCATCGCCTTCATGTTGTTGTTCGCCTGGTAGTTGCGAACGCCGTTCCAGGGCTCGCCCTTCGCGCCCTTCTTCTTCTGGTCGTCCCATGACCAGGTGGAGGGTTCGGATTTGAAAAGCCAGTAGGCCATCGCGCCTGCGTCTCCCCTATTCCTTCGGACCGAGCAGCCATTTCCAGGCACGTATGTCCGTGTGCTGAAAGAGCCCGGCCTTGTTGTAGGGATCGTTCTCGACGAGCTTCTCCGCGGTCGCACGGTCGGCGGCATCGATGACCAGCAGGGAGCCGTTCATGACGCTTTGATCGTCATTGGTGAAGGGGCCGCCGATCCTGACGCAGCCTGCATCGCCCCAATATTTCAGGTGCGCGTCGCGGTTTGCGAGGCGGAGATCCAGTGCGTCCGGCTTGTCGGTGCAGATGAGGCAGAAGAGCATTTCGATGTTTCCGTTTCTGGTGTCAGGTCTCGGCGCGGAAGGGGCGGGCGAGAAGCGCGGCAATCGTATCGTCGACCGTCGCCTTCGCCGTCACGATTGCGGCGACCGCTTCGGCGATCGGCATTTCAATATCGTATTTCCGCGCAAGCGCAATGACGGCGGTTGCCGAGTGCACACCCTCGCTCACCGAGTTGCGCGCGCCCATCACCTCCGCGAGTGTCTTGCCCTCGCCAAGCGCGATGCCGAGCGACATGTTGCGCGACTTCGGCGAATTGCAGGTGAGGATGAGGTCGCCGAGACCGGAGAGGCCGGCGAGCGTTTCCATGTGCGCGCCCATGGCGAGGCCGAGCCTTGTCAGTTCCGCGAAGCCGCGCGTGGTGAGGGCCGCTCGCGCGCTGTCGCCGAATTTCTTTCCGTCCACGATGCCGCAGGCGATGGCGAGTACGTTCTTTACCGCGCCGCCGATTTCCGCGCCGATGAGGTCGGACGAATAATAGGGACGGAACGTCGGCAGGCCGATCGCGTTGCCGAGCGCTTCGGCCACCTCTTCGTCCTCGCAGGCCAGTGTCACCGCTGTCGGCAGTCCGCGCGCGACCTCGGCCGCGAAACTCGGACCGGAGAGAACGGCGGGCGTCGCTCGCGGCATGGCTTCGGCCAGAACCTCCGTAAGCAGATAATTGGTCGATTGCTCGACGCCCTTGGCGCAGAGCATGACGGGTGTTCCCTCCGCGATGCCGGGCGCCAGTTCTTCCAGCACGCGGCGCATGTGCTGGGCCGGCGTCACCATGAGGATCGCGTCGGCTTCGGCCACCTCCTTGAGGTCGCCGGTCGCGTGCAGGCCCTTGTCGAGGGCGATGCCGGGCAGGAAGAGGCGGTTCTCATGGAGGCCGTTGACGCTCTCCACGACCTCCGCCTCGCGCGCCCAGAGCGTTACCTGACGGCCAGCCATCGCCGCGACCTGGGCCAGTGCGGTGCCCCAGGCACCTGCGCCGACGACCGCTATCTTGTTGTATTTATTGCTCAAATGGGCACTCCCGGGAGGTCTTGCGTGTGGCTGCCGCTAACGATTGAACGATTCGTTGAACATTTACCGCGCCGCCTTACAATCATGTGTATGACCACTCCAGACGATCCGCACCAGAAAATCATCGCGGCGGCCAAACGCCGCTTCACGCATTACGGCTATACCAAAACAACGATGGCCGAGCTTGCCGTCGATTGCGATATGTCGCCGGGCAATCTCTATCGCTATTTTGCGGGCAAGCTCGATATCGCGGAAGCGATCTGCCGCGAGGCTTCGATGCAGACGGCGGAGGATCTGTCGCGCATTTTGACGATGCCGGGACGCAGTGCTTCGGAGCGGCTCCACGATTTCCTTTTCATGGATCTGCGCGAGACTTTCCACAAGCTCGAGGAAGATCCAAAGATCGTCGAAATGGCGCAGATCGTTACGGCCGAGCGCCCCGAGTTTCATAATGAAGGTCTGGCGCGCGAGCGCGAGGTGCTGTGCCGCATCGTCGAGCTCGGCAATCTTTCGGGTGAGTTCAGCGTGCCCGATCCGGCGTTCGCGGCGGAGATGATCCAGGCCGCAACGCTCAAATTCAGCTACCCGCAGCTCTTCACCCGCCTGCCGCTGCACAAACTTGAACGTGAGCTCGAAGGTGTCTACCAGATCGTCGTGGCCGGGCTCAGGGCCGGCGCCGCGTGCTGCGACCCCGAGAAAGTCTCGATCGAGGCTTGAGTCGTTCCAGACTCTTTCATTACTTCTTGTTTTCGTTGCGCCGCATCAGGATGATGATCGCGGCGCACTATCTGTTAAGCCACTGATTTTGCGTGAATATGGCGGCTGTTGTGCTGGTTTGTGTTGCAGTGCGGCAACATAAATCCTGACGATTGAATATTTTTGATTTTATTCATTGTTTTTCGTTCAGGCGGCTCCTACATCCAGCCTGTCAGCGGGCGACCCCGGAAAAAAGCCCGCTCACCGGCATCAGGAGATGAACCATGACCTATCTGAACAGCAAGCTGACGAACCACGTCATCACCCTCGCCATTGCCGGCTACACGCTGGCTTTCGCCGCCCAGATCGCCGCCCAGTACGTGGCCTGATCCGGCACCAATGGATTTCAAGCCGGCGGCGCTGCCGCCGGGATGCGAGAAGGAAGATCGACATGACGCAGAAGCCGAATATCCGCCAGACCGCGGAGCGCGTCGTCGCCAAAGCCGCCGGCGCGCTGCTCGTGGCCTACACGCTCGTACTGATCGTGCAGACCTCGGGCATCGCCCGCATCGTCTGACACACCGTTTTCCTCGACCGGGCCTTGATCCCTCCCCTCAAGCAAGGCCCGGTGATCCCCGAGCCCTCCTCCCCGGAGGGCGCTTGGCCCCGCCGCTTCCCCAAGCGGCGGGGTTCTTTTTTGGTTTCAGGCGAGGTGCTGTTTCGCAAAGCGGACGATATGAGCGATGGCCTCGCGGCCTTCCGGCAGCATGTCGGCGTTGAGCTGCCAGACATGCCAGACTTTCGGCCAGACCTCGATCGCGGTTTCGACGCCGGCCGCCGTCAGTGCTGCCGCCATGCGTGTCGAGTCGTCCCGCAGCATTTCCTTCTCGCCCAGCTGGAAGAGGGTGGGCGGAAAGCCCGAGACATCGCCATAAAGCGGCGAAACGAACGGATCGCGCTCGTCGATGCCGGGGAAGTAGACCGGCTTCAGGCTGTGGAAGATATCCGGTACGAAGAGCGAATCGGCTTCAGCATTGGTGCGGTAGGAATCACCGCTCGCGGTCATGTCGGTCGCGGGCGAAAGACAGACCAGCGCCGCAGGCAGAGGCAGGCTTTCGGCCTTCAGCCGCAGCGCCAGCGCCAATGTCAGATTGCCGCCCGCGGAATCGCCACCGGCAAGGATCGATTGCGCGGGGATGCCCTTGTCGAGAAGGCCTTTATAGGCCGCGACGCAATCGTCGAGGCCCGCGGGATAGGGGTGCTCGGGTGCGAGGCGGTAGTCGATCGCATAGACGGGTATGCCGATGTCCCGGGTGAGCCGCCAGGTGAGAGGTCTGTGGGTGCGCGGCGAGCCGGCGACGAAGCCGCCACCATGAATATAGAGGAAGGCCGCGCTATCCTTCGTTCCCGGCGCCGACAGCCGTTCCGTCGCAACGCCGCCAAGCGTCAGCTCTTCGAGCGCGATACCGGCGGGAAGCTTCGACATGCGTGGCTCCATCTGGAGCATGACCGGCCGCAGAAGCTGCACGTCGGGATTCTTGCGAAAACGGCGCTTCACCTGCCAGCGCATCAGCAGATTGAGCAGAGATAGCTGGAAACTCATTCGGGGAAATCCTCTCAGGCTTTCACGCCGGCGCCCCGGGCGGGCGCGGCATCGGGATCGAGCGGCCAGCGCGCGCGCGGACCGGCATCGATTGGGTCCGTCAGTCCGAGCGCAAGCCTTTCCGCCCCCGCCCATGCGATCATCGCGCCGTTATCCGTGCAGAGATTCAGCGGCGGCACAACAAATTCGTATCCGCATGCGTGAGCCGACACCATCAATCGTTCGCGCAGCAGCATGTTGGCGGCCACGCCGCCCGCCACAACGAGGCGGCGGTGGCCGGGCGGAATCGTCTCGCTGGCGAGCGCCATCGCATTTTCGGCGCGGTCCGAGAGCACGTCCGCAGCCGCGCATTGGAAAGAGGCGGCAATGTCGGCCCGGTCCCGGTCCGTCAGGAAATCGAGGCTTTCGGCTACTTGGCGCACGGCGGTCTTGAGGCCGGAGAAGGAAAAATCGTAGCCGGGCCGGCCTCTCATGGGGCGCGGCAGGGGAAAGCGCGACGGGTCGCCGTCACGGGCCGCGCGTTCGACCGCCGGGCCGCCCGGATAACCGAGCCCCAGGAGCTTTGCCACCTTGTCGAAGGCTTCGCCGACCGCATCGTCGACCGTCGTGCCGAGGCGGCGATACCGGCCGACGCCTTCCACCACGAGAAGTTGGCTGTGACCGCCAGAGACGAGCAGTAACAGGTAGGGGAAGGGCAGGGCCTCCGTCATCCGAACCGTCAGCGCATGACCTTCGAGATGGTTGAGGGCAATGAAGGGAAGTCCGCGGGCGGCGGCGATGCCCTTCGCGGTCATGAGGCCCACGATCACGCCGCCGATCAACCCGGGTCCCGCCGTCGCCGCTATGCCGTCGAGGTCGTCCCAGCCGAGTTCTGCGTCTTTCAGCGCCCGCGCGATGAGCCCGTCCAGATGCTCGACATGGGCACGCGCCGCGATCTCGGGCACCACGCCGCCGAAAGGCGCGTGGTCCTCGATCTGCGAGAAGATGGCATTGGAGAGAATTTCGCCCGGCACGTCGCTGCCTCGCCAGCGCACGACGGCAGCGGCGGTCTCGTCGCAACTTGTCTCGATGCCGAGAATGGTCAGGGGTTCTGCCACGGAAACGCTCGAAAAAAGGCCAGGCCCTCTCTCATCGGCGGGCCGAACGGGCTATAAGGAGCCGAAGCGGCCGCGTGCCGCCCGGAATATTCCGCTGGCATACAACCTTAGAGACCCTGCATGCAACGCCGCTACCGCATCGGCACACGAGGATCGAAGCTCGCCCTGATACAGGCAAACGAGGTGGCCCGCCGCATCGCCCTTGCGAGCCATGCACCTGTCGAGGAGGTGACGGAGATCGTCGTCATCAGCACGGCGGGCGACCGGGTACAGGACCGTGCCCTGTCGGAAATCGGTGGCAAGGGGCTTTTTACACAGGAAATCGAAGAGCAACTGGCCGACGCGCGGATCGACGTCGCCGTTCATTCGATGAAGGATATGCCGACCCTGCTGCCCGACGGGCTCATTATCGATTGCCTGCTCGAGCGCGCCGATCCGCGCGATGCCTTCATTTCGCTGACCGCAGGGTCGCTCGCCGAATTGTCCGCAGGCGCGCGCGTCGGCACCTCCTCGCTCCGCCGCGCCGCGCAATTGCGGGCGAGGCGTCCGGACCTCGAGGTGGTGCCGTTCCGCGGCAATGTCGATACGCGGCTTCGAAAGCTCGGCGAGGGCGTTGCGGATGCAACCTTTCTCGCAGTGGCGGGCCTCACCCGCATGGGCCTTGCCGGCAAGATCACCGCGCCGCTTTCGCCGGAAGACATGCTGCCTGCCGTTGCACAGGGTGCTATCGGCGTCGAGCGCCGCGCCGCCGATGACGAGGCCGCACATCTCCTGGCGAAGCTGCACCACGAAGAGACAGGGCTTCGCGTTGCGGCGGAACGCGCATGTCTGGCCGTGCTGGACGGTTCCTGCCGCACGCCGATTGCGGCGCTTGCCGAAATCACCGGCGAGCGCATGCGTCTTCGCGCGATGATCCTGACGCCGGACGGCCGGGAAATTCACGAGACGGAACGAGAAGGCCTTGCCGCCGATGCGACGGCCATGGGCGAGGATGCGGGCGGGGAACTCAAGGGGCGAGCCGGTCCCGATTTCTTCGATACGGTCTGATCTCGTGCGCCTGCTCGTCACGCGGCCGGAGGAAGACAGCACGCCGCTTGCCGATGCGCTGGCGGCGCTCGGCCATGAGGCGGTGATGGCGCCGCTGCTCACGATCCGCTTTTTCGACGACGCCCCTTTGCCGGAAGGGGCGTGGCAGGCGCTCCTCGTCACCAGCGCGAACGGTGCGCGGGCGCTGGGACGGCGCGAGGACGCGCGGCCGCTCCTGCAGCTTCCCGTCTTCGCCGTCGGCGCGGCAAGCGCCGATGCGGCGCGAGCGGCGGGCTTTGCCCATGTCGAGGCGGCCGGCGGTGATGTCGAGGCGCTGGCCGGCCATGTGTCCGAAGCGCTCGCGCCCGGCGGGGGACCGCTCCTCCATGTGGCGGGAAGCGCCGTTGCGGGCGATCTTGCGGCGCTGCTCGGCGCAAAGGGTTTTCGAATGGAGCGCGCCGTTCTCTACGAGGCAACGCTCGCAAAAACCTTGCCTGGCGTTGCCCGCGAAGCGCTTGAAGGCGGAACGCTTGACGGGGTCGTCCTCTATTCGCCACGCACGGCACGTGCCTTCGCGTCGCTTGTCACCGCTGCGGGGCTTGAGGCCTGTGTGAGCGGGCTTGCCGCCTATTGCCTGTCACCCGCCGTTGCCGCGGCGCTTGAGCGTCTTCCGGGTCTTACGGTGAAAATTGCACGGCAGCCGGACCAGGCGGGTTTGCTCTGCCTGCTGCCCTCCTGATTTTCCCGGAACTTCGCCCTGACCCGCACGCTTTGAGGCTCTATAGTGGCCATCAGCGGCGGATTCTCCCCAGAAGGCTTTAGATGAGCAATCCAGACGACACGAACAAGGACGGCGAAAACGTCTCCGGATCGGAACCCGGCGAGGAAACGCAGGCGGAATACCTGAAGCCCGAGGGCGAAGCGCGCTCGCATTCGGCGAGGCGTCAGAAGGAGCCGCGCATCCTCGAGGGGACGGCCGAACATATTTCCGAGGATACCGGCAGCGATCCCGAAGCGGAGCGGACGGAAAAGGCGGCAGCACCGAAAGCGCCCCGATCACCGTTTCCGCTGGTGCTTGCGGCCGGAGTTGCCGGGCTGGGCGGCGCCGCCGTCGCGCTGGTGGCGGTCTGGTCCGTCGGCTTGCCCGAGCGCGCGGGAGACCGGGATGCTGCGGGCGCTTTCGAACGGCGTCTCGCCGCGCTCGAAAGCGGAGCCGAAGTGCGTGCGAACGAGACCGGCGCGACGATCGCCTCTCTCGGCGGACGCCTCGACCGGCTTGAGGAGGATATTGCCGCAGCGTCCCAAACGCCGGACAGCGCGGTCGCGCTTCGCGAACAGATCGACGCGCTGGCCGCCGATACGCAGCAACTCAAATCGGCGCTCAACGACACGCGCTCCTCGATGCGCGGCCTTGAAAGCAAGGTCGGCGAAATATCGCAGAGCCTGCCGCCTGCCGGTATCGCGGACCAGGTCGGCAGCATCGATGCGCTGGTGCGGGCGCTCGATCTCCGTCTCGCCGCGCTCGCACCCGATGTGGAAAAAATGGAAGAGCGGGTTGGCGCGCTTGAGCAAGCCGAGGAAGATCCCGACGCCGCAGCGCGCGCCGCGCTCGGTCTGGCGCTTGCTAATCTTGCCCGCGCCGTGGAGAGCGCCGGGCCTTTCGAAACGGAACTTCGCGTTGTTGAGACCTTTTTGCCCGGCGAGCCCGCCCTTGGCGGCCTCGCCGAGGCCGCTGCCGCAGGCGTGCCGACGCGCGCCGCGCTCGAAGCGCGTTTCCCGATGCTTGCCCGGCGTATTTTCGATGCCGAACGGCATGCGGGTGAAGATGGCTGGTGGTCGCGCTTCGCCGCCAATGCGAAATCGCTCATCACCGTTCGCCGCACCGGCGAGATTTCGGGCGATACGACAGAGGCAAAGGTCGCTCGCATGGAAGAACGGCTGAAGGTTCACGATCTTGCCGGCGCGGTGGCGGAAGCAGAAACGCTCGAAGGGCCAGCGGCAGAGACGGCTGCGCCATGGATTGCGGATGCGCGCGACCGCCTCGATACGGACCGGCTCGTCCGCGATCTCAGCGCGCGCGTTGCGTCGCAACTTGCGCAGACGAGGGGCTGACGCCCATGCTGCGCGCGCTCTACACCTTTCTCATCGTCGCTACGCTCAGCGGCATTGCGATCTGGCTTGCCGACAATTCCGGCGAGCTTGTGATGCATTGGCGCGGCTATGAAATCCGCACGAGTTTTGTCGTTGGCGTGGGCGCGATGGCGCTTGCGGCATTTCTCGTTCTCCTTGCCTACCGGATCGTGGTGAGCTTCATCGAGACACCGGCAAGCGTTTCGGCCTATCTCGAGAAGCGCCGGCAGCAGAAGGGTTTCCTCGCACTCTCGCGCGGCATGGTCGCGGTGGCGGCGGGCGATGCGCAGGACGCGAAGCGCTATGCGGCGCAGGCCCACAAGCTTCTGGACGCGCCGCCTCTCACATTGCTCCTCGCCGCGCAGGCAGCGCAACTCGAGGGCGATGAGGCGGGCGCGACGAGGCATTTCGAGAAGATGCTCGCCGCTCCGGAAACGGAATTTCTCGGCCTTCGCGGTCTTTTCATTCAGGCGCGACGGGCGAGCGACCGCGATGGCGCGCTTGCCTATGCGCGCCGCGCATTCGATCTGCGTCCGCAAACACCCTGGGCCGCACAGGCCGTGTTCGAGATCGAGGCGGCGGAAGAAGACTGGGACGGCGCCCTCAAGACACTCGACCGTGTGGTGAGCGCGAAGCTCATTCCGCGCGACGATGCGCGCCGCCGCCGCGCCGTGTTGCTCACCGCGCGCGCAATGACGGCGGCCGAGGCTGCACGGGGGCAGGCCGGCGATGCGCGCAAGCCCGCGCTCGAACAAGCGGCGGCGCTTGTGCTTGATGCCGTTTCGCTGGAGCCGCGTTTCGTGCCGGCGATTGCGCTTGCGGCAGCGCTTTGCACGGAGACGGCGCGTATCCGCAAGGGCATGAGGCTCATCGAGGAAGCGTGGAGCACCGTGCCGCACCCGGACCTTGCCGATGTCTGGCTCGACATGATCGAGGACGAGAGCGGCTATGCACGCGCGGAGCGCGCGAGAGCACTTGCCGCGCGCAATCCCGAGAATGTCGAGAGTCGTATTCTCGTTGCCCGTGGCGCGATTGGCGCGCGGGACTGGCCGGCCGCGCGCGAAGCGCTTGCGCCATATGCGGGGCCAGCCGCGAGCGAGCCCGCCACTCAGCGTATCTGCGAACTCATGGCAGAGATCGAGGAGGGCGAGTATGGCGATCGCGGCGCCGCACGCGGCTGGCTGGCGCGGGCGCTGCACGCGCCACAGGATCCGCACTGGACAGGCAGCGGTTATCGCTCGACGCGGTGGTCACCGATCAATCCCGTTACCGGCGAATTCGACGCCCTCGAATGGACCGCGCCGGTTGGCGTTCTGGCACAAGAGGCAGGTCCTCCTCCCGCCGGAAAGGTTGACGCAAGTGCCGCTCCGGCCGAGACGGAAGAAGCACCGGAGGCTGCCGTCGACACTGTCCGTGCGCTTCGCCAGGTGTCGAAGGCGAGCGAGACAGTTGCCTTCCAGCCGCCCTTGCCCGACGATCCCGGCCCGGACGGCGAAGATGACGACAAGCGGGAGGGGGAACGCAAATGGTGAAGCGGATACTGGCAGGCACGGCGACGCTCGTTTTGCTGGCGCTGGCGGTGGTAGCGATTTCGGTTGTTCAGTTCGATGTGCCGCGCGAGAAACTTGTCGGCAAGTATGCGGGCGGTGCATCGCTGTTCGCGACGCTACGGAGCGGCGCCAGCGCGCATATGCGCGACGAAGGCAATCGCGACGGCCCGGTACTGGTGCTCGTGCATGGCTCCAATGCCTCTCTCCACACCTGGGAGCCCTGGGTCGCGGAGCTTGGCGATACCTATCGCATCATCAGCATGGATCTGCCGGGACACGGACTGACGGGGCGTGTGCCGGGCGACGATTATACGCGCGAAGGCATGACGTCCTTCGTTCACGAACTGATGGACACGCTTCATGTCGAGCGCTTTGCCATTGCGGGCAATTCGATGGGCGGCGGGGTTGCCGCGCTCTATACGCTGGAGCATCCCGAACAGGTGTCGGCGCTTATTCTGGTCGATGCCGCGGGCATTCCGGTGAAGCGCGACGATGACGACGTGCCGCTCGCCTTCAAGATCGCCAGGATGCCGGTCATCAGCCAGGTGGTGCGTTACGTGCTGCCACGTTCGCTGGTCGAGGAGGGCGTGCGCAAGGTTTTCGTCGACCAGTCGAAGGTGACGGATGAGATGATTGCGCGCTATTTCGACCTGTCGCTGCATGAAGGCAATCGCGATGCGACGCGGATGCGCTTTGCAAGCTATGCCTCGCGCGATGAAGAGACATTCGCGGCGCGTCTTGGCGAGATCGAGGTGCCGGTACTCGTCATGTGGGGCGACAAGGACGGGCTCATTCCCGTCTCGGCGG
This sequence comes from Alphaproteobacteria bacterium HGW-Alphaproteobacteria-3, assembly GCA_002842875.1. Taxonomy (GTDB): domain Bacteria; phylum Pseudomonadota; class Alphaproteobacteria; order Parvibaculales; family Parvibaculaceae; genus Parvibaculum. Next base: position 24,292 of record PHEF01000024.1, on the reverse strand, counting down.
CCTACGCGTTCAAGGAGCGTATTCCCCAGGCGGAACTGGCGATTTTCGAGAATGCCGGTCATGTTCCGATGGAAGAGGTGCCCGGAGAGAGCGCCGCAGCCGTTCGCGCCTTCCTTTCCAAGGGACGGGCCGAGGTTGCGGCCGGACCGGTGAATGGCGCCGGGGAGGGCCGCGATGCCTCCCTGACGGAAAGCGTGGCCGCCGAATATTCGCCGGTCCCGGCGCCGCTTTAGCTCAGTTGGTAGAGCACCTCATTCGTAATGAGGGGGTCGGGTGTTCGAGTCACCCAAGCGGCACCACTTTCCCAATACCCTTTTCCCGGTCCTGCTTTCCGTTCTGGTGTCCCGCGACCGGTCCCACTAGATTCGCGCGCATGCGCGTTGCCGCGGCAGGGCGCGTCCGGCGCAGATGAGGTTCCCCCATGAGCGATGCTCCTTCGGACAAGATTGCCCGCTTCGACGGCCGCATGGTGATGGTCGGCTTCGGGAGCATCGGACAGGGCGTGCTGCCGCTTCTCCTTCGTCATATCGACATCCAGCCGGACCGGATCACGATCGTCACCGCGGAGGAGCGAGGCCGCGCGGAAGCCGAGGAACTTGGCGTCAGGTTCATGGTGAGCCCGCTCAGGCAGGGCAACTATCTTTCCATTCTCGAGCCGCTTCTCGCGGCGGGAGATTTCCTCGTCAATCTTTCCGTCGATGTCTCAAGCCTTGCGCTGGTCGAGTTCTGCCGTTCCAAGGGCGCGCTCTATCTCGATACCTGCATCGAACCATGGAGCGGGCAATACACCGACACGAAGCGTTCGCCCTCACAGCGATCGAATTATGCGCTGCGGGAGAGCGCGCTGGCGCTGCGCGACAAATATGAGGGCGGGCCGACGGCGATCCTCACGCATGGCGCCAATCCGGGTCTCGTCTCGCATTTCGCCAAGCAGGCGTTGCTCGACATCGCAGGCGAGACGGGTGTCGAGACGAACGTTCCGAAGAATCGCAAGGAATGGGCCCGTCTTTCGGCGCGGCTCGGTATCAAGGTCATTCACATTGCAGAACGCGACACGCAGGTCTCGCCAATCCCGAAAGCGATCGGCGAATTCGTGAATACCTGGTCGGTGGACGGATTCGTGGGTGAGGGATGCCAGCCGGCCGAGCTCGGCTGGGGAACGCATGAGCGGCATTTCCCGCCCGATGCGCATTCGCATGCGAGCGGCTCATGCTGTGCAATCTATCTCGCGCGGCCCGGTGCTTCGACACGGGTCAGAAGCTGGACGCCGAACGAGGGGCCCTATCACGGCTGGCTCATCACGCATGGCGAGTCCATATCGCTGGCGGACTACCTCACCATGCGGGAGGGCGGCGAGGTCCGATACCGGCCGACCGTGCATTACGCCTACCACCCCTGCCATGTCGCCGTTTTGTCGCTCCATGAGCTCGCAGGCAAGAACTGGAAGGTCCAGCCGCACAAGCGGCTGATGATAGAGGAAATAACCGAGGGCGCGGATGAACTCGGCGTGCTCCTCATGGGACATGCCAAGGGCGCTTACTGGTATGGCTCGACCCTTTCGATCGAGGAGGCGCGCCGGCTCGTGCCGCACAACAATGCGACAAGCCTGCAGGTGACTGTCGCCGTGCTCGCAGGTGTCGTCTGGGCAATAGAGAATCCGCGGCGCTGGATCACCGAGCCCGAGGAGATGGATTTCAATCGCATCCTCGAGATCGCGCGGCCCTATCTCGGCAAGATGGCCGGTGCCTATAGCGACTGGACGCCACTTCTCGACCGCGGCCTTCTTTTCAAGGAGGACCTCGATGAGGACGATCCCTGGCAGTTCAAGAATTTCCGCGTGGTCTGAGGGCGGGTTCCGGTTCCGGCAAACAGAAAGGCCGTTCCTTCGCGGGAAGGAAACGGCCTTTCGCCTATCGGAGGCTGCCCGCCATCTTGTACGCGCCGGGGAAGGCAACCCTCGGACGAGTGGCAGGCGCGGGCAGTCTCCTCAGCCGTGCTGCGGCGCGCCGCGATAGCGCAGGCCCGCGCGGTTCGCCCGGGGCTTGCCCTTGTGGCTTTCGGCGGAATGGTAGGGCGCGCCGCGGTAGCTCAGAACAACATCCGTCGCCGGAGCTGCATTACGATCGCCGTGATGGGTGGCGCCCCTGTAGGTCAGATCGGTCATCGATGCCTCCTGCTGCTGCATTTCATGACCAACAATATGAGTAAGATGTGTAAGTTTGTCAATATGCTTAAAAGAAGTAGATACACATTCTTTGGACAGGTTGTCATGCCGCTGCTAGAACGGAGCCAACTCCCTGCGTTTCCGGCATTTTTTCCGGTTTCCTCGGGTGGTGCTTGTTGTCCCAATAGTATGTGCGAGGCTGAATATGGAAAAACTTGACCAGAGAATTCAGCTTGTCGCCTCGGTCGAGTTCAACAATGTGGTCGACCGTTGGCGTCGCGAGCAGGCGGACCTGCCGTCCCGATCGGAGGCGATCAGGCGGCTTGTCCTTCACGGTCTTGAATATGAGAAGAGCTTTCCCATGCGCATGATCACCGCCATCATCCGGCCTCATAAATACGAAGAATTGCGCGATGCGCTGGTTGCCATCGGCATCGAGGGCATCACCGTCACACAGGTCCAGGGCTTCGGCCGGCAGCGCGGCCATTCGGAGATCTATCGTGGCGCCGAATACCAGGTGATGGAGGTGCCAAAGGTCCGCATCGACGTGGCGGTGAGTGCCGAGCTCGTCGAGAAAGCGGTTCGCGCGATCGAGCGGGCCGCCAGCACCGGCAAGACCGGCGACGGCAAGATTTTCGTTCAGCCGCTCGAACAGGTCGTTCGCATCCGCACCGGCGAGACCAACGAAACGGCGCTCGGCTAGCCCGCCGCGGCGCCGCATTCGATCATCCTGGATATCTCATCTTCGCCGAATCCGAAATCGGCGAGGACGGTCCGTGTATGCTCGCCGAGCGAGGGGGCGCGGCGGGGCTTGCGCTTTTCCTCTCCGGCCATCCGGATCGGGCTGTCCACCGTCCGCAGACCGCCCGCGTCCTCGATCTCGGGCAGGAAGCCATTCGCCGCGACCTGCCTGCATTCGAGGTGATCGCCTGGCTGGGAAATCGGCCCGAAGGTGATCGTCGCCTCCGTGAAACGCGTATGCCATTCCTTCCAGCCGGCGGTGAGAAAGACCTCTTCGAGCAGGCTTGCCAGTTCGCCCGTGTTTTCCCTTCGCGCCGGTGGTTCAGCAAGGCGAGCATGAACTCAGAACGCCGCTCAACGCCATCATCGGCTTCTCGGAATTCATCCAGCATATCGCGGCGAGCGGACAGCCCGCCGACAAGACGGTGGAGTATGCCTCTCATATTGCGGGAGCGGGCAGGCACCTGCTCAACATCATTTCGGACATCCTCGACATTTCGAAAATCGAGAGCGGCACCTTCGCGCTCACGAAGGAAGCCCATGATCTGCGCGAACTGATCGACGCCTGCATCGTGCTCGTCGAACCGCGTATCCGCGAAAAGAAACAGGTGCTGGAAATCAAGGCCGATCCAGACCTGCCGCGGGTGCCCGTCGATGTCCGGCGCGTCAAGCAGGTGCTGATCAACCTTCTTTCCAATGCGCACAAGTTTACGGCGCAAGGCGGGCGCATCGTGCTCGTCGCGACGCGAACGCCGGACGACGGTGCGACGATTGCCGTCGCCGACACGGGTATCGGCATGACGAAGGAACAGATCGCCTACGCCATGACGCCGTTCGGGCAGGTGCAGGCAAGCTACGCGCGCGGGCATGAGGGAACGGGTCTCGGCCTTCCGATTGCCGCGGCGCTTACAAAGCTTCATGGCGGCGAGTTCCATATCCACAGCGAACCCGAAAAGGGAACGACTGTGTTCTTCACCCTGCCGCCTCTCCGCAAGGGCGAGAAGCCCTTGCATCATCAGGATCGTTTGTCATGACCACCTCACCCGGCATAGACGCAGCAGCACCGGCGGATGCCGCCGACGGCCCGGAGGCTCCGCCCTATCTCGACCGGCGAGGAAAACCGGCCGCGGCGCCCACGCGGATCGGCCATATCGTCTCGGTGTCGGGATCGCAGGCGATTGCCGTCCTCGAACGCGACCGGCTTTCGCCCGATGGCGGGCCGCGCGTCGAAATCGGCCAGCTTGTGAAGGTGCCGACCCCCCTCGTGACGGTCGTCGGCCTTGTGTCCGCCGTCAGCGCGCCGGCGCCGGCAAGCGGCGGCGATGCCGACGACATAAGGCTCATCGAAATCAACCTCGCGGGCGAAGTGATCGACGATCCGCATGACGGACGGCTCTCGTTCCGCCGTGGCGTGTCTCACCTGCCGACGATCGGCGACCCCGTTCTGGCGGCGGACCGCCACGACCTGACGCGCGTCTATACGCAGCCGAATGTCGCGACGATCGAAGTCGGCACTCTGTTCCAGGACGCAGCCGTTCCGGCGCGCTTCATCATCGACGATCTGCTGGCAAAACATTTCATCGTGGTCGGCACGACGGGTTGCGGCAAGTCCTGCGCACTGACCGCCATCCTGCAACGCGTCCTCGACGGGCACAATCATGCGCATATCGTGATGCTCGATGTGCATAACGAATATCCGACCGCATTCGGAGATCGCGCGGAGCTCATCGATCCCGGCAATCTCAACCTGCCGTTCTGGCTGCTCAACTTCCAGGAACTGTCGGCGGCGCTGACGAGCGGCGATGCGTATCACGAAGCGGAAGTCGAAATCCTGAGCGATGCGGTGATTGCCGCGAAGCGGCGCTATTCCGACGCCTCGTCGCACAGGCAGATCGCGCGGCGGCCCGGCGACAATGGCGCGATCACGGTCGATGCGCCGACGCCGTTCCGCCTCTCCGATGTCGTCTCCTATATCGACGAGCAGCTGGGCAAACTCGACCGGACGCAGAAGACGCTCCCCTTCCGGCGGCTCAAGGGCCGGATCGAGACGCTGGCGAGCGACCAGCGCTACGGCTTCATGTTCGGCAGCCTGCAGGTACAGGATACGATGACCGACATCCTCGGGCGGTTGTTCCGTGTACCGAATGACGGGCGCCCGATCACGGTCATCGATCTTTCGACGGTGCCGCCCGAAATTCTCGATGTCGTGATTTCCGTTATCTCGCGGCTTGCCTTCGACCTTGCCGTCTGGAGCAAGGGCGGGCTTCCGATGCTTCTCGTTTGCGAGGAGGCGCATCGCTATGCGCCGGCAACCGGGGGCGAAAGCTTTGCACCGACGCGGCTGGCGCTGGCGCGCATCGCGAAGGAGGGCCGCAAGTACGGGCTCTCGCTTGCGCTCGTCACGCAGCGGCCCTCGGAGCTCGATACCACCATTCTTTCCCAGTGCAGCACGGTCGTGGCGATGCGTCTTTCGACGGAGCGCGACCAGCAGGTGATGCGCGCGAATACGCATGACGGAGCGCTCGACCTGCTCGACTTCCTGCCGCTGCTTGGCGACCGCGAGGCCATCGTTCTGGGGCAGGGCGTCGGCATGCCGATGCGCATCCGGTTCGCCGACATCGGCAGCACGGGTGTGCCGCGAAACCTCAACAGCGGCTTCTCTCAATCCTGGAGCAAGCCCAATCTCGACCGGGCCGGTCTCGAGGCAATCGTCTCGCGCTGGCGCCAGGCGGGCCGCGAGCGGAGCGGTTCCTAGGAAAACATCCGCGACACATTGCCCATGGCGGCGGAGCGGCGGCGGCGATGCGCGCCGTCCGGACTCTGCTATGCTCACGGCCTCACACCCTGCCATCCAGAGAGGCTCTCCATGTTTCGCCCGCTCCTGCCGGTTCTTCTGATGCTCGCCCCTCTCCTCGCTTCCTGCGGCGACAATGCGCCGAGCGAGATTGCGGTGAGCGAGGTCTGGGCGCGGGCGAGCGTGACCAATACGGGCGCCGCCTATGCCGCGATCGAGAACAGGGGCGGGGCGGACGACAGGCTGGTCGAAGCCATGTCGCCCGTGGCGGAACGGGTCGAGATCCACGACATGACGATGGACGGCATGGTGATGAAGATGCGCAGGCTCGACGCGCTCCCCGTGAAGGCGGGAGAGACCGTGACGCTGGCGCCGGGCGGCAAGCACATCATGCTGATCGGGCTTTACGGACCCCTCGAGGAGGGGGCCTCCGTGCCGCTGACGCTGGTCTTCGAGAAGGCGGGACGGATCGAGCTTTCGGCACCCGTCCGCCCCGCTGGCGGGACGGGGCACTAGGGCCGTCCGCGCGTTCAAATTGATTCGAAATCGAATTTTGCTGCACCGCATATAATCAGTGTGCGGTGCAATATTTTCGCGAAGCGGGGCTCCGCGCTCGCCAGCGGACATTACGCCCGTGTCATAAATGTCATAGAAAGCATCAATATTGCATTCGTGTGTGGCAACCTCACCCCGCAGACTTGACTCAAACCCCCAATAAATGTCGGCTAGCGCCTGAGGGATGCTGACTGGCCGGGGGGAACAGTCGAAACGCTTTTCGATTCCTCCTCCCGATCAGGCTGCACAGTTAGTGAAGCCATCGAGGATCGAGGAGGATCGCTCCATGAAAACAAGAACCGTCCAGAAATTGTTTTTGGGCAGTATGACCGCGGCGGCGATAATCGTCGCCTCGAACGCGGCTCAAGCCGTCGAGTTCAATTTCGGCGAAGCCAATCTCAAGATCGACAATCTGGTTTCGATCGGCGCTGGATTTCGGACCTCCAAGCAGGATTGTACGCACGTTGCGAAGCCGAATGGAGGTTGCTCCGCCGGAAACGGAGCCGGATTTGGGCTCAATGACGATGACGGCAACATCAATACCGACCAGTGGGATCCTTACACCACCACCGCCAAGATCACGACCGACTTCGATCTTCAGTGGCAAAATTTCGGCGCATTCGTCCGTACCAAGGCTTTCTACGATTACTGGGTGAGCGAGGAACTCGGTACAAGGAACAACCGGTTCGGCAAGCGTCCCCTCGTCGATGCGGCGCGCGGCGACCAGGCGCGCGATTTCGGCGGAAGAAGCTTCGACATCCTCGATGCTTTCGTTTACGGGAATTTCGACGTTTCGGGCATGCCGTTGAATGTCCGCGTCGGCAAGCAGGTGGTGAACTGGGGGGAAAGCCTCTTCATTCAGGGCGGCATCAACTCCTTCCTGCCAATCGACGTGTCGGCCATTCGCACGCCCGGGTCGGAACTGAAGGAAGCGCTGATGCCCACGCCTTCCGTGTTCGCATCCATCGGCCTGCCGGGCAGCGTAACGGTCGAGGCTTTCTGGCAGTTCGGCTGGCAGAAGACGGAACTGGATGCCTGCGGCACTTTCTTCAGCGGCAGCGACGGCGCCTGCGAGGGCGGTCAATATATCATGCTTGGCGCGGAATTTCCGGGCCCTGTCTTGCTTCCCCGGCGCGCGTCCGAAGAGGGTGACGATACGGGCACCTTCGGCGTTGCGATCAAGCATTATGCCGAAAACCTCGGATTGGGGACCGATCTCGGCCTGTATTTCACGCAGCAGAGTCTGGTCGTACCGGTCGGCACGTTTTCGCTGGGCGATTTCGGCGCCGCGACGGCAGGCATTCTCGGTGTTCCGTTTACCGACCTGGCGTCCTTTTGCGGCGCCCTTGCGGGGCTGCCGGGCAGCAGTCCCGGGACGGCGACCTTTCTTGGCTGCGCAACACTTCCGGTTCCGGCGCTTGGCGGGTTGACGGGCCTGACAGCCGGTGTCGGCGCCACCGCCGCGACAAAGAACTTCCTGGTCCAGTACCCCGAAGACGTCAGAACCATCGGTGCGAGCTTCAATACCTCGATTCCGCTTTTCGGCGGGTCGGCCTTTTCCGGCGAAGCGGCGTTCACACCCGACATGCCGTTTTCACTCAGCGATGTGGAAATCAATTCCGCCGATCTGGATGCCATCGACGCCTGCAGCTTTGCGGGATCTCCGCCCGGCTGTTTGAGCCAGGGAAGCCAGAATGCCGGCTTCGCTTATGCGCCGGGCGACGCGATCCGGGGCTATGACGAGTTCGATGTCATAACGGGTCAGCTTGGATTGATCAGCACGCTCAACCCGTCGGCGGCTCTTCCGTCCCTGATCGGTTCGGATCTGATGATCCTGGTCGCGAATGTCGGGTTTCAGTATCTTCCCGATCTTGCGAACAGCTCGAACCGGCTGTCCGCGCCACGGTCGGCGAATACCAGCACCGATCTGGCCGCCGCATTGATCCTTGGCGATGCTACTTGCGGGGCGGCCGCGGCCAGCCCCCTGGTTCCGGATTGCAAACTTGCCTATGCAACATCCAGGTCCTGGGGCTACCGTCTCGCGGCGACCTCGGACTACAACAATGCTTTCGGAACGGCGTGGACGCTCACGCCGGTGGTTCAGTGGGCACATGACGTGAATGGCGTGTCGGCCGGTCCGGTCGGCCCCGGTTTCGTCGAAGGAAAAAAGACCGTCAGTGTCGGCGTCACCGCCAATCTTCAGAATACGTGGCGTGCCAATATCCAGTACACGAACAGTTTTGGAAACGAGTTCAAGAACTTTGCCAGCGACAAGGACTTCGTTACCATGACGGTCTCCTACGCGTTCTGATATTTCGAAACGCATAGGCGAAATAGAACCCGGCGGTGGCAACATCGCCGGGTTTTTTCTTTGGGGGGGGGAGCGCCGTTTTCTCCTGTTCGTCTTTGCAGGGCTCGCCCCCCGCAATCCAGAAGGCGCGTGCCGGTGTCCATCTTCGCAAGGACTCGCTTCTTCGGAACTGCCCGCCCAGGTTTTGTGAAGAGTGATGCTGTCTTCGGCAGCCTCCGGGCCGCCGGCCTCCTTGATTACAGGGGAGGGTCCGGGGGGAGAGGAGTGAGGGGAGGCGCGGCCCGCAAGCGTAATGCCCCGCCATACTGCGCTGCAGAACGGCCGGACGACGCGGGAATCATCCGTAGGCGGAATGAGCGCGCTTCCGCCGCCGCGCCGTCCGCGAGGCGTTTATTAAAAAGATTTAATGCGCACAAAGGCGAAACTGCCCGAAAATCAGGGCGAATAGAGGCGCGAAGGACACAGAATCGGCAGCGTGCGATTTGCGAGCTTCGGCCAATTTGCTATCATCCCGTTTGAGTAAGGCGGGGAAACCGGCCTCGGTGAACAGTATATCAACGCCAAACGGCAGAACGCTGACGCCGAAAGCCTTATAAGAAATCCAGTGGAGGGAACGTATATGAAAAGGACTACCTTGTTGGTGTCCGCCCTTGCGACAGCCGTGTTCGCAACCGGCGCGCTCGCCAAGGTTCCGGAAGCCCAGGTGAACCGCCTGGGTCAGGACCTTACCCCGATGGGGTCGGAGAAGGCCGGCGACGGCGACATTCCTGCATGGACCGGTGGCCTTGCCACGGTGCCGAGCAATGTCAGCTACAAGCCGGGCGACAAGCTTGCCAACCCCTTCGCCAGCGATCCGATCAAATACACGATCACGGGCGGCAATGCGGATCAGTACGACGATGTGCTGACGCCGGGCTACAAAGCCCTGCTGAAGGCCTATCCGTCCTACAAGATGAACGTCTACGAATCGCGCCGTACTTGCGCCTTCCCGGACAAGTTCTATCAGGCGAACAAGCGCAACGCGGCTGTCGGCGAACTCGTCGGCGGCGGCGCAGGCGTCAGCGAAGCCATTTTCGGCTCGCCGTTCCCGATCGCGAACAACGCGCTTGAGATGATCTGGAACCACACGCTGCGCTACCGCTCGTTCAAGACGGTTCGCCAGTTCGCGGCGGCGCCGGTTACGCGCGGCGGTGACTACACGCTCCAGATCGTGCAGGACGAAGCCATCCTTCAGTGGTCCGACCCGTCGGCCGGCCGCGCCGAGGATCTCAATAACGTCTCGATCTACTACATCGCCAACACGATCGCTCCGGCCCGTGCCGCGGGTAACGTGATCCTGGTGTACGAAGCCCTGAACGCCCAGACGCAGCCGCGTCAGGCTTGGCAGTACAGCCCGGGTACCCGCCGCGTGCGCCGTGCGCCGAACATTGCGTATGACAATCCCGGCACGAACTCGGACGGTCTGTCCACGTCGGACGCCTTCGACGGTTATAATGGCGCTCCGGACCGCTACGACTGGACCGTGATCGGCAACAACAAGCGTCTGATCTCGGCCAACGCCTATGTGGCCGAATCCACTCCCTACAAGGAGTTCCTGAGCCCGCTTCACCTGAACCAGGACAAGGTGCGTTACGAAATGCGCCGCGTCTGGGAATTCGAAGCGAAGCTGAAGGCCAGCACGCGCCACGTCTATTCGCGCCGCGTCTACCACAATGACGAGGACGCCTGGCAGATGGCGTCGGTGGAGCTCTATGACGGCCGCGGCCAGCTCTGGCGTGTGCAGGAAATGCAGCAGATCCAGCGCTACAACGTGCCGCTCTGCGGGTCGGCTGGCGAAATCGTCTACGACCTGCAGGCCGGACGCTATCTGGCGCTCGCCATGCAGAACGAAGAGCCGGCGGTGAACTACTTCGCCGACGAGCTCGACACGAACCGCTACACGCCGAACGCGATCCGTCAGCTCGGCGTCCGCTAAAGCGGACTGGAAATGGCAAGGGCCGGGCCCCGGGAACGGGGTCCGGCCTTCTGCTGTGCGAAACCGGTAACGCTTGCCCTCGCGCCCTTAACCTTGTTTCACAGGCAGGGCCGGAATCCGGCAAGAGTCCCAAGACGGATGACGAAATTTGCGCTATAAAGACGCAAAACCGCTATAAGAAACCAAGAAAACAGGAGGCGCGCCGCCTGGCGGCATCGGGGCTCGGGGGAGACCGGGAACGATGCAGTTGCGGCGGCCAGAAACGCCCGAGTGCAGGAGCCTAGGTAAATGTCTTCGTTTTTTTTCCGGATCGTATCGAGCTGGGCGCCGCGTCCGCGGTTTATGTCCATCGCCGGCGCGTGCGCCATTGCGCTCGCGCTCGCCGGTTTCGGCCCGCAGCCGGCCACTGCCCAGGAAGAGGCCGCGTCTTCCGATGTCGAATATGCGGTTCCCTCCGATCTCGCGGCAGAGTCGCTATTGCTTGACGCGACTTATGCAGGAGACCGGCTGGTCGCCGTCGGCGAGTTCGGCCATGTCGTGCTGTCCGACGATCGCGGCGTCACCTGGCATCAAGCCAAGTCCGTGCCGACGCAATCGACGCTGACTGGCGTGACCTTCGCAAACAAGGATCTCGGCTTTGCCGTCGGTCACGACGCGACGGTCATTCGCACGGCCGATGGCGGTGAGACCTGGGATCTCGTCTACAATGACAGCGAATCCGAAATGGCCTTCATGACGGTCTATTTCGAGAATGAGAAACGCGGCTTCGCCATGGGCGCCTTCTCCTTCATCGTCGAAACGACCGACGGCGGAGAAACCTGGGAAGAGCGCTCGCTGAGCGATGGCCTGCTCGACGACTACCATCTCAACAAGCTCTTCTCCGACAAGGACGGCGACCTGTTCATCTCCGCCGAGTTCGGTGTTGTCTATCATTCGACCGACAAGGGCCGCACCTTCAACCGGATACAGACGCAGTACGAGGGTTCCTTCTGGGGCGGCTTCGGCATGTCGGACGGCTCGGTCATGGTGTTTGGTATGCGCGGCAACGCGTTCCGCTCCTGGGACAAGGGCCAGACCTGGGAGAAGGTCGCAACCGGCACGGACAAGTCGATCGCCGGTGGCGTGCAGCTTGGCAACGGCAAGATCGTTCTCGTCGGACTGCAGGGCTATGCCGGCTATAGCGACAATGGCGGCCAGAGCTTCACGGAAGTGACGCGCTCCGACCGTCTCGGCTATGCGGCGGTTACCGACGGTCCCGACGGTCAGATTGTGGTCTTCGGCGAGCCGGGCGCAAAAGTGATGCCCGACGACATGGAGAAGGCGCGTGAGGCTGTCGGCGCGAAGATCACAGCGCAGGCCGACAGCGAAAGCTGATCGGTCTCCTGCTTTCCCGCAATAGAGAACCCCGGCCTTTGCGCCGGGGTTTTTTGTGCCGTTGCCGCCATGCTTTTCTTTACTTCGCATGCGGGTCACAATCTCTCCAAGCGTTCGCACAGGAAGCGGGCCGGGGATGGAGCGATGCATGACGGAGCAAATCGATTTTACGCGCTATACGCGGATCAAGGCGAGCCGGAAGGGCCGCGTGCTTACGCTGGCACTCAGCAATCCGGCACTGATGAACGCCGTGGATGGCGAGATGCACCGCGAACTTTCGCGCGTCTTTCTCGATGCGGCCGACGACCCGGAGTCGGACATTGTCGTTCTTACCGGTGAAGGCGATGCCTTCTCTGCGGGCGGCGATTTGAACTGGATGAAGCGCGGCTTCGAGACGGGCGAGAAAGGCCCCGACGCCGCCGAGGCCAAACGCATCGTCTTCTCGCTGCTCGATCTCGAGAAACCGGTCATCGCGAAGGTGCGTGGACCTGCCGTCGGGCTTGGCGCGACCATCGCTCTCATGTGCGACGTGATTTTCGCAAGCGACAATGCACGCTTCGCCGATCCGCATGTGCGCGCCGGGATCGTTGCAGGCGATGGCGGCGCGATCATATGGCCGCAGCTCGTCGGATACGCGCGCGCGAAGGAATATCTGATGACGGGGGATCCGGTGCCTGCCACCGAAGCCGAGCGCATCGGCCTCGTTAATTACGTCGTGCCGGATGCCGAACTCGACCGGCGTGTCGAAGCCTTTGCAGACAAGCTCGCGGGCGGTGCGATCCAGGCCATCAAGTACAGCAAGGTCTCGGTGAATATCGGGCTCAAGCAACTTGCGCATTCGATTCTCGATACGTCGATCGGCTACGAAATGCTCACCTTCACGACGGAAGATCACAAGGAGGCCGTGCGCTCTTTCCTTGAAAAGCGCAAACCCGTCTTTACGGGACGGTGAATGCCATGGATGCCGCGACGCAGGACATGCCCCTCAATTTCGACGAACCCGAACATGTGCGCATGCTGCGCGAGACGACGCGCCGTTTTGTCGAGGCTGAAATGCCACGAGAGAAGGCGCGGGAATGGGACAGGGGCAATATCTATCCGGCCGCGCCGATGAAAAAGCTCGGCGCAATGGGCATGATGGGGCTCACGGTCGAAGAGCGGTTCGGCGGCGCCGGTGTCGATATCTACGCAACAATGGCCGTGATCGAGGAAATCGCGAAACGCTCTGTCGCTGTTGCCTGTCCCTACATCATGGCGGTCTGTTATGCAGGCATGAACCTCGGCGAAAGCGCGAGCGAGGAGCAGAAGCAGGCGCTGCTGCCGAAAGTCGCGGCAGGCGACCTCCTCTTTGCCTACGGGCTTTCGGAACCTAATGTCGGCGGCGATCTTGCAACCGTCGAGACGATGGCGCGGCGCGAGGGCGATGAGCTTGTTGTCAATGGCACCAAACGTTGGTGCACCGGCGCTCATATAGCGGACTACATTTTCTGCCTGCTGCGTTCCGGGCCGAAGGAAGACAAATACAAAAACCTTTCCATCGTGCTGATCCCGCCAACGCTTTCGGGCATTACCATCGCGCCGCTCGGGCATCTCGGTATTCGCGGCGTCGAAACGACGGACGTGATCTTCGAGGATGTGCGCGTTCCTGCCGCGAATATTCTCGGTGGCGAGGCGATGTGGAACAAGGGCTGGAACCAGCTTGCGGGCCGTGCGCTCGAAGTGGAGAAGCTCGAACTTTCCGCCTGTGCGTTGGGCCTTGCGGAGGCAGCGCTTGCGGATGCGTGGCGTTATGCGGAAGAGCGCGTGCAGTTCGGCCGTGCGATCGCCGGACATCAGGCGGTGCGCCACACGCTGGCCGAAGTACAGACGAAAGTGCGTGCGATGCGGCTCATGCTCTATAGCGCGGCCTGGCTCGCCGATCGGGGACGGCCCTGCTCGGTCGAAACCTCGATGGCGAAGCTCTTCTGCTGCGAGGCGGCAGCGGAAGTCACGCAGATGTGCATGCGCGTCACCGGCGCCTATGGGCTTTCCGACCAGATGGACATGGAACGCTATGTACGCGACGCGGTCAGCCTGCCCATTGTTGGTGGTTCTTCCAACATGCAGAAAAACAATATTGCGAACCGGCTGAAGCTCGGCGCCTGAAGAGAGGGAAGACGTCATGACCGCAACGGAGACGGCGAAGAAGACAAGTGCGGACCTCCTTGAGGCCGCCGAGCGTTTCGCGCCGGAGATCGCGGAGCGCGCGGCGGAAATCGAGGCAAACCGCTTCCTGCCGCAGGACATGGCGAAACGCTTCGCGGAGGCAGGTCTCTACCGGCTCTGCGTTCCGGAAGTCTATGGAGGGCTCGAGAGCCATCCCGGCGAGCTTGTGAAAGTGGTCGAGCGGATTGCGCAGGCCGACGGATCGGCGGCGTGGTGCGTCTTCATCGGCGCGACATCGGGTGTCGTTGCCGCCTTTCTGGAGCCCTCCGAAGCGGAACGAATTTTCGGCGATCCACTCACCATTACCGCCGGCGTTTTCGCGCCGCGGGGCAAGGCGGTGCATGCAAACGAGGGTGGCGTCGACGGCTACCGCGTCACCGGCCGATGGCAGTGGGGCTCGGGCTCGCGCAATGCCTCGTGGATTTCCGGGGGTGCGCTCATCATCGGCGATGACGGGAAGCCCGAAATGGCCGCGGAAGGCCTGCCACAAAACCGGATGATGATGTTCCGGGCGGAAGACGTGCTGCTTCACGATACGTGGGACGTCTCCGGCCTTTGCGGGACGGGCAGCACGGATTTCGAGGTAAAGGATCTCTTCGTGCCTGCAGCCCGGGCGGTAAGCCTCGTCAGCGACAAGCCGCTTGCCCGTCCGCTCTATTGCTTCCCGACCTTCGGGCTTCTCGGGATCGGCATTGCGGCGGTCTCTCTCGGTCTTGCGCGTGGCGCGATCGATACGCTGGTAGAGCTTGCAGGCGGGAAGACGCCGCAGGGTTCGTCGAAGCCGCTTGCGCTTCGCGCCAAGGCGCATCTCGATGTTTCGCAGGCGGAAGCGTTGACCCGTTCGGCGCGCGCCTTTCTGATGGAGACCGTCGATGCGGCATGGGAAGCGGCCACGAAGCACGGCGAGATCACGGTCGCGCATCGCCGCGACATCCGGCTTGCGACAACGCATGCCGTGCAGTCGGCGGTGCGTGCGGTCGATCTCATGTATACGCTTGGCGGCGGTAGCTCGGTCTATCGCAGCTCGCCCCTGCAGCGGCAGTTCCGCGACGTTCATGTTGCGACCCAGCACATGATGGTCTCGGACGCGACCTACGAGCTGACGGGGCGGTTGCTGCTCGGTGTGCCGACCAACACGGCGATGCTCTGACCAGATGAAATAGAAGCGGTTTTCGTGGCTTTTGCCGCCTCGCACGGCGCTGTAGGGTCGCGGCATTTCAAAACATCAAGGACAGGAAGAAAATGGCGAAGGAAAGGAAGGGCCGCGTCGAGGGCAAGATGGCTTTCGTGACCGGCGGCGCACAGGGGCTCGGCAAGGCGTCTGCCATCATGCTTGCGCGTGAGGGTGCAAAGGTGACACTCGCCGACATCAACGAGAAGGGCGCGGCCGCCGTCGCCGCCGAGATCAATGCCGAATGTCCGGGCATGGCCTTTGCGGTCGGGCTCGACGTCACACGCGAAGACCATTGGAAGGATGCGCTGGCCGAAGCCGACAAGGCGATGGGCGGCATCAACGTGCTTTTCAACAATGCCGGTATCGGCGGCGGCACGACGGTCGAGGACACCGATTTCGAGACCTACAAGAAGGTCATGGCGGTCGATGTCGATTCCGTCTTTCTCGGCTGCAAATACGCGATCCCCTACATGGTGCCGCATGCACCAGGCTCGATCGTCAACACGTCGTCGATTGCGGGGCTGATCGCGGGGCACAACATGGCCGCCTACAACGCGGCGAAGGCCGGCGTCTGGCTGCTGTCGAAGTCGGTCGCGCTTCATTGCGCGAAGCGCGGCTACCGTATCCGCTCGAACTCGATCCATCCGACCTTCATCGACACGCCGATCCTCGATAGCATGGCGCGCGGCATGTCGAAGGAAGAGCTCGTGAAGAAGCTCGCGAAGCAGGTGCCGCTCGGTGTCGTCGGCGATCCGGACGACGTGGCCTATTGCGTTCTTTATCTGGCCTCGGACGAATCGAAGTTCATCACCGGCTCCGAAATCAAGATCGACGGCGGCATTAGCGCCATGTAAGGGCTTTTATGGCAGGCTGATCGGGTCGCGCCCCGGCTCTTGCACCGGAGCCGGGGCGGCCCCAAATTGGTCAGCAACCATGACCCGCCGCATTCTCATCGTGCTCCATCAGGAGCGCTCCAGTCCCGGCAGAGTCGCGCAAGCGCTCCTTCGCCGGGGCTGTCTGCTCGACATTCGCCGCCCGGCGCTTGGCGATCCCCTGCCTGCCACCATGGAAGACCACGACGCGGCCATCATTTTCGGTGGACCCATGAGCGCCAATGACGACCTGCCCTTCATCAAGGCGGAGACGGAATGGATTGGCGTGCCGCTCAGGGAGGAGAAGCCCTATCTGGGCATCTGCCTCGGAGGACAGCTCATGGCGCGGCATCTGGGCGCCCGCGTCTATGACCGCGAGGACGAGAGGGTGGAGGTGGGCTACTACCCGATCCGGCCCACCGTTGAAGGCCGCCCTCTCTTCGACGATCCGCAATATGTCTATCAATGGCATGGGCAAGGCTTCGATCTGCCGTCCGGGGCGGTCCAGCTCGCGGAAGGCGACGAATTCCCCGTTCAGGCGATGCGCTATGGGTCTTGCGCCTATGGCATACAGTTCCATCCCGAACTCACCACGCCGATGATGGATGCCTGGCTAACCTTTGCGAGCCACAGACTGTCCCAGCCGGGTGCGCAGCCGGCCGAACTGCACCGGAAGGGACGGGCGGCGCATGACGCCACGCTCCGGGCGTGGCTCGGCCGCTTTCTCGATCACTGGCTGCCAGTGGAAGCGGGCACAACAACGGGCGAGGCCGAGCCAGCCTGAGGCATGCCTGTGGATTTTCGGGGGGCTTCCGGAAAATGGTGGAGCCGAGCGGGATCGAACCGCTGACCTCCTCATTGCGAACGAGGCGCTCTCCCAACTGAGCTACGGCCCCGGAGCCCTGCGCTTTTTCATGCGCCGGAGGCCGCTTATTAGGCGGCAGCGAGCGAGGTGTCAAGAGAGGCGTCCGCGGAAGCAATCGGGAGAGCCCGAATGTCCTTTGTCCTTGTTGCCCCCGGACCGGAAGCGGCGCCGTCCGGCGGTCCGGTTTGTGCGCCGCAAGCGGGACCGGGCGGCAAAGCTCTCCTTGAACAGGCCCTCCCCGGCGGTTACATCTCATGGAGGCGGGCTATCCGGCACCCCGTTTCCGGCTGTTTCCCGGCCGTCCGCGTGAGCCGTCCCTTCCCCAAAACCAGCAACCGGCGAGCCCCCATGATTGCTCTTCTGAACCTGATCTACACGCTCATCACTCTCTATATCTGGGTGATCATCATTGGCGTTGTGCTGAGCTGGCTCATCGCCTTCAACGTCATCAACACGCATAATCGCTTCGTCTATATCGCGGTGGACACGATCAACCGGCTTACCGAGCCGGTCTTGAGGCCGATCCGCAATCTTCTGCCCAATCTGGGCGGCCTGGACGTATCCCCGGTCATTCTGCTGCTGGCGCTCTTCTTCGCTCAGAACCTCATCCGATACGACATTCCGATGTGGCTTGGCGCCGGCCGCTTCTGACGGCCGATGTTGGTCAAGCCCACAGCGGGCGGCGTGACGGTCCGGTTGAGGGTGACGCCGCGTGGCGGCAGCGACCGGATTGAGGGACGCGGAGAGGATGCCGACGGGGTCCCGCATCTCAGGCTTCGCGTCTCGGATGTGGCCGAGAAGGGCAAGGCGAATGCTGCCGTTCTGAAGCTGCTCGCGAAGGCATGGGGGGTGCCCCGCTCCTCGCTCTCCATTGCCTCGGGCGAGACGGGACGTAACAAGATTGTTGCGGTGGCGGGCGACCCCGGGGATCTCAGGGGCCGGATCGAGACATGGCTCGAAAGCCTCGTTGAAAGACCGAAGTGATGCAGACGCGGGCTTGTCGCGGGACGGCAGTCCTTATTATAGTGCCGCTGCCCTTGTGTGACTGGCGAGAAGAGGTGGAATAAACCACCGTGGAGCGCGGGGGCTATGCGCCGCTCGCCTGGGCACCCCATCCAGACACCGAGGTGCCCTCATGACGAGTCCGGTAAAAGCTTCCATCATCGACGGCAGGACCATATCCGCGGAACTGCGCGCCCGCGTGGCGGCGGAGGTTTCGCGGTTGAAGAAGGAGCATGGGCTCACGCCAGGTCTCGCCGTGGTGCTTGTCGGAAACGATCCGGCGAGCGAGGTCTATGTCCGCAACAAGGGCATCGCGACACGCGAGGCGGGCATGAATTCATACGAGTACAGACTGCCCGCCGAGACGAGCGAGGCGGATGTTCTCGCCAAGGTACGCGAGCTCAATGCCGATCCGAGCGTACACGGATTTCTGGTTCAGTTTCCCGTGCCCGATCACATTTCCCAGCAGAGCGTGATCGATGCGATCGATCCGTCGAAGGATGCTGACGGGCTCCACCCGCTCAATGCCGGGCGGCTCGCGAGCGGCTTGCCCGCGATGGTTCCCGCGACACCGGAGGGCTGTCTCATCATGGCGAAGAAGGCCGGTGGCGATCTCTCAGGCAAGCATGCGGTCGTGATCGGGCGCTCGAACCTCGTCGGCAAGCCCGTCGCGCAATTGCTGCTCCGGGAGAACTGCACCGTCACGATCGCGCATAGCCGTTCTCACGATTTGCCTGCCATCGCGCGCGAAGCGGATATTCTCGTTGCGGCAGTGGGCCGTCCGCAAATGGTGAAGCGCGACTGGGTAAAGCCCGGCGCCATCGTCATCGATGTCGGTATCAACCGCGTTCCCGCGCCGGAGAAGGGCGAGGGCAAGACGAGACTTGTCGGCGACGTCGCCTTCGACGAAGTGGCGGAAGTCGCGGGCGCGATCACGCCCGTTCCCGGTGGCGTCGGTCTCATGACGGTTGCCTGCCTGTTGCGGAATACCGTGATTGCCGCCTGCCGGGCCAAGGGAATCGAATTGCCGAAGGATTTTTAACGCTCATGGAAATGCGCAAGCTCGGAAAGCTCTGGCCTGTCAGCGCGCTCACGCTGGGTGGCGGCGGGCTTGGCCAGATCTGGGGAGAGACCTCGCGCGAGGAGGCCGTCGCGACGCTCCGCCTCGCCGTCGAACGCGGGATCACACTGATCGATCTCGCGCCGCTTTATGGCCGTGGCGAAGCGGAGGCGGTGGCGGGTGAAACCTTCGGCGCCGGTTGGCCGGAAGGCGTTCGCGTCACGACGAAATGCATGGTGGGGCAGCGACATCTTGCCGGCATTGCCGGCCGCCTCGAGAAGTCGGTCGTGCGTAGCCTCGCCACGCTGAAGCGCGAACAGGCGGACATCTTCATCCTCCACTCGAATATCTGTCCCGACGACTACGTTTACGAGCGCGATCCGGCTTTCGAGGAGTATGGCGTCGTGCGCTGGTCGGCCTTCGTCAACGAGGTGGTCCCTGCCTTCGAGGTGTTGAAGGAGAAAGGCCTCATCGGAAACTGGGGGATCACGGGCACGGGACTGCCGCGCAGTATCATGGATGCGCTTCGAGGTGCGCTGAAGCCGGCCGTCGTGCAGGCCGTGACGAACCTCCTCGATTCGCCCGGCGGGATGCGGCGATATGAAGAGCCTGCGGAGCCGCGTAACATCATCCGCACCGCGAAGAACAACGATGTGGGCGTGATGGGCATTCGCGCGGTGCAGGCGGGCGCGCTTACCGCCGCCATCGACAGGCCGCTGGCAGCGGACGATCCGGAAGTGCGCGATTATGAGAAGGCGGCGCCTTTCCGGACGCTTTGCCGCGACCTCGGCGAAGACCCGGCCATCGTCGCGCATCGCTATGCGCTCCACATGCCGGGCGTCGATACATTGGTACTCGGTGTCAAGAATCGCGCGGAGCTTACCGCCATTCTCGACGCCGAGGCGCGCGGACCGCTGGAAGAAGAGACGCGAAAGCGCATTGATGCGCTGCGGCTCAGCTTCCAGATGCCGCGCATGCCGATCGACGGGGACGGAACGCTCTAGATGTGCGGTTCCGCCCTGCCTTCACCTGTTGTCGAGTTGCGCCCGCACGGCGTGCAAACCCTCGCGGGTAATGAGATAGGGTTTGCCTTCCCGCGAGGCGATCAGCCGTCTTTTTCTCAAGCGCTGGAATGTGGCCAGGGTGCAGTCGGCAAGCACCCATCCTTCACGCGTGATGCAGGCGGCTTCGACGATCTTGCCCTTGCCGTCCTTCTCGACGCAGATGCGTCCGCCGCGCGCGAGCGCGTGCAGCGTGCGCTGCTCGAACTTCGAGATATTCATGAATAGAGTTCCGGAGAAAAGCCAAAGCGAGGCGGGCCTCACGCCGCGGGCAGGCAGTCGCGCTGCGCGTGCGGGCTCCCGTCCTGTGGAACGGCCCGGCAAAAAGGGGGCTTCCCTCTCAGCGGCCGCGCTTTTCTCCGAATACAGACATCAACGCTCCATCTGGCGTGAAGCTCTATCAGTAGTCGCGGATGTGGCGGCGGGTCAATCCTGGCGGCGCGCCGGCCTGTTTCTTTTGTTCGCATTGTGTCTCGTGCCACACATGGCCATGGCTCAGGCGGCCCTGGTGCAGGACGATCCCGAAGCGGGCATGATCGGCTGGCCGCAGGCGGAGATGCGCCACGCGCTCGACTATTTCATCGAGCGGCGCATGAGGGAGCTCGATATTCCGGGCGTTGCGCTCGCTGTCATCGCCGATGGGCGCATCGTCTATGAAAAGGGCTATGGTTACGCCGACGCGGACGGCGATCAGGATGTGACGCCGCACACGCTTTTCGAAGCCGGCGGCCTCGGTCTGCCGCTCGAGGCCTATGCGGCGATGCTGCTGGTGCGTGAGCGGAAGATGTCGCTCGACACGCCTTTGTCGGACTATCTCGAAATGCCCTGGCTGCCCGATGAGCGCGCGTCGGCGACGGTGACGCTTCGCCATGTGCTCAACCATCGGTCGGGACTTTCGGATCGGGTGCGGCTCGGATCGCGCGGCCTTTCTTTCGAGCCGGGGACCGAGTTCGGCTATTCGGGCATGGGATATGTTTATCTCGCCCATGTGATGTCGGAGATCGAGGGTGTCCCCTTCGACCGCCTGATGCGGCAACGCCTGTTCCAGCCGCTCGGTATGTCGTCGTCCGGTTATGTCATCCCCGAGGGGCTTGTCGGCGAAGTCGCGCGCGGTCATCACGCGCTCTGGATGCCGATCTCCGCTTTCGCAGGCCCGATGGCCGCCATCTTCGCGGTGTTTGCGATCGTGACCGTGCTGGTGGTGCGGCTCGGATTTCACCGGCTGAAGCTCGAGCCATTCGACCTCGTTCCCGCCGCTGTCATCGCCCCGGTTGGCGCCAGCGCCATTCTCTACTATCTGCAGGGCGGATGGGCGCTTCTCTTCTGTCTCGGCTATTTCATCGTGTGGCTGGCGGCGATCGCGCTCATCGTTGCCGCGGTTCAGTATCTCCGGTTCATCTTCGATCGCGGCTGGTCGGACGGGGTGCTGTCGCGGGGCATGCGGCGTTCATCGTTCAGTCCGGTCCTCTTCGGGGCTGTGTTGCTCATGAGCCTGCTTTTCATGACCTGGCAGGTGCCGCTCCCCGCGCGAGACGGCGACGACTTCAATGCCGCGCTGTCGCTTCGCTCGAGTGCGCATGATCTGGCTCTCTTCGTCGCGGGTTTCGTCGATGGAGCGCTTGTCGGGACGCCATTGCGCGCGGCCATGGTCGAGAGCCGCATGATGGTCGCCGAAAGAAAGGGAGACCGGTTCGGCTGGGGGCTCGGTTTCGGCACGCGCGAGCACGAGGGCGGCCTGACCCTCTGGCAGACCAGCACCAATATCGGTTTGCGCGGGATAATGGTGATCGATCCTTCGCGGCGGGCCGGCGTCGTCATTCTTACGAATGCGGACCAGGGCAAAATATTGATGCAGGAAGTGGCCGGCCATGTGCTCGGGCCGGAAGACCCGTGGCGGCTGCCCTGAGGCTGGGCTAGTCTTTTCCGGTGTTCCGGGGAGGGGTCATGGAAAAATTCGAAACGATCTTCGCCCGCGCCGCGAAAAGGCATGGCGGCGCCAAGGCCGTCGAAGCGGAACTGCCGAAGCCGAAAGGCGCCGCCGCCATCCGCAAGGTCGGAGATGACCGCTGGCTATCGGCCATGACCAAGTCCGTCTTCCAGGCGGGCTTCGTGTGGAAGGTGATCGAGAACAAGTGGCCGGGCTTCGAGGAGGCCTTCGACCATTTCGACCCGCACCGCATCGCCTTTTATGCCGATGAAGATATCGAGCGGCTCGCGGGCGATGCGCGCATCGTGCGAAACGGCGCGAAGATCGTCGCGACACGAAACAATGCGCGCTTCGTCTGCGATCTGGCAAACGAACACGGCTCGGCCGGTGCGTTCTTCGCTGCCTCGAAGCCGGAGGACTTCGCCGGCCTTCTCGACATGCTCAAGAAGCGCGGGGACCGTCTGTCCGGCGCGTCTGCCCAGTTTTTCCTGCGGCAGATGGGCGTCGACGGCTGGGTGATGTCGCCCTCGGTTGTCGCGGCGCTTGCGAAGGCGGGTGTTATCGACAAGGCGCCGACCTCGGCGAAGGCCATGCGCGCGGTGCAGGAGGCGTTCAACGTCTGGCGCAAGGAGAGCGGCCGTCCGCTCATGGCGATCAGCCGCGTGCTGGCGATGTCGGCCGATCCGGATTAGCCCTTCTTCCCCGCCTCGATCGCCTTCATGATCAGCTCGCGCGCGACGTTCGCGTCTCTCCAGCCGTCGACTTTCACCCATTTTCCCTCCTCGAGATCTTTGTAGTGCTCGAAGAAATGCGTGATGCGCTGGATCAGAATGTCCGGCATGTCGGTGGCCTCGTCATGCATCATCAGAACGCCGATGGGACGCGAGCGGATGACCGCGCCGGGCACGACAGGAATGCGGCTCACCACGAGCACATCGACCGGGTCGCCGTCATCCGACAGCGTGTGCGGCACGAAGCCGTAGTTGCAGGGATACTGCATGGCCGTGTGCATGAAACGGTCGACGAAGAGCGTGCCGGATTCCTTGTCCATCTCGTATTTCACCGGGTGGCCGCCATGCGGCACCTCGACGATCACGTTGATGTCGTCCGGCGGATTCTTGCCGATCGGGATGGCGTCGATACGCATTACTTTCCAACCCTCTTGTCGCGGGCCGCGAGCAGGCGCAGGCGCAGCGCATTGAGCTTGATGAAGCCTGCGGCATCCTTCTGGTCGTAGGCGCCGGCGTCGTCTTCGAAGGTGACGTGTGCTTCGGAATAGAGCGAATAAGGCGAGGAACGGCCGACGACGGTGGCCGAGCCCTTGTAGAGCTTCAGGCGGACGGTGCCCGTCACCATTTCCTGGCTCTTGTCGATCAGCGCCTGCAGCATTTCGCGCTCGGGGCTCCACCAGAAGCCGTTATAAATGAGCTCGGCATAGCGCGGCATGAGCTCGTCCTTCAGATGGGCGGCGCCGCGATCGAGCGTGAGGCTTTCCATGCCGCGATGGGCGGCGATGAGCACCGTGCCGCCCGGCGTTTCGTAGACGCCGCGCGACTTCATGCCGACATAGCGGTTCTCGACGAGGTCGAGGCGGCCGATGCCGTTCGCGCCGCCGAGTTCATTCAGTTTCGTCAGCAGCGTTGCCGGGCTCATCTTCACGCCGTCGATGGAGACGGCATCACCCTTTTCGAAGCCCACCTCGATGTAGGTCGGCTTGTCGGGCGCTTCCTCCGGCGAGACGGAGCGGGAATAGACATATTCCGGCGCTTCCTCGGCCGGGTTTTCCAGCACCTTGCCTTCGGCCGAGATGTGGAGAAGGTTTGCGTCCACCGAGAAGGGCGCTTCGCCGCGCTTGTCCTTGGCGATCGGGATCTGGTGCTTCTCGGCAAACTCGATGAGCTTCGTGCGCGAGGTCAGGTCCCATTCACGCCAGGGCGCGATCACCTTGAGGTCCGGATTGAGCGCGTAATAGCCGAGCTCGAAGCGCACCTGGTCGTTGCCCTTGCCCGTCGCGCCATGGCAGACGGCGTCGGCGCCGGTTGCGGCGGCAATCTCGACCTGGCGCCTGGCGATCAAGGGACGGGCAATCGAGGTGCCGAGCAGGTAGACGCCTTCGTAAAGCGCGTTGGCGCGGAACATCGGGAAGACATAGTCGCGCACGAAGGTCTCGCGCAGATCCTCGATGTAGATTTCCTTGATGCCGAACATCTCG
>PHEF01000118.1 GCA_002842875.1 Alphaproteobacteria bacterium HGW-Alphaproteobacteria-3 | reverse complement strand
CGAGCTCGGCCTCACCGGCACGAAGTTCGGCTGCGGCGTCGCCGCCTGCGGCGCCTGCACCGTCCATATCGACGGCGTGGCGACGCGCACCTGCGTCACCCCCGTGGAAGCGGCCGACGGCGCCGAAATCACCACCATCGAGGGCCTTGCCGCCGTCTCCGGCGCGCCCGAGGGCGGGCTGTCCGCGCTCCAGGCCGCCTGGATCGCAAAGCAGGTTCCCCAATGCGGCTATTGCCAGTCCGGCATGCTGATGGCCGTCTCCGCGCTGCTCGCGGAAAATCCTCAGCCCACGGACGAAGACATCGACGCCGCGATAACGAATATCTGCCGCTGCGGCACCTATCCGCGCATCCGCGCCGCCATCCGCGACGTGACAGCGGCTTGAGGGAGGGAAAGATCATGGCCATGAAATTCGGAAAACCCACCCGCCGCCAGTTCCTCATCGCGGGCGGCGCCGCCGCCGGCGGGGCGCTCATTCTCGGCTATGCCGCCTCCGGCCCCTCGCGCCGGACGCTCGCGGACAATGCCGCCGCCAAGGGAGGCGAGCGCTTCGTCACCGCCTGGCTCAAGATCGCGCCGGACAACACGGTGACGGTCTATGTCCCCCATGCCGACATGGGGCAGGGCACCATCACCGCGCTCACCATGATGGCGGCCGAGGAACTCGACGCCGACTGGTCGCTGGTGCGCGCCGAGCAGGCCCCGGCCGAACCCGCCTTCGCCAACGAGTCGCTCGGCAATGAATTTGTCCCCGGCGACGGCGTACCGCCCATGCTGAAAGGCGTCAATGCCGCCGCCTGGTACAAGGTGGCGAAATTCATGAGCCTCCAGATCACCGGCGGTTCCATGGCCGTCCGCTACACCGGCCAGCACGGCATGCGCACGACCGGCGCCGCCGCGAAGGAAATGCTCATAAAGGCCGCCGCCGCGCGCTGGAACTGTTCGCCGTCTGAATGCTCCGCCGCGATGAGCGCGGTCACCGGGCCGAAGGGCGAGACCGCCACCTATGGCGAGCTTGCGGCCGAAGCCGCCGAATATTCCCCTTCCGCGAACCCGAAGCTCAAGTCCCGCAAGGACTACACCATCGTCGGCACGGCCCGCCCCCGCTTCGACATTCCCGGCAAGGTGAACGGCACCGCAAAATACGGCGTCGATGCGCATATCCCCGGCATGCTTTATGCCGCCGTGCATCTCGGCCCCGTCTCGCGCTCGACGGTCGTCTCCTACGACGCCTCGGAAATTCTCTCGCGGCGCGGCGTGAAGAAGGTGGTGGAGTTCCCGGCGGGCGTCGCCGTCGTCGCCGACAATTACTGGCGCGCCAAGGAAGCGGCCCTCGCCCTCGAGGTCGAGTTCGACGCGGGCGAGAAGGCAAACGTCTCCTCCGAAACGATCTTCGCCGCGCAGGCCGCGGCGCTCTCCGGCGAAACCGAGGAAGACAAGGAAGTCGGCGATGCCGCCTCCGCCTTTGCCGCCGAGGGTGCCGACATTGTTGCCGCCGAATACCGCGTCCCCTATCTGGCGCACGCCTGCATGGAGCCGATGAACTGCACCGTCTGGATTCGCGACGGCAAGGCCGATGTCTGGGTGGGCGTGCAGGACCCGCTCGGCACCCGCGCCCGCATCGCCGATGTCACCGGCATCGATTTCGACAACGTCACCGTCCATCCGATGCTGCTCGGCGGCGGCTTCGGCCGCCGCATTCCGCTCCGCGAGGGCTTCTTCGATTTCCCCAGCGAGATCGACTGGGCGGCGAAGATCGCGATGGAAGTCGATGCGCCGGTGAAGCTCGTCTACACCCGGGAAAACGACATCCAGCACGACGCCTACCGCCCCGCCGTCACCTCCCGCATCCGCGCGGTCGTCGGCGCGGATGGCTACCCCACGGCTTACGAAAATCTCTACGTCTACAAGGACGACCCCCTGGAAGCGCCGCACATCCCCTATGGCATCGAGAACCAGTCGATCCGCTATACCGAGGTGCCGACGCATATTCCGCGCGGGCCCTGGCGCTCCGTCGCGCATACGCAGCACACCTTCTTCTCCGAAAGCTTCATCGACGAACTGGCGCATCGCGCGGGCAAGGACCCGCTCGACTACCGCCTCGCGCTCCTGCGGGACAAGCCGCGCCACGCCGCCGTGCTGCGTCTCGCCGCCGAAAAGGCGGGCTGGGGCAGGGCCCTTCCGCAGGGCCGTCATCACGGCCTTGCCGTGCAGGAAAGCTTCGGCACCGTCGTCGCCGAAGTCGCCGAAATCTCGATCGAGGACGGTCAGCCGCGCATCCACCGCGTCACCGCCGCCGTCGATTGCGGCCTCGTCATCCACCCCGACACCGCCGCGCAGCAGATCGAGTCCGGCATCATCTATGGCCTCACCGCCGCGCTTTACGGCGAAATCGCCATCGAGGACGGCGCCGTTATGCAGACGAATTTCACCGACTACGAGATCCTGCATCTCTCGGAATGCCCGGCAATCGACGTCCATTTCGTCGGCAGCGATGCGCCCCTCGGCGGTCTCGGCGAACCGGCAACCCCCGTCGTCTCCGCCGCCGTCTCGAACGCGATCTTCGCCGCCACCGGCAACCGCATCCGCCAGCTTCCCTTCAAGCTGCACGACCTCTCGCAGATAAGGGACAAGTTCGCGCAAGCGGCGGACTAGAAAAACATGTCATTGCCAGGCCGGAGCGTAAGCTCCGCGACCTGGCAATCCAGTCGCTGCAATGAAAAGCCTCTCCTTCCACCCTCCCCTCGGGGAGGGTCAAAATTCGCGCTGCGAATTTTGGGGCGGGGGCTCAAAGGAGACACCCATGTCCACAGTCCTCGTCACCGGCGGCTCCGGTTTCATCGGATCGCACTGCATCCTCCAGCTCCTCGACAAGGGCCACGAGGTCCGCACCACCGTGCGCAGCTTGGCGCGCGAGCCTGAAGTCCGCGCCATGCTGAAGGCGGGCGGCGCCGAGCCCGGTTCCCGTCTCTCCTTTTTCGCCGCCGACCTGATGAAGGACGAGGGCTGGGCCGAGGCCGCGCAGGGCTGCGACTACGTGCTCCATGTTGCCTCGCCCTTTCCGCCGGGCGTGCCGAAACACGAAGACGAGCTCATCGTCCCCGCCCGCGAGGGCGCGCTCCGCGCATTGCGTGCCGCGCGCGATGCGGGCGTGAAGCGCGTGGTGCTCACCTCCTCCTTCGCCGCCATCGGCTACGGTCACAAGGCGCGCACGGCACCCTTCGACGAAACCCGGTGGACGAACCTCGAAGGCGACGACATCACGCCCTACACCAAATCGAAGACGATCGCCGAACGTGCCGCCTGGGACTTCATCGCCCGCGAGGGAAACGGCCTCGAACTCGCCGTCGTCAATCCCGTTGGCGTACTCGGCCCCGTGCTGGGCCCGGATTTTTCCACCTCCATCCAGATCGTGAAGGGCCTGATGGACGGCGCCATGCCCGGCTGCCCGAAGCTCGGCTTCGGTCTCGTCGATGTGCGCGACGTGGCCGACCTCCATATCCGCGCGATGACGGACCCGGCCGCGAAGGGCGAACGCTTCCTCGCCATTTCCGGCGACTTCGTCTGGATGCGCGACGTCGCGCTCTTCCTGAAGGAGAAGATGGGCAAGGCCGCCGCGAAAGTGCCCACGCGCCAGTTGCCGAACTGGCTCGTCTTCATCGCCGCGCTGCGCATGCCCGAAGTGAAGTTGCTGCTCCCCGAACTCGGCAAGGAAAAACACGCCACCGGCGCAAAGGCAGAGCGCCTTCTCGGCTGGCAACCGCGAAGCTGGCAGCAATCCGCCATCGACACCGCCGAAAGCCTCGCGAAGCTAAACGCGTAGCGCGGCTCGCAAACCTGTCCACCCCAAAATCGTCATGGCCCGCTTCATGCGGGCCATCCACTTCTTTCCCTGATGTGTCATTGCCGGGCTTGACCCGGCATATGTGGACGGCCCCCTGTTTTGCAAGGACTGGATTTGATCATGCGTCGGATCGCTTGCGGTCATATGTCCGGC
>PHEF01000117.1 GCA_002842875.1 Alphaproteobacteria bacterium HGW-Alphaproteobacteria-3 | reverse complement strand
CACAAGATCGAACCGCAATAACAGGGGCAACATCGAACAAAACATCGGCCCTCATACCCGGCAACCTCCAATGCGACGGTTTCGCAGAGGAATCCCTTGGGGAGGGTCGAAATTTGGGAAGCGAAGCGCACACAAATTTCGGGGCGGGGGCAGCCGGAGTATACGGCTCTCACTTTACCCCTCCGCCATCTCCATCCACGCATCTTCATCGATGACCTCGATGCCGAGTTCGCGCGCCTTTGTGATCTTGGAACCCGCGCCGGGACCGGCGACGACGAGATCGGTCTTGGCCGACACGCTGCCCGCAACCTTCGCGCCCATCTGCTCCGCCCTGGCCTTCGCCTCCGAACGCGTCATGCGTTCGAGCGAGCCGGTGAAGACGACGGTTTTGCCGGCGACGGGAGAATCCGTCTGTTGCGCTTCGAGCGGCACGGCCTTCACACCCGCCTTGCGCAGTCCTTCGACCACCTCGCGATTATGCTTCTCGGCGAAGAAATCGGTGAGCGCTTCGGCCAGCACCTCGCCCACCCCGTCGATGGAGAGAAGTTCGGCCCGCGCCTCGCTTTCGGGATCGGCGGCGGCGCGCATCTGCTCCACGAAGTTCTCAAGCGTGCCATAGCTCCGCGCCAGCAACCGCGCATTCGTCTCGCCGACATGGCGGATGCCGAGCCCGAAAATGAAACGGTCGAGCTCGACCTCACGGCGCTGATCGATGGCGTCGAAGAGTTTCTTCACCGAGGTCGCGCCCCAGCCCTCGCGGTCCTTCAGCTTCTTGAGCGATTTGCTGTCACGTTCTTCCAGCGTGAAGATGTCGTCCGGCTTCGCGATCAACTCGTCTTCATAAAAGGCGGCGATCTGCTTCTCGCCGAGCCCCTCGATGTCGAAGGCGTTGCGCGAGACGAAATGCCGGAGCCGTTCCACCGCCTGCGCCGGGCAGACGAGGCCGCCGGTGCAGCGCATCACGGCGTCGAGCTTGCCCGTCTTCGGGTTCATCTCGCGCACCGCATGGCTGCCGCATTCGGGGCATGTGTCGGGGAATTCGAATTTCTTCTTGCCGCGGGGCCGGTCCTCGACCACGCGCACGATCTGCGGGATGACGTCGCCCGCCCGCTGCACGACCACCGTGTCGCCGGGACGGACGCCAAGCCGCTCGATCTCGTCCGCATTGTGGAGCGTCGCATTCGACACGACGACACCGCCGACGGTAACCGGCGTGAGCCGCGCAACGGGCGTCATCGCGCCTGTGCGCCCGACCTGAATTTCGATCTTTTCGAGCACCGTCATTGCCTGTTCGGCGGGGAACTTGTGGGCGATGGCCCAGCGTGGGCTTCGCGAGACGAAGCCGAGCCTCTGTTGCCAGTCGAGCCGGTCCACCTTGTAGACGACGCCGTCGATGTCGTAGCCGAGCGATGCGCGGCGTTCCTCGACATCGTGATAGAAGGCGATCAGCGCCTCGATGCTGTCGCAGCGCCGGAAGAGCGGGTTCACGGTGAAACCCCAGTCCTCGAACGCCTCGACCATGCCCTTCTGCGTGTCCGCGGGCATGTCCGACATCTCGCCCCAGGTATAGGCGAAGAAGCGCAGCGGCCGCGACGCCGTCACCTTGGGATCGAGCTGGCGAAGCGAACCCGCCGCCGCGTTGCGCGGATTGGCGAAGACGGGCTTCCCCGCCTCGCGCTGGCGCTCGTTCAATTTCGCGAAATCCTCGTGTGACATATAGACTTCGCCGCGCACTTCCACGATGTCGGGAATGTTCTTTCCCTTGAGCGTCTTCGGGACGCCGGCGATGGTGGCGATATTGTCGGTGACATTCTCGCCCTCGCGCCCGTCGCCGCGCGTCGCGCCCTGCACGAACCGGCCCTTCTCGTAGCGCAGCGACGCCGAAAGCCCGTCGATCTTCGGCTCGGCTGTCACGGCGAGTGCGTCGTTCTCCTTGAGATTCAGGAAACGCCGGATGCGGTTCCAGAAATCCGTCACGTCCCCGTCGTCGAAGGCATTGCCGAGCGAAAGCATCGGCACGCGATGTACAACCTTGCCAAAACCCTCCGCCGGTTCCGCTCCGACGCGCTGACTGGGGCTGTCCTCGCGCACGAGTTCGGGATAGCGCGCCTCGATGGCGTCGTTGCGCTTGCGCAGCGCGTCGTAGTCCGCGTCGGAAACGCGCGGCGCGTCCTTCTGGTAGTAGAGCTTGTCGTGTTCGGCGATCTCGCCCGCGAGCCGTTCGAGCTCTTCCGCCGCCTCATCCATCGTCAGGTGATCGGCGGGCTTGCGCGCCAGCGCCACGCCGCCCTCGCTTGCCTTCTTCGCATCGTCCTTGCTCACGGATGCCCTCCGATAAGGCGATCCGCCGCGGCACGCGCCTCGTCGGTCACGGTCGCGCCCGCCAGCATGCGCGCGATCTCTTCGCGCCGCGCATCGGCATCGAGCGTCTCGACGCGCGTTGCAAGCCGCGCATCCTTCTTCGCCTTCGTTTCGCCTGCCTCGTTCTTCGAAATACGGAAATGATGCCGCGCGCGGGCGGCCACCTGCGGCGAATGCGTCACGACGAGAACCTGCACCTCGCGCGAAAGTTCCGCGAGGCGAAGGCCGACGGCTTCCGCCACCGCGCCACCGACGCCCGCATCCACCTCGTCGAAGATGAGCGTGGGCGCGCTGCCGCGCGAGGCGAGCGCGACCTTGAGCGCCAGCACGAAACGCGAAAGCTCACCGCCCGACGCGATCTTGATGAGCGCACCGAAAGGTGCGCCGGGATTGGTCGAAACGAGAAAGGACACGCGGTCGATGCCTTCCGGTCCGCCTTCCGCCAGCACGTCGATCTGCGTCCTGAAGCTCGCCTTGTCGAGTTTCAGCGGCTTCAGTTCCTTCATCACTTCCTTGTCGAGTTTCGCCGCTGCTTTCGCGCGCGCTTCCGACAAGGCCTGCGCCGCGGATTTGTAAGCGGCGGATTCCTGCTCCGTCGCCCGGCGCAGTTCGCGGAGCTTCGTCTCGCCGTCTTCGATCTCGGCAAGCTGTCCCCGCAGCGTCTCGGCGAGCGCGGCAAGGCTGTCCACCTGAACATTGTGTTTGCGCGCGGCGGCGCGGAGCGCGAAGAGCCGCGTCTCCACATGCTCGAGCCGCGCGGGATCGAACTCCATCGCGCGGAGCGCCTGCGCCACCTGGTCGCGCGCCTCCGCCGCCTCGTTGAGTGTCCGCTCCAGCGCCGCGATCGCGCCGTCGAGCCGTCCGCCCGCCTGCTCCGCCACGCGCGCCATGCGGCGAAGCGCGATGTTGAGCCGCGCATCGAGCCCGCCATCGCCCGAAAGCGCTTCTTCCGCCTCGGCGAGATCGGCGGCGATCTTCTCCGAATGCATCATCAGCGTGCGCTCTTCGGCGAGCGTCGTTTCCTCGCCGGGCTCGGGCGCAAGCTCGTCGAGTTCGCCGACGACATGGGTGAGGTAATCCTGCTCGGCTTTGGCTTTGGCAAGCGCCGCCTCATGGCTCGCCAGCGCCTCGCGCGCGGCGGACGCCGCCGCCCAGAGCTTGCGCACCTCGCGCAGCTTCGGTTCGAGCCCGCCAAAGGCATCGAGGATCGCACGGTGGCCCGACGCGTCCAGAAGCCCGCGTTCGTCGTGCTGACCGTGAATTTCGACAAGCATGTCGCCAAGCTGGCGCAGCAGACCGACACTCACCGGCTGATCGTTTACGAAGGCGCGCGAGCGGCCGTCCCGCGTCTGCACGCGACGCAGAATGAGGTCGCCATCGGTCTCGATGCCGTTCTCGTCGAGCAGCGCGCGGGCGGGATGACCGGCGGCAAGATCGAACACGGCGGTGACGCTGCCCTGCTCCGCGCCCTGGCGCACAAGCCCCGCATCGGCGCGCGCGCCGATCGCAAGGCCGAGCGAGTCGAGAAGGATCGACTTGCCGGCGCCCGTTTCGCCGGTCAGCGTGCACAGGCCCTTGTCGAGCGAAAGCTCAAGCCGGTCTATGAGGACGATGTCGCGGATCGACAGCGCGGCGAGCATGAAACACGCC
>PHEF01000116.1 GCA_002842875.1 Alphaproteobacteria bacterium HGW-Alphaproteobacteria-3 | reverse complement strand
GGGATCAGCGCGCCAAATTGGCCGCGCTGCATGGCCACGCCAGGGGCCCAGGCGCGAAAGCCGAGCGGTTGGCCGCGACCGAGGATCACCGGCGCTGCCACCGGGCCGGAATGGGCGGCCATCGCGGGCAAAGGGTCGATTTCGCCGCGCATCGGCATGTAACCCGCCAGCACCTGCCCTGCGAACGGGGCGAGCGCCACGCCGAGCCAGGTCGCCGCCGCGCCCTGCCCGCGCGCATGGGCCTCGGCCCGCACACTTTGCGCCGCCTTGCGCGCTGCGGCCTTGCGCTCTGCGATCTCGCTCACCCTATCTCCGCCTCCAGCCCTGCGCGCCACAGCTTATCAGGGCGCTTCGCCCCGCCACAAGGGCTTGGCGGTGGACCGCCCGGTAACAAACCCCTAGCATGCGCCATCGGCTGCAAGCGGGGGTGGCATGGCGGATTTGTTGATCGGGCAGGTGCTGAGCTTTGCCGCTGACCCGTTTATCGAGGGGCCAGACGCCGCGCAGATCTGGGCGCGCGGCGGTGTGCTGGTCGAAGCCGGGCGGATTTCGACGGTAGGCGATGCCGCCACGCTTGCCGCCGCGAACCCCGCCGCCACCCGGCACGATTACGGCACCGCGCTGATCTCGGCGGGCTTCATCGACGCGCATATGCACTACCCGCAGACCGCGATCATCGCCAGCTGGGGCAAGCGGCTGATCGACTGGCTCAACACCTACACCTTTCCCGAAGAGGCGCGCTTTGCCGACCCGGCCTATGCCGCCGAGATCGCCGGGCGCGCGCTCGACACCGCACTGGCGCATGGCACCACCAGCCTGTGCAGCTTTGCCACCATCCACCCGGCCAGCGTCGATGCCTTTTTCACCGCTGCCGAAGCACGTCAGATGCGGGTGCTGGCGGGCAAGACCTGTATGGATCGCAACGCCCCCGACACCCTTCGCGATACCGCGCAATCCGCCTACGACGACAGTCGCGCCCTGTTGCAGCGCTGGCATGGGCAGGGACGCGCCGCCTATGTCATCACGCCGCGCTTTGCGCCCACCTCGACGCCCGAACAGCTTGCCGCCCTCGGCGCGCTCTGGGCCGAGCACCCCGATTGCCTGATGCAGACACATCTGAGTGAACAGCCGGACGAAATCGCCTGGGTAAAAGCACTTTTTCCACAATCGCGCGATTACCTTGACGTCTACGAGTCACACGGATTGCTGGGGCCAAACGCCCTTTACGGCCACGCCATTCACCTGACCGGGCGCGAGCGCGGCCGTCTGCGCGAAGTCGGCGCCGCCGTTGCCCATTGCCCGACCTCGAACACCTTCATCGGCTCGGGTCTGTTCGACCTGTCGGGCCTGACCACGGCAGGCCTGCGCGTGGGGCTTGCCACCGACACCGGCGGCGGCTCGTCGTTTTCGATGCTGCGCACCATGGCCGCCGCCTACGAGGTGGCGCAACTGCGCCACGCCACCCTGCACCCCGCGCAGCTGATCTGGCTTGCCACCGCGGGTTCTGCGCGCGCCCTTGGGCTGGCCGACCAGATCGGCACGCTCGCACCGGGGATGGAGGCCGATCTGGTGGTGCTCGACCTCGCCTCGACCCCCGCCATCGCGCAGCGCAGCGCCCGCGCCGATGATCTGTGGCAAGCGCTCTTTCCAACCATCATGATGGGCGATGACCGCGCCATCCGGGCCACCTGGGTCAACGGCCGTCTCGCGCACAGCCAGCGCGAAAGCTGACACCCGGCCGCTACTTTGCACAAACACCAAGGGGGGAACGCCGCGAGGCCTCAGATGGGGCAGCGCCCCGCTTCTGGCGGGTCAGCCGTTCAGCACCGCCATCGCCGCCGCATGCACCTCGGCGTTGGCCGCCGCGAGTATCTGCCCGCCGCCCGCAGCCGGGCCGCCCTGCCAGTTGGTCACGATGCCGCCCGCCGCCTCGATCACCGCAATCGGTGCTGCCACGTCATAGGGCTGCAACCCGGCCTCGACCACAAGGTCGATCTGCCCCGCCGCGACCAGCGCATAGGCATAGCAATCCATGCCGTAGCGCACCAGCCGCATCTGGCGCGCCAGCCGTGCGAAGGCGGCGCCTTCTTCGGGGGTGCCGACCTCGGGAAAAGTCGAGAACAGAATCCCTTGCGCCAGCGGGCGCGCAGCGCGGGCGCACAGGGCCTTGCGCCCCATCGGCCCCACCACCTCGGCCACGCCGAACCCACCCGCAAAGCGCTCGCCGATATAGGGCTGGTCGATCAGGCCAAAAAGCGGCCCGGTAGCATCGCAGACCGCCACCAGAACACCCCAGGTCGGGGTGCCCGACAGGTAGCCGCGGGTGCCGTCGATTGGGTCCAGCACCCAGGTCAGGCCACTGGTCCCTTCACGCGGGCCAAATTCCTCGCCTAGAATCCCGTCCTGGGGGCGGCGCAGCGCCAGAATTGCGCGCATTGCGCGCTCGCTGGCGCGGTCCGCCACCGTCACCGGGTCGAAGTGCCCGGTTTCCTTGCTTTCAGCGCCCAGACCATCGGCGCGAAAATGCGCCAGCGTCTCGCGCCGCGCGGCATCGGAAAGCGCACCTGCCACCGCCATCAGCTCGTGCCGCTCCGCCTCGCTCAACCGCCCTAACGCATCACGCATCGCTGCCCCCTGGTGTTCGGGGCGCAGCGGTAGCGGCGGCGCGTGCCGGGGTCA
Organism: Alphaproteobacteria bacterium HGW-Alphaproteobacteria-3; assembly: GCA_002842875.1. GTDB lineage: Bacteria > Pseudomonadota > Alphaproteobacteria > Parvibaculales > Parvibaculaceae > Parvibaculum. Next base: position 1,421 of record PHEF01000116.1, on the reverse strand, counting down.
AGCGGGGTTTCAGGCAGCGTGCGAAAGCACCTTGGCCAGATCGAACAGGCGGCGGCGCTGCGCCTCGGGAATGGCGTAATACGAGCGCACGAGTTGCAACGCTTCCTTGTCGGCCATCAGGTCGGCGGTTGCCTTGTCGGCAGACGTCTCGCCCTCGCCCAGACCATCGAAGAAGAACGAGATCGACACACCGACCGCCTCGGCAATATCCCAAAGCCGTGATGCCGAGACCCGGTTCATGCCGGTCTCATATTTCTGGATCTGCTGGAACTTGATCCCAACCTGATCCGCCAACTGCTGTTGTGTCATGCCGATCAGCCAACGCCGCTGACGAATTCGCTTGCCTACATGCACATCTACCGGGTGTTTCATTCGTTACTCCTAGGTCCCGATAGCCATAATCGCCAAATTTCCCTGTGTTTCCAGTTAACAGGCCAACATTTCCGGCAAACCTGCCGAAAAAGACAGGTCAGATACCACTATTTTCGACCCGTCGCTGCCAAAACCTGCGGCAAATTGCCGCCCGCCTTGTGCGCGAACCGAGAATCACTCCCTCGCCTCCAGCGTGTTGACCTGAATCAAGACTGCTGTACCCCCTTGCAGGTCGCTGAACTAGTTAGCGACCTGTTAAGGCGGCAGTGATTTCCTTCGTGCTGCACTACACCACGCGTGATCCGCTCGGATGATGGACTGCGCCGATCAGCCTTTCGCCTTGCGCACCTCGCCCGACACCTCGGCGCCACTTTCAATGCTAAGCTCGCTGTAGATGATCTCGCCTTCAAACCGGGCGCCTGATTGCAAGCTGACGGCACCGCCGTTGAGCTTGCCCTTCATCTGACCGCGAATGGTGATGCTGTTGGCTGAAAGGCTTCCCTCGACCTCGGCCCGCTCTGCCAAGGTGATCGAACCGGCCGAAACGTTGCCGATGATCTTGCCGGAGATTTCGATTGCTCCGGGAAACTCGAGATCGCCGGTGATTGACGACCCCTGGCCAAGATAGGACCGCTCGCCGGTGGCGGCCTGGCCGGAATAAGGTTGCGCTGCTGCCATCGGTCTGCCCCCGCCGAAATTGAACTCGCGGCAGTCTGACCGCAAATCCCTGCCCCTTACAAGGAGAACCGACATGGCACGTGCGCAAGGCGCGCGGGCAAAGATACCGCTTTCACGCAGTTGCGCATCGGGCACCTTGCAGTGAGCTCAACCGGATCGGTGCACGCGTCACTGCCGATTCGTAGCCTCGAGGCCATACCCATGGTTCTTGCAGTAGCGAAAAAACGCCAGGCGGTTCTGCACATCGCGGGAACCGGAAAGAACCAAACCATGAGATATGGGCAAAAGTTGGTGACGCTTGATCAGGCGGCAATGTGAAGTTGGCGGATCCCGTCGCGGAACTCAATCCCTTGGATGATCTCGGGCAGGCG
>PHEF01000023.1 GCA_002842875.1 Alphaproteobacteria bacterium HGW-Alphaproteobacteria-3 | reverse complement strand
ATGACGCTGTCGCCCAGAATGAAGCGTTCGCCGGGCTTGAGTTCGACTTTGAGAGCCATTGCTTGTGCGTCCTGACAGCGATTCTACGGAGAGGGTCCGGCAGTCTAGCGCGATTTGGACGCGCCGTGCATCCGCTCCACAAGAAAACGGCGGGAACCGAAGTTCCCGCCGTCCATTTTTCCCGTTTATCCGCCCGGAGGCGGGGTCTCTTTAACGGATCAGGTTGAGGACGCTCTGTTCCGCCTGGTTCGCGAGAGACAGCGAGCTCTGAGCGAGGGACTGACGGGTCTGCAGGGCGAGCAGGTTGGCCGCTTCCTCGTTCGTGTCGGCCAGCGTCAGGTCGCCGGCACCGCCTTCGAGAACGCTGATCAGGTTCTTCGTGAAGTCTTGACGGTTCTGCACGACCGAGAGGTTCGCACCGAAGGTCGAGGACTGCTTGCGAAGCGTCGCAGTCGCCGAGTCAAGCAGGGCAACGTCGGCGTCGATGTCGCTGAACGTCGTCTCGGTGATGCCGAGGCCGGCCGCATCGAGGGTCACGCCCGTGATGTCCAGCTTGGACGTGCCGGACTCGTTGAACTTCACGGTCAGGTTGTTGCCGTTCAGCAGGTTGATGCCGTTGAAGCTGGCATCCGAGGCGAGCTGATCGATCTGCGTGCGCAGGTTGTTGAAGTCGGTCGCGAAGGACGAGCGAGCTTCCGTGAGCGTTTCGCCGTTCTGGCCCTGCGTGCCGGAGGTCGCGATGCCGAAGCCCGCGGCGCCCGTTGCAGCAGCGGTGCCGGCGATCGTGAGATCTTCACCCGACGCCACTTCGAAGGAGACCGCGCCGCCCGAAACCGAGACGGAGAGGCCGGCGAGCGAGCCAGATGCCGTCGTGAGGCCGGAGAGCGCGGATTCGATGGCGGCAGCCGAAGAGGCGGCCGTCGCGTAGGTCGCCGTGCCGAAGACAACGTTGACAGCGGTGGCCGTGCCGATCTGGAAGGAGACCGTGCGGGCACCGGCAGAACCGGCGATCGCGGCCGTTTCGGCGGTCTTGTCGAGGGTCGTCGCGGTGGCCTTCGCCTGGAGCGCCTGGTTGGCGACCGACTTGGCCTGGTTGACGAGCTTCTGGATGGACTTGATGCCTTCGTCGGCAGCGTTCAGCGTCTTCACGCCGAGGCTCAGCGAGTCCTGAATGGCGCCGAGATCGTTTGCGCGCGCGTTCAGGCCGGACGCCGTGAAGAAGGACTGCGGATTGTCGAGGCCATGAGCTTCGCCGTGCTCTGCAGGGTCTGCAGGTTCGCCCGCACAGCGCTGTTGATTGTGATATCACCCATTTGTCGTGTCCTTTCCTAGGAACGTAAGCAAAGCTCTTTCTGAGCCATGACGAGAGCATGAACGGCACTCGTTAAAAGGTCGTAAAACCCGTCGTTTTTTTCGGATGTTTTTCGAAAAAGTTCTGTGTACCCCGTTAAGCAAAAAGGGCGGACTCGAAGGTCCGCCCTTTGAAATCCCGGAAGATTCAGCGTTAACCGAAGAGACGGAGAACGCCCTGTTCGGCCTGGTTCGCGAGCGACAGGGCCGTGGTGCCGAGCTGCTGGCGGGTCTGCAGGGCGAGCATTTTCGCGCCTTCTTCGTTGGTGTCGGCGACCGTCAGCTCCGATGCGCCGGTCTCGAGCGTGTTGATGAGCGAGGCGGTGAAGTCCTGGCGGATCTGCACCACGCCGAGATTGGCACCGAAGGTCGAGGCCTGCTGGCGCAGCACGCCGGTGGCGGCATTCAGAACGTCCACGAAGGTCTTGATGTCGGTGTCGGCGGCAAAGCCGTGATCGCCGGAATCACTCGGAACCGTGCCGATGTTGAGCAGGCCATCCGGCGTTAGGTTCACGCCCTCGATGTCGAGCTTGGAGGTCTGTTCGTTGTTGAAGAAGACGCTGAGCAGATCGCCCTTCAGCAGGTTCACGCCCTTGTAGCTGGAGTCGCTGGCAAGCTGTTCGATCTGATCGCGCAGATTGTTGAAGTCGGTTTCGAACTTGTCGCGGTTCACACCGTTGGTCGAGGAGGTGTGAGACCCGAGCAGGCCCGCAAGGCTGACCGCGGTGCCGCCATTGTCGGCGGCAATCGAGAGCTCGCGGCCGTTGGCGGCGGAGAACTCGAGCTGGCCCTGGTCGTTGATGAGTGCTTCGAGCGGCTCGTCGCCGTTGAAGGTTGCGGCGACAAAGTCGATCAGGTCCTGCACGGTCGCGACTTCGCCGGTGGCGGCGCCGATGTCGACCGTCGCGGTCACTTCGCCGACGGCGATGGTGAGCGTGTTGCCTGTGGCGAGGGCACCGAGGCCCGCAAGGGCAACACCGCCGGTGAGGGCGGCGCCGGAACGGTTGCCGACGATTGTCGTGGCGTTGACCTTGGTTTCGAGCGCCTGGTTCGCAATCGCCTTCATGCTCTCGACGAGCTTGAGGATCGACTTGATGCCCTGGTCCGCCGCTTCCAGCGTCTTCACGCCCTGACCCATCGAATCGAGCAGGTTGTTCAGGTCGGATGCGCGGTTGTTCAGGCCCTGCGCGGTGAAGAAGGCCGTGGGGCTGTCGACCGCACTGCGTACCTTCAGGCCGGTCGCGAGACGCAACTGCGTTTCGTCGAGGAGCCTGGTTGTGTTCTGCATGCTGAGCAGGTTCGATCCAGGGTTTGGCCCAGCCGTCTCGTGGCGGCACGGGCACTACACTCGGCGTTAATCATTAATTCGGCGTAAACAACCCGAGGTTGATTGCGATTTGACTGTCCGTTCGCCGATCTTTGCTCCGGCAGTCTCTTCGCGGCCGAACCGGGTGCATGAGCGGCTTCGCCTGTCCCTGCATCCGTCGATTGCTTCTGGCCTTCCTGTTCGCAAGTGTTGGGCCAGATTGAAATCTGAGGAAAATCAACGAGTTATGGGAGGGGTTGGCGGGCCGGGCTGGCAGGAAGTTCCGTCTGCGGGGAAAGTTTTGCCGGGCACGGACGGCAAGTTGTCCTCTGCGGCGCCCGGCATGGCCCGGCGGAAAAGGGGGCTTACTTGCCGAGGAAGGCTTTCGCGTCCGCCGTCACGCGGGCGGCAAGCGACTTGCGGTCGGTCGACCGGTCGATCGGGTAGCAGCGCATGGCGGGAAACCAGGGCAGCCCGGCGGTGCCGAGCCTGGTCCAGATGCGCTTCGGGCCGTAGAGGTCGAGGCCGGGCATGCGGTGCAGCGTGAAGCCGAAATCGCGTGCGAGTGCTTCCGCTTCGTCATCCACATTCGTGTACTGAAGATTGACGATCGAGACGTCCTGCGTCTCGAAGAGCGGCTTCCAGTCGGCGAGCGCGGTGTAGTAGGCGGAGCGGAGGTCGTCGATCTTGCCCGACGTCCAGGACAGGCCGATCTTCGGGCCGGGGCCGAGCGTGGCAAGCCATTCGCGGCATTCGGCGACGCGCGCCGGATCGGGCTGGAGCCCGCGGATTTCACCGGGAAAGTCGGCGACGCGGCGGCGAAGGCGTCCGGCGACCAGGCCGGCGGGCGCGGTGAGGTCGAAATCGACGTTGGGGTAGTTCCCGAGGCCGGTTGACGCCATCGTTTCGGCGCGGACCGTCGCTTCCGGCCAGGTGCGCCGGTAGAGCGGCACGAGGCGGGCGTCCGTCTCTATGATGACGTGGCCGGCGCGGGCAATGAGATCGGAATAGCAGGTCGAGAAGATCAGGTCGTCGCCGAGGCCCTGTTCGCGCCAGACCATGACGGTCTTGTCCGAGAGGTCCTCGCCTTCCCAGATGAGACCCGGGAAGGGGCGGTGAGGCTGGCGCTCGCGGCAGGCGAAGCCGAAGCCATACATGTCCCAGCCGGCTTCGGTTTGACCGAGAGTGAGCAGCGTGCGGGCGAGGTTCCAGCGGGCGGCATCGCAGTCGGGGTCGATGGTCAGGCTCTTCTGGAGCGCGTCGAGCGCGTCTTCGAAGCGGCCGAGAATTTCGTACAGGGCGGCGAGGTTGGTCCAGGCCTGCGAGATGTTCGGGTCGATCTCGATGGCGCGGCGGTAGCAGGCCAGCGCGTCGTCGAGGAGATTGGTGCCGGTGAGAATCTTGCCGAGATTGGTCCAGGCGCGGGCCGCGTTTGGATTGACCTCGATGGCGCGGGACAGCAGGTCCACCGCGATCTGCGTCTCGCCGAGGTCGTTTTCGACATTCGCAAGATTGATGAGAACCGAGGTGTGGTCGGGATTGAGTTCCAGCGCGCGGCGATAGACGGTGCGGGCTTGATGCCGGTAGCCCACAAGGGCGCAGGCGGTGGCAAGGTCGAAGAGGTAGCCGGTCTCGGGGACGGCCGCTTCGGCGGCGCGATCGAGAAGCGCGATGGCTTCGGGCGCACGCTCCAGCGCGATCAGGCATTGGGAAAGGCCGGTGAGGGCGCCGATATGCGCCGGGTCCACGGCCAGCACCTTGCGGTAGCGGGCTTCGGCGTCGGCATAACGCTCGCGCGCCTGAAGTCGCTTGCCCTGTGCGAGCTTCTTTTCGATTTCGCCGTCGACGGCGATGCGCCGCTTGCTCAAGCCAGACATGTCCAGATTTGCCCCCGCGGACGCCGATCGGTCCGTTCCCGTATCATTCGGTCTGTCATGGTTACGGTCCGGTTAACGGGCCGGTCAACAGGGCCGCTCAGGGGCCGGCGATTACGCGCGCGAGTCGAGCGTCAGGGAACCGGCGCCCGCGGGACCGCCGGCGCGGCGCGCGGCGGTGGCCGCGTTAGGTCCATAGCCGAGCGCTGGTGCCGCGCGCTCGCTCATGGCGTTCGCGACCATGCGAATGAGGCCTTCGGAAACGGATTTCGCGGCCATGAGCGCCTCGCCGTTCAGTGCGAGGGCACGGTCGAGCTCGCCCATCGCGGCCTTGAGGCGGGAAACCCGCTCGGATGGCGCCCGGTCGAGCAGATTCCTGTGGCCACGGACGGCCATGACATCCATTGCGTAATCGTTGGCGAGGCGGATCTTTTCCGGCTGGAGGGCGGCGACTTCGGCCTGGGCGCGGTCGCGCAGCAAATCGGTTTCGCGGCGGACGATCGAGGTCAGGCCGGAGGTGAGATCGAGAAGGCGGTCCACGAGGTCGACGGGCTGCAAGGTCTCGGCCGGAATGCGGCCCTGCTGAGCACTCATTGCGATACCTCCTGCATTTTCAGCATTTCGCGGTAGACGCTGTCGGCAAGGCCGACGCCGCCCGACTTCGTCATCTGCTGACCGTACTGGTCGACGAGAAGGGAACCGAACATGGTTTCGCCGGCGCCGCCGCTGAAGGGATTGTCCTGGTCTTCGAGCCCCTTGAACATCGACTGGAGGAGCGTCGAGACGAACTGCGCCTCGAATTCCTTCGCCGCTTCCCAGGCGCGCGGGTCGCGTCCGCCCTCGGCGGCCGCTGCTGCTTTCGCTTCCGCCTGGGCTGCCGACCGGGCCGGCGAAAGATGCACGAAGGTGGGGAGGGCGGCGAGGGCTTCCATTACATCACCTCGATATCTGCCTGGAGCGCACCCGACGACTTGATGGCCTGCAGGATCGTGATCATGTCGCGGGGGCTGACGCCGAGAGCGTTCAGGCCATCGACCAGTTCCTTCAGAGAGATGCTGCCGTCGATGATGCCGAGCTTCTTGCCCTCTTCCTCATCGACAGTGATGTCGGTACGAGGCACGACCACGGTGTCGCCCTGCGTGGCGAAGGGGGAGGGCTGGCTGACCTGCGGCGTCTCGCTGACGGAGATGGTGAGATTGCCCTGCGCGATCGCGACCTTGCTGACGCGCACATCCTGGCCCATGACGATGATGCCGGAGGACTCGTCGATGACGACGCGGGCGGTCAGGTCCGGCTGCACGCGAAGCTGCTCGATGTCGGTGAGGAAGGCCACGACGCCGCCGCGATAGGCGGAGGGTATGTTGAGCTGCACGGAGGTCGGGTTGTCGGCGGATGCGGTCTGCGCGCCGAGATAGGTGTTGATGGCGGTGGCGACGCGCTGCGCCGTCGTCAGGTCCGGATTGCGCAGGGAGAGACGGAGGCTGCGCAGGTCGGCGAGCTGGAAGTCGATCTCGCGTTCCACGATGGCGCCGTTCGCGATGCGGCCATTGGTGGGAACGCCACGCGTGATGGAGGCGGCTTCGCCCTCGGCGGCAAAACCGCCGGTGGCGAGCGAGCCCTGCGCCACGGCATAGACCTGGCCGTCGGCGCCCATCAGCGGGGTTACGAGAAGGACGCCGCCCTGAAGATTGGTGGCATCGCCCAGCGCGCTCACCGTCACGTCGATGCGGCTGCCCTGTGTGGCGAAGGCGGGAAGATTGGCCGAGACCATGACGGCGGCGACATTGTCCGTCTTCATGCTGGTGCCGCGCGTGTTGACGCCGAGCCGCTCCAGCATGCCGGTCAGGCTCTGCTGGGTGAAAGGCGCGTTCCGCAATGTGTCGCCCGTGCCGTTGAGGCCGACGACGAGGCCATAGCCGACCAGCATGTTGTCGCGGATGCCCTCGACATCGACGATATCCTTGATGCGCGAGCTTGCGCCGGCGCTCGCGGGAAGACCCGTGAGGCAGGCGGCAACGAGAAGTGCCAGGACGGTGCGGAGAGACATGGCGGGAAGCCGGAACATGGGTCGACCGATCAATCGCTTGCGATACGGACGGTATCTAGCGAAAGCCGTGCCATGGGCGATGCGCGCCGTGTGATTTTTCAACTTATTGATTTTGCATACTTTTTCCTGTGCCGCCGACGCGGCGGGGGCCCCGGTCCGGGGTGGCTCGCGGAAGCTCCTGCCGGTCTCCGGCAAATCCTGCCGGGCGCTTGCCTGTGCCTGTCATCAGGCTTAACGCGGATTTAACACCCCGAGGTCCATTCTGGAGGGAACAGGGCGGCGTTCCGCCTTCAAGCATCCGGATCGGGGGGCGACCCAGGTGAAGATCGGACAGACCAGATCGGCTTCCCAGCCGGGATCGGCACGAGGCGCCCAGGCGCGCCCGGGCGGCAGCGGCTTCGCACCGGCAGGAGCGTCCGGGGCACGAGGCACCGCGGGACTTTCGGGCCTTGCCTCGCTCGGTGCCGTCGATGCGCTGCTGGCCCTTCAGGAGACACCCCAGAGCGACGATGCCCTCAATTCGCCGCGCCGCAGGGCGATCCGCCGGGGCGAGGAGATGCTCGATATCCTGGACGAGATCAAGCTCTCGCTCCTCATGGGACAGTTGCCGAAGGCCAAACTTGCCCGTCTTCTGTCGGCGGTCGAGCGGCAGAACGGCACCTTCAACGACCCGCGCCTTGGCGAGGTTCTCGCCGAAATCGAGCTTCGGGCGAAAGTGGAACTGGCCAAGTTCGGTACCTATACCAAAGACTAGGTAGGGGCCGCCGGGCGGCTGAAACCGCGGATTTTTCCCCTGAAGAATTTCACAGATATTTCACCGGCTTGGCCCGCGCTGGCCTGTTGAGAATCGTGGATGGCGTCCCTATACTCCGCCGCGCTTCGGCAGGGGCCAGCGGAGCGAATTTGACATTTGAGTTCCGGCAGCGGCAAAGCCGGTCCTCAAATGTGACATTCAGGAGCTCCACCGGTTTCATCGACTTGCCGACGGTCCCTTGAGCCTGACATTTGCTCGCGACCATGCGAGCCCAGGGAGGCAAATGTCGGAATCGGACCAACGGTGTCAGGGAAAGATTGCGTAGATGGCCATACGTTTGCCCAAAGGTTACATGCCCTCCGACGACGAGCCGTTCATGAACAAGCGGCAGAAGGAATATTTCCGCCGCAAGCTGGAGAAGTGGAAAGAGGACATCCTGATCGAGAACCGGGAGACGCTGCAGCATCTGCAGGACGACTCGGTTCAGCATCCGGATCTCGCCGACCGCGCTTCTTCCGAGACCGAACGCTCGCTCGAACTCAGAACGCGCGACCGCCAGCGCAAGCTCGTCGCCAAGATCGACGCGGCGCTGCGCCGGATCGAGGACGGCACCTACGGCTATTGCGAAGAGACCGGCGAGCCGATCAGCCTGAAGCGGCTCGATGCGCGCCCGATCGCGACGCTGTCGATCGAGGCGCAGGAGCGTCACGAACGGCGCGAGAAGGTTTATCGCGACGATTGAAGCGGCTTCGTCCCGCTGGAGAATGGAAAAACGCGGCCTCTTTCAAGGGGCCGCGTTTTCCATTTTGCGCCGTTGGTGCTGCGCCGTCAGAAGGGCATGATGATGTCGAAGAGCTGCTGGCCGTAACGCGGCTGCTGCATGTCGCTGATCTGACCTTCGCCGCCATAGGAAATGCGGGCTTCGGCGATCTGCGTGTGCTGAACGGTGTTGATGTTCGAAATATCCTCCGGACGGACGATGCCGCTCACCAGGAGATCGCGCACCTCGTAGTTGACCCGGACCTGCTGGCGGCCGCCAATGACGAGGTTGCCGTTTGGCAGAACCTGCGTGACGACTGCCGCGACGGTGAGATCGATCGTTTCCTTGCGGTCGACGGAACCTTTGCCTTCGCTATCGCTGGTGCTTTCGAGATCGGCGAGGTTCGTTTTGTCGACGGCGTCGGGGAATACCTTGCCGAGATAGGATTCGTAGCCGAAGAGGTTGTTCACGCCCGCATTCTCGGAATTGGAGCGGCTGCGCGTCGTCGTATTGTTCACCTTGGCGCTGTCCTCCACGTTGATGAGAACGGTCAGGATGTCGCCGACGCGGGCGGCGCGCTGGTCGCGGAAGAAGGCGCGCGAGCCCGAACGCCAGAGCGAGTTCGGCTGGTAGACGATTTCCTCGGGCGCGGGCATGGGCATGGCGACGGAGGTCGCGGGCGCCGCCATCGGCGAGAAATCGGGCGCCTTGCCGATATTCGAGATGCGGTCCGCGGCGTTGCAGCCCGCAAGCGCGGCGGCGAGAAGCGCGACGATGGAAAGGCGGACACAGGAACTGACAAACATTTTCAGGCCTTTTTGAAGTCGGAACGGCGATATGACGGGCTCTTGTTACGAGGGGCTGCCGCTGTGGGCGAGGCTGGCCGCGCGGGCGGCGCCGGGCGCGTCGATGCGGACCATGTTGGGGCCTTCGACGACGCCCTGGACGGTGCGGTTCGAGCGGATGTTCAGGACGCCGACGACATCGCCGACGGCGCCGCTTTCGAGTGCGCGGCCGCGGGCAACGAGCGTGAGCGCGCCGGAAACGAAACTCATGTCGACCTGCGTCCCCTTGCCGACCACGATCGGAGGCTGCATGTCTGCAACGCGCATGGGCTCGCCTGCCCGGGCCGGGCGGCGCGGCGACATGCCGAGGAGATGTTCGATCGATGTGACGATGTTCTGGCCGACGCGGTTCGAGGGAAGACGCACCCAGTCGATATCCTGCTGGCGAACGACCTCGCCGGGCTGCATGTCGCGCGTGAGGACGGGGACGTCGGTCACGGGATAGGCACGGCCCGCGACGCGGCGGAGCGGGCTCAGCATGTCGTTTGCGGGCGCGCGCAGAATGGCGGTGAAGGCACCGCTGCGGCGATTGAAGGCGATCTGCTCGACCTTGACCGTCGGTTCGTCGCCATCGGCGACCTGAATGCCGGCCATGCCGCTCGCGAAATCGATCTGAAGCACGGAAGACGAGGGAAGGGCGGAGGATTGCGCCGCGATGGCCGAGGAGATGGCGGCGGCGACATCGGCGTCCGGCACGGTCGTGCCGCTGCGGCCGACGACGATGTGGGTGAGGCCGGCTTCGTTACGCCAGCCGATGCCATTGCGCCGCGCGGAGAGCGAGATGCGGGAGATCGAAATCTCGGCGCGCGTGCCCGGCGCGGGCGCGGGAGCGACGACGACCGAGGCGGCGTTGCCCGCATCGTCGAAGATGTCGCCGAGGGTGACCGTTTCGCCGGAAACCGTGATGGCGGGACGAAGTTCGGCGGCGCTTGCGGCGGCGGCGAAGCCCACAACGAGGAGAAAGCCGAGCGATATCTTGCGTGCCAGCATGACGAGCATCCGTTGTTACCTCACGTTCGAGGTGACCGACATCATTTCGTCGGTGGCGGTGATGACCTTGGCGTTCATTTCGTAGGCACGCTGCGCGGTGATGAGCGTGGTGATTTCGGTCACCGCGTTTACGTTCGAGGTTTCGAGGAAGCCCTGAAGCACGCTGCCGATGCCGTCCGAGGCCGGTGTGCCGAGCGTCGGCGCGCCGCTTGCCGCGGTCTCGATGAAGAGGTTGTCGCCGAGCGGGTCGAGACCCGCCTCGTTTGCGAAGGCGGCGAGTTCGATCTGGCCGACGATCTGGGGATCGGTCTGGCCCTGGATGGTTGCCTGCACCTGGCCGTCGCGGCTGATCGTGATGTCGGTCGCTTCCTGCGGGACCGTGATGCCGGGGGCGAGCGTGTAGCCGTCCGCCGTGACGAGCTGGCCATCGGGGCTGATCTGGAAGGAGCCCGCGCGCGTGTAGGCATCCTCGCCGCTCGGCAATTCCACGCGGAAGTAGCCGCGGCCCTGAATGGCGATGTCGAGCTTGTTCTCGGTGTTGTCGAGATTGCCCTGCGTCATGATGCGGTAGACGGAACCGGTTTTCACACCCAGACCGACCTGAACGCCGGCGGGCACTATGGTGCCGGAATCCGACGAGTTGGTGCCGACGCGGCGAAGGTTCTGATAGAGCAGATCCTGGAACTCCGCGCGCTGACGCTTGAAGCCCGACGTGCTCATGTTCGCGATGTTGTTCGAGATAACCTCGACATTGAGCTGCTGGGCCATCATGCCGGTGGCGGCGATGCTGAGCGACTGCATGGACTTTCTTCCTTACTTCCCTGAAGGGCGGAACTTGGCCTCAGGCCGGCGTTCCGAGTTCGCGAATGGCCTGGCGGCGCATCTCGTCCGCCTGGTCTACGAGTTTCTGAGCGCTCGCATAGGAGCGCGAGACGTCGATCATCCTGGTCATCTCGACGATGGGCTGCACGTTCGAGCCTTCGAGCGCGCCCTGCACGAGGCGGGTGTTTTCCACGGGGATTTCCGCCTGGTCCGTCTCGAGCATGGTGTCGCCGACATTGCGCATGTCCTGCGGATTGTCGAAGGAGACGATGGCAAATTTGCCGCGCTGACCCCGATCGGAGGAGACCGTGCCGTCGCGGGCGATCGAAATGCCGGTTTCGTCCTGGGCGAAGCGAATGGGCGTGCCGGCGTCGGTGAGAACCAGGGCGCCCGTCGATGTCGCGAGCTGCCCGTCGGCGTCGAGGTTGAAGTGGCCGTTGCGCGTATAGAGAACGCCGGCTTCCGTCTGCACGCGGAAGAAGCCTTCGCCGGCGATCGCGACGTCGAAAGGGTTCGCCGTCGTCTGGAGCGCGCCGACGCGCAGGTTGCGATGCTGGCCGAAGTCCTGGACGAAGGTGATGTCGCCGCCGGCGCTCTCTTCGGAGGCGTCGGGTATGAGGAACTTCTCGAAGAGCATCGATTCCGACTTGTAGGCAGTCGTGTTCATGTTCGCGAGGTTGTTCGCGATGGTCGCCATTTCGCGCGTCATCGTCATCTGACGCGAGAGACCTATGAGCAGAGCGTTTTCCATGCCGGGTCCATGTCCTTACGGCGCAGGCCTTGCGCCGTCCGATCATGTGCAGAGCCTGTGCCAGATGGAAATGTGATATAAATCAATGGGTTGATGTGTTTCGCCGAGGCGCGTGAGGGCGTTTCGGGCAGGCTTTACCGGGCAGATTCTGCCGTGCGGCGGGAGACGGCCCTGGTTCGGCTCGTCCATGGGGAGGCCCGGTACTGGAATGACCGCGGGGTGCGCGCGCAACCGCGAACTCTTCGTTAACCAAAGTCGGCGAGCATCCGGTTGTAACGACGTGGGCCGGAAGCAGCGCTGCTTTCCGGCGGCAATCCGTGCAGAAGGTGGGGCGGTTCAGATGGCCGAAGTCGACGCCAAAATTCCGGAAGAAGGCGAAGAAGGCGCATCGGCGGGGACGCCGAAGCGCCGGCTCGCGGGCAAGGTTCTCGTTCTCTATGTCGTGCTGCCTGTGCTGCTGCTCGCGGGAGCGGGGGTGGGCGTCTTTATGTCCGGCATTCTCGGCGGTGACGAGAGCGAAGAGGTGGTGGCTGAAGTTGTGCCCGATCCCGTCTTTTACGACATGCCCGACTTTCTCGTGAACCTCGCCGGGCCGCCGCCGCAGCATTATCTCAAGATGCGCGTCGCACTTCAGATCAACAGCAAGGAAGCGGTGCCGCAGCTCGAACTGCTGATGCCGCGCGTGCTCGACGGCTTCCAGACTTTCCTGCGCGAGCTTCGTCCCGAGGACCTCGAAGGGTCGCGGGGCATGCTCTACCTCAAGGAAGAACTGCTTCGCCGCCTCAACCTCGCCACGCAGGAGCCGATCGTCACCGACGTGCTCTTCAAGGAAATCATCGTTCAGTAGCCGTTAGCTGGAAGTACCCGACATGCCGGAAAGCGATACCCTCGAAGAAGAAGAAGCGATGAACGCGGCTGCCGAAGCGGCCGCGGCGGCGCCCGAACGCGTGCTCAACCAGGACGAAATCGACAGCCTGCTCGGTTTTGAGGTGGACGAGGAAGCGGCGCCGGAGCGGCACGGGATCGACGCCATCGTGAATTCGGCGCTCGTCTCCTACGAACGCCTGCCGATGCTCGAAATCGTCTTCGACCGCCTTGTGCGCCTGATGACGGTGTCGCTCAGAAACTTCACGTCGGACAACGTCGAAGTCTCGCTCGACAATGTGTCGTCGATCCGCTTCGGCGACTATCTGAATTCAATTCCGTTGCCCGCGATTCTCGCCGTCTTCCGCGCGAAGCAGTGGGACAATTACGGCATGTTCACAGTCGACTCGAACCTGATCTATTCGATCGTCGATGTGCTGCTCGGCGGGCGCCGCGGTACCGCCGCCATGCGCATCGAAGGCCGGCCCTATACGACCATCGAACTCAATCTCGTCCAGCGCATGATCGAGGTCGTGATACAGGACGTGCAGGCTGCCTTCGAACCGCTGTCGCCGGTGACGCTCGAACTCGACCGGATGGAAACCAACCCGCGTTTCGCGGCCATTGCACGGCCCGCCAATGCAGCGATCCTCGTGAAGCTGCGCGTGGATATGGAAGATCGCGGCGGGCGCGTCGAAATGCTGCTGCCCTATGCAACGCTCGAACCGATCCGCGAACTGCTTCTGCAGATGTTCATGGGTGAAAAGTTCGGACGCGATTCGATCTGGGAAAGCCATCTCGCGACTGAACTCTGGTCGACGCGGGTGGCGCTCGAAGCGGTGCTCGACGAGCAGATGCTGACGCTGCGCGACGTCATGGGTTTTCAGGTCGGACAGACGCTCATGCTGAACAACGCGCCGGACGGCGCGATCGACCTGCGCTGCGGCGGCGTGAAGCTTGGACGGGGCCGGATGGGCCGTGTCGGCAATCATGTCGCGGTGCGCGTCGAGCAGGCGATCCGCCACGCAAAGCGCGGGCCCGTCATCGCCGCGCCGGAGGCGAATCCCGATTCTTCCGAAGCCAAGCTTGCAGGACCCTACAAATGACGGTCGTTCCCGATTTGCCGATTGGCGTCATCCTCGAAGTCATTGTCTGCGTGTTTCTGGCCGCGACCATCGCCTACTGCGCGATGCTGGATCGCAGGCTGCGCGCGATGCGTTCCGGCCAGGACGGGTTGCGCGAACTGGTGGGCGACCTCAACGCCGCTACGCAGCGCGCCGTATCGGCCATCGAAGCGCTGAAGCAGGCGAGTGCCGCGACAGGCGAGGAACTGGGCGATGACCTCAAGCAGGCGCGCATGCTCGCCGACGAACTTTCGCTCATGATCGAATCCGGCGAGAGGATTGCCGAAAGGCTGGGACGGGGCGTGATGCCGGCAGCGCCGCGCATGCCGCTGCAACCTGCCGCCGGCCCGCGCCACGTGGCGGCGCCATCTCCTTCCGCGCGCGATGCGGCCGTGGCCGCGCGTGCCGCGAACCAGCTTCTCGATGCGCTGAAGAAGGCACGCTGAGTTTAACGTACAGGCAAACCCATGCTCGACCGTCTTCGTCTTCTCCCGATCGTCATTCTCTGCGCCTCGCTGTTGCTGGTGCTGAAGCTCGCCGACCTAGCGACGGGCGGCGAGAACGGCGCGGCGATCTCGGCGATTTCGGTTGCCCAGGCGAGCGCGCCCAAGGAGCCATCCGGGGACGAGGCCGAAGGACATGGCGAGACGCCTGCATCCGGCGAAACGGACGGCGAAACGGACGGCGAGGCCGAGGCGGCCGCCGCCATACCCCCGGCACCCGCTCCCGCCGCCGAACCTGAAATCAGCAAATCCGAGCGCACCGTGCTGCAGAGCCTCGCCTCGCGGCGCAAGGAACTCGATACCCGCGCCGGGGAACTCGATACGCGCGAGCAACTGCTTGCCGCCGCCGAAAATCGCGTCGAGGAACGGATTGCCGAGCTGAAGGAAATCGAAGCGCGGATCAACGAGCGGATCGGCGCCGAGGACGAGGCGAACGAGGCGCGGATTGCCGGGCTCGTCTCGATGTATGAAACCATGAAGCCGAAAGATGCGGCCCGCATCTTCGAACGTCTGGACATGGGCGTGCTGCTCGACGTGGTGATGCGGATGCAGCCGCGGAAGATGTCCGCCGTGCTCGCCGCGATGGATCCCGTCGTGGCACAGGACCTGACCGTCGAGCTCGCGACCGGCGACCGGCTTTCCGGAATCCAGGCGGGCAAGAGCAAGGATGAGGCCGAGACGCCTGCCGCCATTCCCGGCCGCGACGAAAAGGCCAGCTAATCCGCCCATTTTCCCCGGCACCCTTAAGCCCCACTTAACCGGCGATGCCTAGACTGCCCGATGGCGGCAGAAAGCCGTCATTCGTGGGCAGAAGCTTTTGGGACGCAGCGGCGTGACTCGATCTCACCGATATTCAGCGCAGCAGGAGACGGCCGGTATGCGCATTCGCGCCCTGGCGGCAATCGCCAGCCTGTGCCTGCTTGCAGCCGCGCTTGCCCCCGCAGCCCGCGCCGCCGGAGCCACGACTCTGTCGCTCAGCGAGCAGGACGGCTATGGCCGCATGGTCTTCACCTTTTCAGGCAAGGTTCCCGGCTACCGCGCCACGATCAACGCCGGCATCCTCGTTCTTCAGTTCGACAGGCCTTTCGATGCGGATGCGGAGGAATTCGTCCGCCAGATGCCGCGCTACGTCGCGCTGGCGCGGCAGGACGCCGACAAGAGTGCCATCCGCCTCGCACTGACGACGGATTTCTGGCTCGACACGAAACAGGCGGAAACCTCTCTCTATGTCGACCTCATGCCGCCTGACTGGAGCGGCAAGCCGCCGCCGCTGCCCGCGGATGTGCGCGCGCGGCAGCAAGCGGCCGCGGAAAAGAAGCGGGCGGAGGAAGAGGCTGAGCTCGCGGCCAAGGCGCTGGGTGTCGAGAAGCCCACAATGGAAATGCCCGGTCTTGCGGTGCGCGTTGCCGCCCGCGAGGGTATGACGCGGCTCGTCTTCGACTGGAACCAGCCGGTGCTCTATTCGCTCGTGGAGCGGGAGGGTCTTGCCACCATTACGTTCGACCGCGCGGCCAGTGTGGACCTTGCACCGCTGCGCGCCGACCCGCCGCCCTATCTCAGCCATGCGAGCGCGCTCGAACATGAAGGCAGGCTGGCCATCGTGCTGACATTGAAGCCCGGCGTGAGCGTGAGCGACTTCCGCGAGGATATGAGCGTGGTGCTGGACCTGAAGCCCGTTGCCGGCGGTAAGGTGCCGGAGGCGCAGGCTGCGGCCGATGAACTCACCTCGCCGCATGCCGACGATGTGGATGCGACGCATGCCGGGGACGGTGCCCACGGCCCGACGAATATCGTGCCGGAAGCGGCGCAGACCGGAACCGGAGAGGCGGCCGAGGCGCCGGCGGGCCCCGTGGAGACGCAGATCGCAACCAACCCGCTGCCCCAGGGTGCGAGACCCGAGGGCAAGGCGATGGTGCATTTCGTGCCCGGCCGGAGCGGAACCGATATCG
This sequence comes from Alphaproteobacteria bacterium HGW-Alphaproteobacteria-3, assembly GCA_002842875.1. GTDB lineage: Bacteria > Pseudomonadota > Alphaproteobacteria > Parvibaculales > Parvibaculaceae > Parvibaculum. The sequence continues at coordinate 10,848 of PHEF01000023.1, read as the reverse complement.
TGACCGAATGGCCGGAGCCTGTGGGCGCGGCGGTATTCGAAAGGGCCGGCAGGCTCTGGATCGTGTTCGATGCCGTGCTGCCGCTCGATACGACGGATGCCGTGCCGGACATGTCCGGTTCGCTCGGCGCGCCCGAAGTTCTGACCTTCGAGGGCGGAACCGCGCTCGTTCTGCCGCTGAACGAAAAGATGCTGATCGGCGCCGTGGAGGACGGAGCGTCCTGGCGCGTCTCCGCGGGCGAGACGCTGACGACCACCGGGCGGCCGATTTCGCTTTCGCGAAGCTGGCGCGAGGACGGACGCGGCAGCGTCGCCTTCGATCTCAAGGCCACGCGCAAGGTGCTGAGGATGCGTGACCCGCTTGTCGGCGACGAGATCGTTGTGGCGACGGCACGCGGGCCGGTGCAGTCGATGCAGACACCGCGAAACTTCGTCGAGTTTCAGGCGCTGCAGACGGCGCAGGGCATCGCCATCGTGCCTGTGGCGGACGATGTGAATGTGGCGGCGGCACCCGACAATGTGATCGTGACGCGGCGCGAAGGGCTCGTGCTGTCCGCAGGCGGTGGCGGCGCCGAGACGTCCGAAGCGCACGGCACTTCGGTTGCGGCGGTAAGGGCGCCCGCCGAAATGCATTTCGAGGAATGGCGCAATGTGCCCGGCGAAAACTTCACCGAGCGGCGTCAATATTATTTCGGGCAGCTTGCGAACGCGCGGGCGCAGGAACTGGGCGATCTGCGGTTTGCCTATGGGCGTTTCCTGCTTGGCTACGGGCTCGCGCCGGAAGCGCTTGCCGCCTTCGCGGGCGCACTCGACGCCGAACAGAAATTCGTGAACGATCCCGCCTTCCGTGCGGCGAAGGGTGTCGCGAACGTGTTGAGCGGACGTTATGTCGAGGCCGTTGCCGATCTTTCGGCAACCGGACTGGAAAACGCGCCCCATGCCGCCGCATGGCGAGGGGTCGCGCGGGCGGAACTTGGACATTGGGAGGAGGCACGCTCGCAATTCGGGCTGGCGGGCGCCATTCTCGATGCGTTCGACGATGAGATGCGCACCTTCTTCAGGGCGCGCGCCGCTCTCGCCGCATTGAAGGGCGGCGATATCGATTCGGCCGAGGCCTATGCGGCCGGTTTCCCTGCCGAACCGGAGAGCGCGAAGGCCAAGGCGGAAATTCTGCTCGTTCGCGCCATGACGGAGGACGCACGCTCGGGCGGAGACCAGGCCCTGATGCGTTACGATGCGGCAATCGAGACGAACTATCCGCCGGTCGCGGCGCGCGCGCGGTTCGGAAAGGCGATGCTGCAGCACAAGCGCGGCGAGATCGATACGGAAAGCTTCGCCAAGGAACTCGAAAGCCTGCGTTATGCCTGGCGCGGGGATGCGCTCGAACTCGAAGTGCTGACGCGGCTTACGGCGTTCCGGCTCAAGGAGGGTGAGATCGGCGAAGCGCTGAAACAGATGCAGATGGCGACCGCGAATTATCCCGACAGCGAGGAAGCGCACAAGATGAACGTGCGTATGTCCGACATTTTCGCGGATTATTTTCTTGGCGATGCCATCAAGGAAATGGAGCCGGTGCAGGCGCTCGCCTTTTTCGACAACTTCAAGGAGCTGACGCCCATCGGGCAAAAGGGCGACGAGATGATCCGCGCTCTCGCGGAGCGGCTTGTCGAGGTCGACCTGCTGACGCAGGCGGCGCAGTTGCTCGACTATCAGGTGGCGAATCGTCTTCATGGCGGCGTTGCCAAGGCGCAGGTCGCGGCGCGGCTTGCCTCGATCTACCTGGTCGACCGGAAGCCGGAGCAGGCGCTTGCGGCGCTCAGGGCGACGAAGCAGAACCTCCTGCCCGACGCGCTTGCCCAGCGGCGGATGCTGCTGGAGGCGCGGGCGCTGGCGGAGAGCAAGCAATACGACAACGCGCTTGATTTGCTGGAAGGCCGGAAGGACAGGATTTCCGCGCGGCTCCGGGCGGATACGTTGTGGGACGCGGGGCGCTGGCCGGAGGCGGGCGCTGCGATCGAAATGTTCCTCGGCGAAAGCTGGAAGCACGAACAGACGCTGGATGCCGAGACGCGGCTTCTCGTGATGCGCGGCGCCATCGCCTATTCGCTGGCTGGCGACGAGAACGGGCTGTCGAGGCTCAGGTCGAAGTTTGGCGAGGCGATGAGCATGAGCCCCGATGCGAGCGCCTTCGCGGTCGTTTCCGAGCCTATCGTGGAGCAGGGCGTGGCCTTCCGGGAAATGACGAGCCGGATCGCTTCGGTCGACACGCTTGAGCGCTTCCTGGCGTCGCTGAGGGTCGAGGGGGCACCGGCCCTCAACTGAGCGCCGGCGAAATCCCCGTTCGTTGCCTCAGGTGCCGAAGCTCTGCACAAGGCTGCCCGCAATCAACGCCCAGCCATCGACCAGCACGAAGAAGATCAGCTTGAACGGCAGCGAGATGATGACTGGCGGCAGCATCATCATGCCCATCGACATGAGGACCGACGCGACCACCATGTCGATCACGATGAAGGGCAGGAAGACGAGGAAGCCGATTTCGAAGGCGCGGCGGAGTTCGCTGATCATGAAGGCCGGAACCAGCACCTGAAGGCCGATTTCCTCGGCCTGTTCGGGTTCCGACGCGTTGGAAAGATCGACAAAGAGCTGCAGGTCGGCCTTGCGGACCTGCTTCAGCATGAAAGCCTTGAAAGGCACACTTGCGCGATCGAAGGCCTCTGCCGTTTCCATCTGCTGGTTCATCAGCGGTTCGACGCCTTCTTCATAGGCGGCGGTGAAGGTCGGCATCATGACGAAGGCGGTGAGGAAGAGCGCAAGGCTCACCAGCACAGCGTTAGGCGGCGACTGCTGCATGCCGAGCGCCGTGCGCAGGAGACCCAGCACCACGATGATGCGCACGAAGGACGTCACCATGATGAGGATCGACGGCGCGAGGCTCAGGATCGTGACGAGTGCGACGATCTGGACGACGTGATCGGTGAGGCCGAGCCCGTCGGCGAGGTCGACCTGGATCGTTTCGGCGGCGACGGGATGTGCGAAGGCGAAGCTCAGCGCCACAATGGCAAGGACGCCGGAGAGACGCGCGGCATTTATCGGCCGCATGGCGGTGGCGACTTTTCGGAACAGGGAGATCACGCGCGGCGCTCCTTGATGAATTCCACGATGCGCTGGAACTGAACGACATGCGACGGCAGCGCCATTTGGGCGGGTGCGGCCTGTTCCGTTTCGATCGGGGTGGGCGCGTCGATACCGGTCTCGATGAGGAGGGGATGCTCGCCGCCCGTCAGGATCAGATGTTCCTTGCCGTCGCGGCGGATCAGCAGAAGGCGATGCTTGGCGTCGACAGCCTTCACCTCGACGATGCCGAGGCGGCGCTGGCCGCCAACCGGCGTCGCGCCGGGCACCAGGCCGAGGCGCCGCGCGAGGACCGCGCAGACGCCGATCAGCCCAAGGATGAATGCAAGGGCTGCAGCGAACCGGAAGATTTCCGAGAAGTCCATTTTGGATTTACTCCCCACGGGGAACGGCCAGAGACCGTCCGTCATGGGAAGAATTTGCCGCCTCACGCTTAATGCCGGGTTAAAGGCGGGAGAATCCGGGCGCTTGTCTGGTTACCGCTTTGTGAACGAACCCGGTCATTCTTGCCGCGTTAGCACGATCTTAACGGTCCGGCGCAACACTCGCCCTTGCCGCCAAGGAATGCGTGGCTTCAGTTCCGGTTGTTCGACCGCTCAGAATGAGTGTTTGAAAAGCCGGTCGCGGGGGCACGCGGGCAATGGCAATCGGCGATCTTCCCATCTTCGAAATGATGAAGCAGCGGATGCATTGGCTGACCGCGCGGCAGCAGGTGCTCGCGCAGAACGTCGCCAATGCCGACACGCCGGGCTATGCGGCGCGCGACCTCAAACAGCTCGATTTCGGCGCCATGGTGGAGCGGAACGGGCTCACGCTTCGTCCCGCCGCAACGCAGGCCGGGCATATCGGCAGTCCTGTCACGGGCAGCGGGCGGAGCCTTCATGCCGGCCACGCGACGGGTGGCGAAATCGTCAAGAAGCCGGATTTCGAGACTTCGCCCACGGGTAATTCCGTGGTGCTGGAAGACCAGATGATCAAGGTTTCGCAGAACCAGATGGATTACCAGACGGTGACCGGCCTTTATTCGAAGAGCCTCGGGCTCATCATGATTGCACTTGGCCGCGGTTGAGGCGAGCCAGGAGGAAGGAACGAAAAATGAGCGCCATGGATCTGATCAAGTCGATGATGGTGGCCGCCTCGGGTCTCAAGGCCCAGAGCGGGCGCATGCGCATCATCGCGGAGAACATCGCGAATTCGGATTCGACCGCCCGCGTGCCGGGGGGCGATCCGTACCGGCGCAAGATCGTGACTTTCGAGGACAAGCTCAACCGGGAGATCGGCGCGCATACCGTGACGCTCGGCCGGCCGATACAGGACAAGGCCGAATTCGGCCTCAAATACATGCCGGGGCATCCGGGCGCGGACGAAAACGGCTACGTCAAGACGCCGAACGTCAACGGCATGGTCGAGTCGATGGACATGCGCGAGGCACAGCGCAGCTACGAGGCCAACCTCAATCTCATCCAGGCATCTCGCCGCATGATGGCGCAGACGATCGACATTCTGCGCAGGTAAGACCGGCGCGAGGGGAGTTAGGGCGACATGACGACCATTCCGGCATCGACAGTGCTCAACGCCTATGCCCGCGCGGCGGGGATGGGCACCGGCAGCCAGGGGCCCCAGGCGGGGGCTTCCAGGGAAGCCGGGGGCGGCTTCAGCGACATGCTGAAACAGGCGATCGACGAAAGCGTCGGGACGTCCAAGGCGGGCGAACAGAAGGTGGCGGCGGTGGCAAGCGGCGCCAGCACCAACATCGTCGATGTGGTGACGGCGGTGGCCGAAGCCGAGACGACGCTGCAGACCGTCGTGAGCGTCCGCGACAGGGTTATCACGGCCTATCAGGAAATCATGAGGATGCCGATCTAGGCATCGGCGTGTCCGGACATTCATCGGGCGCGGGCAGGGGCAAGACAGAATATGACGGGACCTGAAATTCTCGACCTCGCGCGCGAGGCGATCTATGTGCAGCTTGAAGTTTCCGCGCCGATGATGATCGTCGCGCTTGTCGTGGGTCTCGCTATCGCGCTTCTGCAGGCGTTGACGCAGGTTCAGGAGATGACCCTCGTCTTCGTGCCGAAGATCGTGGCGATTTTCCTGTCGATGCTGATTGCGCTGCCGTTCATGGCGCAGTCGATGAACGGCTTCATGAACCTTGTCGCACAGAAGATCGTGACCGGTTAGCAGCGGACGCCGCACTCCATGATCACGATCGATTTCCTGCCGCAAACGGCCTTCACCTTCATGCTGATCTTTTCGCGGCTCGCCGCGATGATCACGCTGCTGCCGGCGCTTGGCGAAACGAGCATTCCAGCGCAGGTGCGGCTGGTGCTGGCGCTGCTCCTGTCGATGGTGATGATGCCGCTGGTCGCCGCGTCCTACGGGCCGATACCGGACACCGTTCCGGCGCTCGTCTTCATCGTCGTTACGGAGATCGCGGTCGGCCTTTTCATCGGCGGCGCCGCGCGGATCGTCATGAGCGCGCTTCACGTCGCGGGCAACATCATCGCTTTGCAAATGAGCCTTGCCTTCGCGCAGAACGTCGACCCGACGCAGGGACAGCAGGGCGTTCTCATCGCGAACTTCCTGTCGTTGCTTGCCGTGACGCTCATCTTTGTGACCAATCTCGATCATCTGATGATCGCCGCGATGCGCGACAGTTACGACCTCTTCGTGCCCGGGCAGCTCGTTCCCGTCGGGGACTTCTCGCAGATGGCGGTGACGCTCGTCTCGAGTTCCTTCCGGATCGGGTTGCAGCTCGCGGCTCCCTTTCTCGTTTTCGGTCTCATCTTCTATGTCGGCATCGGCATTCTTTCGAGGCTGATGCCCCAGATCCAGATATTCTTCATCGCGATGCCGGCCAACATCATGCTCGGCTTCTTTCTGCTGCTCTTCCTTCTCGGCGCCATGATGACGTGGTTCCTGCAGGGCTTCGAGCAGTCGATATCCATGTTCGCCGCTTAACGGGGAGAATGCGCCGTGGCGGACCAGGACGACTCGGAAAAAACAGAAGAACCGACACACCGAAAACTGGACGAAGCCCAGAAGAAGGGCGACGTCGTCAAGAGCCAGGAGATCAGCACCTGGTTCGTGATGACGGGTGCTGCCGTCGCCATCGCGCTTCTCGCGCCGTCATCGGCGAGTTCGCTTGCGGGCTCTCTCAAGATATTCCTCGCGCAGCCCGGCGCCATTCCGATGGATGCCGAGCATTTGCGGCACATATGGCTGGCAGTCGGGCGGGATGCGTTCGGCGCGGTGATAGCGCCACTCGGCGTTCTTGTCGGTGCGGCGCTGTTCGGACATCTCATCCAGCACGCTCCGGTCTTCACCGCCGAAAGCATGAAGCCGAAGCTCTCCAAGATATCGCCAAAAGAGGGGATGAAGCGGCTCTTCGGCCCGAAAGGACTGATGAACCTCGCCAAGGGTGTCGTGAAGCTCGCGGTGGTCGGCACGGTTTGCTTCCTGATCGTGTGGCCGGAGCGCGATCAGCTCTCGCTGATGATGACCTGGGATGTCGCTTTGCTCTTGCCCATGTTTCAGGCTTTGACGCTCAAGGTATTTGCGGGCGTGATTGCGGTCATGACCATCGTTGCCGCGCTCGACTATCTGTTCGAGCGCCTTCAGTGGATGAAGAAGCAGCGTATGTCCATTCAGGAAGTGAAGGACGAATACAAGCAGATGGAAGGCGATCCGACGGTGAAGGCGAAACTGCGCCAGATCCGTGTGGAGCGCGGCCGCAAGCGGATGATGGCCGCCGTGCCGACCGCAACCGTCATTATCACCAACCCGACGCATTATGCCGTGGCGCTCAGATACGAGCAGGGCATGGGTGCGCCGGTGGTGGTGGCCAAGGGTGTCGATGCCGTTGCCTTCAGGATCCGCGAAGTCGGCCAGGAACATGACATTCCGATCATCGAGAATCCGCCGCTCGCCCGTGCACTGCACGCGACCGTGCAGATCGACGAAGAGATCAAGCCCGAGCACTACAAGGCGGTCGCCGAGGTTATTGGCTATGTCATGCGTCTTAAGGCTAAGATGAGCCGAAGCGGCCGGAGATGATTCGGCTGGATGAGACGATGTGTGCCGGTGCGGAGTTCCGCATGCCGGTGGGGCGGGCACTGCAGGAGTAGGACATGGCCGAGACGCCGGCCGATCTTGCCGACAGCGGCGCGGATGGCTTCGATGCCACCGCCGCGCGGACGGACGCGCAATGGTCGCTTCCCGCGCGGCGCTGGATCGTCATCGGTGCGCTTGCGCTCGGTTTCGTGCTGGCACTCCTCGATACGCTGGGCGTTCAGGCCTTCGGCATGCCGGGGGCGCTTACGGCGCTCGGTCTCGTCGCCATTGCCGCCGCCGTTCTCTACGGGCTTTCCGGCACCGGTTCCGAGGCGCTCAGCCGCGCGCCGGTTGCCGCGACAGATGCACTGGCGGCGCTGCCCGACCCCTGCTACGTGACCGACAGGCGCGGCGCGGTGCTGTTTGCGAATGAGGCCTATCGCGCCCTTTCGGGTGGCTTCGACGGCGACAGGGCCGTGCCGGTCGAAAGGCTGCTTTCAGGGCGGGACGAAGGGGCGGAAGCCTCTTTCCGGCTTGCGCAGGCGGCGCGGACCGGATTTGCCGCGGAAGAAGACGTCCGCATCGGACCGCCCAATGCTCAGCGTGTCTACCGCGCGGTCGTCCGCCCGCTCAGCGGCGCGTCGGGCGGTGCGGTCTGGCTTCTTCGCGACATGACGAATGAGCGCGAGCGGGCCGAAACCGCCGAACGCACGCATTTGCGTTCTCTTTCCTATATCGAACATGCGCCATTCGGTTTCTTCGCGACCGACGAGGAGGGCGGGCTCATCTTCATGAACGCCCGTCTTGCCTCCTGGCTCGGTGTGGTTCCCGAAAGGCTGACCGAACGGAAAACGAAGCTCTCCGAACTGGTGCTCGGCGAAGTGCCGGCGCTGGCGGAGGGCGGGGCGGGCGGCGAAGAGAGCCTGCCGCCGCTCGATGTCGATCTCAAGGGGGCCGACGGCAAGGCAATCCCCGTGCGCATCCTGCGGTCGCGCGTTCCTTCGACCGGCAAGCGGCCGCCGCGCGTTTTCGCGATAGTGCTGAACCGGACGACCGGCGACAAGGCCGAGGAAACCGCGAGAGACGCGGAAATGCGCTTCGCCCGTTTCTTCAACAATGCGCCGATCGGCATTGCGACCATTGATGCCGAGGGACGGATCGACAATGCGAACCGTTCCTTCGTCGCCTATGTGGGCGAAGGCGTGGAGCGGGGGTCGTTATTGACCGCGCTCCTCCTCGAGGAAGACCGCCCGGCGGTCGACGAGGCGGTTGCAAATGCGCGTGGAGGGCAGTTCGCGGCGGCTGCCATCGACGTGCGGCTTGCGCGCAGCCCGGATCGGGTCGGTCAGCTTTATGCCTCGCGCGTGGACACGGGCACAGGGGCGGGCATCGTCATCTACATGATCGATGCGACGGAGCAGAAGTCGCTCGAAATGCAATTCGCGCAGTCGCAGAAGATGCAGGCGGTGGGCCAGCTCGCGGGCGGCGTCGCTCATGACTTCAACAACCTTCTCACAGCCATCATCGGTTTCTGCGACCTGTTGCTGGCGCGGCACCAGGCGGGCGATCCGTCTTTCGCCGATGTTGTGCAGATCAAGCAGAACGCAAACCGCGCGGCGAACCTGACGCGGCAACTGCTCGCCTTCTCGCGACGGCAGACGCTGCGGCCCAAGGTTCTTTCGCTGACCGACGCTCTGGCGGAACTGCAGAACCTGCTCGCGCGGCTGCTGACGGAGAAGGTCGAACTCAAGATCGTCCACGGGCGTGAACTCGGCCTCGTGAAGGTCGACCAGAACCAGCTCGAACAGGTGATCATCAATCTCGCCGTCAATGCGCGCGATGCCATGCCCGATGGCGGACGGCTCACCATCCGCACGGCCAATGTGTCGGAGGCAGACAGCCGCGCACTCGATCACCCGCTGATGCCGCATGGCGAATATGTGCTGATCGAGGTTGGCGATACCGGCACCGGCATTCCGAAGGAAAACCTGGGGAAGATATTCGAACCTTTCTACACGACGAAAGACCCTTCCAAGGGGACGGGGCTCGGGCTCTCCACCGTCTATGGCATCATCAAGCAGACGGGCGGCTTCGTTTTCCCCTATTCGACGATGGGGAAGGGCACGACCTTCCGCATCTATCTGCCGCGTTACATCGAGACGGCAGCCGACAAGGCGGCGGAGGCCGCAACCGTCGCCGCGGTGCCGGAAGCGACGGACCTCACCGGCAAGGGCACCATTCTCCTGGTCGAGGACGAAGACGCGGTCCGCACCTTCGCCGCGCGGGCGCTCGGCACCCGTGGCTATGAAGTTTTGCAGGCCGAAAGTGGTGAGGTGGCGCTCGACGTCGTGCGTGCGCATGAAGGCCGCATCGACCTTGTCGTCTCGGATGTCGTCATGCCCAACATGGACGGGCCGACCATGGCGAAGGAGCTGAAAGGCTTGCTGCCGGGCATCCCGATCATCTTCGTGTCGGGCTATGCGGAGGACGCCTTCGCGAAGAATCTCGATCCCGATCAGGAGTTCCATTTCCTGCCGAAGCCCTTCTCCCTGAAGCAGCTTGCCGCCGCCGTGAAGGAAGTCATGGACGCGAAGTAAGCGGCGGAGGCCCGGCGTTTCGGGCGCTGTCTCCCTGGCGCGCTGTGCGGCATTGCCGCGCATGGCATGAAAGCTGCCATGCAATACTGGTTTCACCCCGTTGGCGGGTGTATTTTGTGCCGGTATGAAACGCTGAAGCGGGGCCCCGAACGATGTCCGTCGACCATCTGAGCGATCTGAGCCCCGAGAGCTCGCGGCCCGCGCGCACGAGCGCGGAGAACCATCGCGCGGCGCTCGCCATCGCGCGGCGGCATATGGGGCATGTCGCCTGGCCGACCGTTTTCGTCTCGCTCGGCTCGCTTGCGGGACTTGCCGTCTCCAGCGCGGCGGCGCTCACAGGGCTGTGGCCCATGTGGGTCGCCATGTTCGTCAACGGTTATCTCCTGCTGATGCAGTTCATGGCCGTGCATGACGGCATCCACGATGGGATCTGCGGCGACGACAAGCGCTTCAAATGGCTGAACGATCTGCTTGCCTGGACCGGCGGCATCCTGACGCTCATTCCCTATCGCGGCTACGATGTGATGCATCTCGCGCATCACCGCTATACCAACGATTTCGAGCGCGATCCCGACACGTGGTGTTCGGGGCGGAACCCGATTTTCCTCGTCCTGCGCTTCTTCACGCAGACGCCTCACTACGTCTACATGATGACGCGGATGGGGATGTGGAAGGACAAGACGCTCCGGCGGCCCTATCTCATTGCGGGCGCGCATCACTTCACGGCCTGGAGCCTGCTCGCCGCCGGTTTCGTCTACGGCTTCGGCGTCGAGATGGCGATGCTCTGGATCGCGCCGACCTTTCTCAACGTCGCGCTGATCGGGCTCATCTTCAATTACCTTCCGCACCGGCCGCATCTCTCGCAGGAGCGCTACACCGATTCCGGCGTCTTCCTGCTGCCGCGCGCCATTCACCGGCTGGTGACGGTGCTCGACATGTACCAGACCTATCACCTGATCCATCACCTCTTCCCGCGCATCCCGTTCCACCGGATCGGCCTTGCCTTCCACGAGATGCGGCCGATCCTCGAGGCGGAGGGGGCGGCGATCCACGACTGGACGCATGCC
>PHEF01000115.1 GCA_002842875.1 Alphaproteobacteria bacterium HGW-Alphaproteobacteria-3 | reverse complement strand
CCGCGCATGATGGGCCTCACCGGCAAGCCCGAGAGCAAGGACGGCAAGAAGCTCCTGCCGAAGGAAAAATACGGCATCAAGACCATGTCGATCGGCTATCTCGTCAACGAGGACACGCCGATGATCTGGCGCGGGCCGATGGTGCAGTCCGCCCTCACCCAGATGATGAGCGATGTCGAGTGGGGCGAACTCGACGTGCTGGTGGTGGACATGCCGCCCGGCACGGGCGATGCGCAGCTCACCATGGCGCAGCGTGTGCCGCTGACGGGCGCCGTCGTGGTATCGACGCCGCAGGAAATCGCGCTCATCGACGCGCGCAAGGGCTTCGCCATGTTCGAGAAGACGCATGTGCCGGTTTTCGGCATCGTCGAGAACATGGCCTATTTCGTGAGCCCCGGCTCTGGCGAGAAGTCCTATATTTTCGGCGAAGGCGGCGCGCGGCGCATGGCGGAGAAGCTCGGCTGCGACTTCCTCGGCGAGGTGCCGCTCCACATGACCATCCGCGAGAAATCGGACAGCGGAGAACCTGTCGTCGCAACCGCACCCGGCAGCGAAGAGGCAAGACCCTTCCTCGACATCGCACGCCGCGTCGGCGAACATCTCGACCGGGCGCTTGGCGGCGGCGCGAGAAAAGCGCCCGCCATTTCCGTCGAGGACTGACGCTTCCCATCTCAACCAAAAACGGCCGGTCCCTTGGGACCGGCCGTCTTTATTTTTGCGAAGAAAGTCCGGCTTAGCGGCCGGCAACCAACGTCGCCGTTTCCTTGGAGCCGTCCGGTGCAGTCAGTTCCCAGGTGTCGCCCACATTGCGGGCTTCGGCGGCAACGCAATAGGGCTGCTCGCCCCCGAGGAAGCAGGCGGTGTCGCCATTGACCTCGTACTTGCCCTCCACCGTGCTGCCATCCGGCAGCTTTTGCGAATAGGCGCCGCCTTCGTCGATGAAGACGGAACGCTCGCCCGACGCACCGGCGATATTGACCGTGTTGCCATAGAAATTCGCAAAGGGATCGGCAAGTGCCGCCCCGGTAAACGCAATCAACGCAACCAGTACACTGACAAATAAACGCATCGCATCCTCCCTGTTCAATCGATGCCGCGCACCCCAAAAGGCCGCGCATGGTTGCACAGCCGCTCACACAGAAAAAGGCACGTTCCGCATCCGGAACGTGCCTTCATGCCATCTCTGCGAAACGGATTACTTGTTGAGGAAGTTGAGCGGCAAACCGGCCACCGGCCAGTCCATCGACACCAGGCGCCCGCTCGACGACAGCGTGATATAGGCCGTCTTCAGGTCCTTGCCGCCAAAGCAGATATTGGTGGTGATGAAATCGTCGGTCGGCGTATGCGTGATCTTCGAGCCGTCCGGCGAAAAAACCGTGATTCCCGGATTGAAGATCGTCGCAACGCAGATATTGCCTTCCGAATCGACGGCGAGGCTGTCGAAGAAACAGAGTTGCGGCCCCGAACCGACGAAACGTCCCGGCAGCGGGCCCGGATTGGGCGCAACCTCGCCGGGCGCCGTCACATCGAAGGCCCAGAGACGCCCCGGTATCGTGTCGGCGACATAGACGGTCTTTTCGTCGGGCGAGAGGCCGACACCGTTCGGCGAGGTGATCGGAAAGACGACTTCCTTGATCATGGAACCGTCGATCTTCGCGTAGTAGAGCCCGCCGCGATCCTGCGCGCGCCCGCGCCCCTTGCCGAGATCGGTGAACCAGAAACCGCCCTGGCGGTCGAAGACGATGTCGTTCGGCCCGTTGAGCGGAATGCCGTTGCATTCGCTGTAGAGCACCTTGAACGCGCCGGTCTTGAGATCGACGCGCTCGATGCGGCCGCCGGAGTAATCCGCCGGCGCATCGCCCGGCACCAGCGCGCCGTTCACCTCGTGGAATTCGAAGCCGCCATCGTTGCAGACATAGCAGGCGCCGTCCGGACCGATCGCGGCGCCGTTCGGACCGCCGCCAAGTTCCGCGATGACCTCAACCTTGCCACCCGCCGTCGCGCGCGTCAGCGTGCCGCGCGCGATTTCCACCAGAACGATGCTGCCATCCGGCATCGCAATCGGTCCTTCGGGAAATTTCAGCCCGTCGGCGATCAGTTTCATTTCTGCCATTCGATCCTCCCGGTTTTATGCGTTGTTCTTGTTGGTCTCATTCTGTCGCCGCGGCAGCGCCGCCGCAATGGCGCTGTCGAGAAAGGTTGCCGCCTTCTCCGCTGCCTCGATGCCGCTCACATGCGCACCCTGAACGGTGGAGAACCAGTCGGCCGACACCGCCTCGCCCGCCAGGAAAACCCGGTCGCCGACGGATTCGGCGAGCACCGCCCGCTCATGCGCGCGACCCGGGCGCGCACAGGAATAGGCACCGAGCGTATGCGGATCGCTCGTCCATGACGTGGCGGCAACGCCGGAAAGTTCCTTGAAGATATCCACGCCGAACATGTCGCCAAGCGCCGCGCGCGCATAACCCGTCATCTCCGCCTCGCCTGCCCTGTCGAGATTTTCCGCGAGGTCGCCGCCGAGATAGGCAATGGCGAGCGTGCTGCCGAAAGGGCGTATCTGGAAGGAGCACGCAGGCCGCGCCGCATCGCGCTCGTCCATGAAATTGACGTAGCTCGTATCGGGCATGCCGAAGACATCGCGCCGGAAGTGAAACGCAACCTTGTTGGCGTGGCCCGTGGGCACGCCGTCGAGCGCCGAGATGAGGCGCGCAGGGAGTTCGGGCGTGAACCGGATGGCGCCGGAGGCAAGCACGTTGGTCGACACGGTCAAGATGAGGCTTCGCGCGCGCACCGTGCCGCGCGGCGTTTCGAGAAGGACATGCGCACCGCCCATGTCGACCGCCGAAACCGGCGTCGAAAGCTCGACCGGCAAATCGGCGTAGCGCGCGGCAAGAAGCGCGCCATAGCCGCGCTCCAGCGGCCAGTTCGCTTCCGTGTCGCGATAGGCGGAGAGATCGGCGGTCGAAATTTCCGAGGGCGGCACGCCGGAAATGGCGGCGAAGATGTGATGCGCCATGCGCGCCCAGCGCGAGCTGCCGTTCATGACGTCGAGCACGGCGATATCCCGTCCCGCCGCGCCCGCATCGACGGCGCGCGCGACCGCCGCCTCGAACTCATCGCGATAGGCGCGCCAATCCCCCTTCACGCCCCAGCCGGACCCGAGATGCAAATGTCCGTCGAAAGGGCGCGGCCGCGCGAGATAGGGATGACCGAGTTCATCGGCAATCCGCGTCAACGGATTGACGTCCGCCGAGTGGAGCCAATGCGCGCCGCGATCCCAGGCAACGCCGAATGTTTCCGTGTCGGTATGCGTGCGTCCGCCGATGCGCGACTTCGCTTCGAGGAGATAACAGGAAAGACCGAGTTCGAAGGCACGGGCTGCAGCCGCGAGCCCCGCCGCACCGGCGCCGACCACCGCCACATCGACGACAGTCATTTCAGGCGCTCGGCATGAAATGTCAAATGATCGCCGATGAAGCTCTGGATGAAATAGTAGGAGTGGTCATAGCCTTCGTGACGGCGCAGCGTAAGCTTCTGCCGGTGCATGGCGCAGGCATCTTCGAAGAGCTCCGGCTTCAACTGGCTTTCGAGGAACGGGTCCGCAAGCCCCTGATCGATCAGAATGTCGTCGAAGTGCCCGACCGGACCGCCACTCGCCAAGAGCGCCGACGCATCATGCGCCGCCCAGCGGGAGCGGTCGTCACCGAGATAAGCGGTGAAGGCCTTTTCACCCCAGGGACATCGCGACGGCGACACGATGGGTGCGAAGGCGGAGACGGACCTGTAGCGATCCAGATATTTGAGTGCGAGCGTCAGCGCGCCATGCCCGCCCATCGAATGACCGGCAACGCCTTGCCGCGACGCGTCCACCGGAAAGTTGTCGCGCACCGCTGCGGGAAGGTCGCGCGTCACATAGGTTTCCATCTGGAAATGCGGCGCCCAGGGCCTCTCCGTCGCATCGATATAAAAACCCGCGCCCTGCCCCAGATCGTAGGCGTCGTCATTCGCGACGCCTTCGCCCCTCGGGCTCGTATCCGGCGCGACGATGGCAAGACCAAGCTCGGCGGCGCGCCCATAGGCGCCCGCCTTCGTTGTGAAATTCTCTTCCGTGCAGGTGAGCCCCGCGAGAAAGGTGAGTGCCGGAAAGCGTCCCCTCCCTTCCGGAACGAAAATCGAAAAGCGCATCGGCGTGCCCGTCGCCGCCGGCGAATGCCGGCAGATGCTGAGCGTGCCGCCAAAGCAGCGATGCGCGGAGAGATTTTCGACGGACATCAATAAACCACTACGGAACGGATCGACTTGCCCTCATGCATGAGATCGAAACCCTTGTTGATTTCTTCGAGCGGCAACGTGTGGGTGATGAGATCGTCGATGTTGATCTTGCCGTCCATGTACCAGTCGACGATCTTCGGCACATCGGTGCGCCCGCGTGCGCCGCCGAACGCCGTGCCCTTCCAGACACGGCCTGTGACGAGCTGGAACGGCCGCGTGGAAATTTCCTGACCCGCGCCCGCAACGCCGATGATGATGCTCTCGCCCCAGCCGCGATGACAGCATTCGAGCGCC
>PHEF01000114.1 GCA_002842875.1 Alphaproteobacteria bacterium HGW-Alphaproteobacteria-3 | reverse complement strand
GAAGCCACCCGCCGAGAAGCCGTTGAATCCACGTGCATTTTCCATTTGACAAAGCTGCCCCCCTTGACGTACCCCTTGATCATCGAAGAATAGCGCCCGCAGGTACCCCCTCGCGGGCGCTTTCGTTTTCACCACATCGCGGATCCCGATTCTGCCGCTGGCATTGCCCGGCGCGCATCGGCGTGCCCGCCCTGCCCCAGATGAAAGCCGCCCCATGGACCTGGTCTTCGCGCCGAGCCAGATCGAGACCTGGCCGCTCGACCGGCTGCGCCCCTACGCCCGCAATGCCAAGATCCACGGCACCGATCAGGTGGCCAAGATCGCCGCCAGCATGGCGAAGTTCGGCTGGACCGTGCCCTGCTTGGTGGCCGACGATGGCGAGCTGATCGCCGGGCACGGCCGGGTGTTGGCCGCCATCATGCTGGGACTGACAGATGTGCCGGTGATCCGGCTCGGCCACCTCGATGAGGCCGAGCGCCGGGCCTACCGGATAGCCGACAACAAACTGACCGAGCTGGGCGAATGGGACGAGGCCATGCTGCGCGACGAGATCGCGGGGCTTCTGGCCGAGGATTTCGACCTGTCGCTGCTTGGCATCGCCGACGAGGATCTCGATGCCCTACTGCGGGATCCTGATCAGACGGAAGGCGCCGCGGTCGAGGGCGAGGACGACATCCCCGAACCGCCGGTCACGCCGGTGTCGGTGGCGGGCGACCTGTGGCAGCTTGGATCGCACCGGCTGATCTGCGGCGACAGCACATCCACCGATGTGGTCGGGCGGCTGCTGGGCGAAGTGAAGCCGCTGCTGATGGTGACTGATCCTCCCTATGGCGTGGAATACGATCCGACCTGGCGCAACCAGGTGGGCGCCGCCAAGACCAAGCGCACCGGCAAGGTGCTGAACGATGACCGCGCCGACTGGCGCGAAGTGTGGGCGCTGTTCCCCGGCGACGTGGCCTATGTCTGGCACGGTGCGCTGCACTCCTCGACCGTGGCCGAGAGCCTGGCGGCGGCGGGTTTCGCTGTCCGGTCGCAGATCATCTGGGCCAAGGACCGGCTTGTGCTCAGCCGCGGCGACTATCACTGGCAGCATGAACCTTGCTGGTATGCGGTCCGCAAGACCGGCAAGGGCCACTGGGCTGGCGACCGCAAGCAAACGACGCTCTGGCACATCTCCGGCAAGGACCAGGACGCGACCACTGTGCACGGCACGCAGAAGCCGGTCGAATGCATGCGCCGCCCGATCCTGAACAATTCCAGCCCGGGTCAGGCGGTGTTCGAACCCTTCATGGGATCTGGCACCACGCTGATCGCAGCGGAAACCACGGGCCGGGTTTGCTTCGGGATCGAATTGAACCCCATCTATGTCGATGTCGCCATCGAGCGCTGGCAGCAATTCACCGGCGCCAATGCCGTACTGGCCGAAACGGGCGAAACCTTCGCCGACCTGAAGGCCAAGAGGCTGGCAGCATGAACATGCACCCGGCGGTGTTTCCGGTAGCTCTGGTCGAGGCGGTGCTGACCGCGGTTTCAGACCCCAGCGACCTGATCTACGAGCCGTTCTGCGGCTCCGGCACCCAGATCGTCGCCGAGCGCGCTGGGCGACGGTGTTTTGCAATGGAACTGGACCCCGCCTATTGCGACATCGCCGTGCGGCGGTGGGAGATGGCAACGGGGAAAAAGACGCGACTGGAGGAAGGTGCCGCGATGTGCGTTGAATTGGAAAGGGAAAGGTCATGAAAAATCGCTGGCGAACGGGCGACCTGGTACGAGCCATTCCGATTGCCCGCGCTGATCTGCACCAAGCGATTTCGCGCGACGGTTATCGGCCGGAATACAAGCAGGAGCCCGGAAAGGACCGCTGGCACAGCTGGCGCGACGCGGTGGCCATTGCCGCAGCACAGGAATTGCGGATCATCGGCTATGGACCGAAGGTCGCATTTGGCCTCGTGCAGAACCATCTGTCGCCATTTCTGCGCACCAAAGTCGAGCAGCCGGACGACTGCGCTGATGTGCTCTGGCTGATCAATCAGTTGAATGCGCTGATTGGCGAAAAGCACCGTTGCGAGTTTGTTCGGTATGCCGACAACGACGCGATCTTTATCGACTTGAACCAGTGCGCTTGCATCGTCGTCAACTTGGGCCGGATCGCGCACCGCATTCTCAATGACTTGCAGGAGTCGGAGAAATCCGCTTGAGCCAGTCGCGCTTCAGGTCGCTGATCGAATCCGTCACCAACCTCATCGTGGGCTATGCGCTGGCTGTGGCGACACAGATCGTCGTGTTCCCATGGTTTGACCTGCACCCGAGCGTCGGCCAAAACCTCACCATCGGCGCGCTCTTCAGCGCAATGTCGCTGCTGCGGAGCTACGCTTTGCGCAGGCTGTTTGGCGGTAATATGCGGAGCGTATGGTTATGCGGAGTTCTGGGCGGCGCGTATTGCGCCGCCTTGGTTTTTCGGGGTTTTCACTCCGCATAATCATGGGCCGGTCTTGCCTGCGAGCATGGCGAGGAGTTTGTCTGGCGGGCGGAAGCGGCCCGGTTTCAGCTTCGGCATGGCAGCACCGGCGATCATTTCGAGTTTCTCGGTCGGATCTGCGCGCAAGTAGATTTCGGTGCTCTGGATCGAGGCGTGGCCGAGCCAGAGCGAGACCTTGCGGACGTCCCCCGTCGCCTGCAGCGTGTGCATGGCGCAGGAATGGCGCAGCACGTGCGGCGTCACCCGCTTTTCCGCAATGCCCGGTTCGGTCGTCGTGGCCGTTCCGACATGCCGCGCCAGGATGTATTCGAACCCCGACCGTGTCATCGCCCGTCCGCTGCGATTATGAAACAGCGCCGTGTCGCCCTCGGGATCGCGACGGCGCAGCCAGGCGTCGAGCGCGATGCGCGTTTCCTTCCAGAGCGGCAGGATGCGTTCACGCCGTCCCTTGCCGGTCACGCGCAGGCTGGCCGGATCGCGCCGGTCGTAGTCGGCGAGCCGGAGGCCGGTCAGTTCGCTGACCCTGAGCCCGCAGGCATAGGCGAGGCTCAGCATGGCGCGGTCGCGGATTCCGTCCCGTGTGCGGGGGTCGGGCGCGGCAAGCAGCGCGCCGATCTCCGCCCGTGTCAGCCAGGCGACCAGCGCCTCGTCGGCTTTCTTGCGCGGGATCGCCTGGACCTGCCGGATCTGCTCGAGGGCGGCTGGCAGCCGGTACTCGAGGAACCGGAAGAACGCCTTGATCGCCGCGAGGCGGGCATTGCGGGTGCGCACGCTGGCACCGCCTTCCTCGATTGCTTCGAGGAAGGCGAGGATCAGGGGGGCGTTCAGGTCTTCGAGTGCGAGCGCCGATGGCGGGCGTCCCAGCCGCTTCGCCCCATAGCGCAGCAGGGCCGAAAGGGCCTGGCTGTAGGCGTCGACGGTGTTGGGGCTGACAGCCCGGTCCACGGGCAGATGCTCGCGCAGCCAGATGGAGAGGTATCGTGCCAGCGGGGTCATGAGGACGCCCCCGCCGCGAAGGTCTCGGTCCGATCCGCGATCTGCCCAAGCAGCGTGGGCGTGCCTTCGAGATACCAGTAGGTGTCGACGATATTGACATGACCGAGCCAGGAGCTGAGGGCCACCATGTGGCGGGCAACATTGCCGCGCCCCGGGTCGCAGGCCTCAATCGACCGGACAGCGAAGGTGTGGCGCAGATCGTGGATCCGCGGGTTCCGCCCATCTCGGGCGACGCCTTCGAGCCCGGTCAGCGCCAGCATGCCCCCAAAGGTTCTGCGTATGGCGTTCTCCGAGATGCGGCCGCCCCGATCTCCGAGGAACAGGGCATCCGACCCGTCCCGAACGCGCGCCCGCCGGTGCAGATGCGCCGCGAGTTCCGTCGCAACGGACGGATGCAGCGGCAGGAGCCTGCGCCCGTGCCGTTTGGCCTCGCGGATCAGGAGCCCGTCCGGCGTGACGTCAGCGATGTCGAGCCCGAGCGCCTCCGAGATGCGCATGCCGGTGGCGGCAATCAGGCCAAACAGAAGTCGGCATTGTCCAGGCACCCGGCAGCGTCGGCTCGCGGCCCGATCCGCCACGGCCAAGAGCGCCGCAACCGCCTCGGGCGTGTAGATGTAAGGTGCAGGTCGTTGCCGCGCCGTCCGCGGCAACAGGTCCGGTGGTGGCACCTCGTGGCGCGCGTCCTCCGTCACGGCTGTCAGGGCGAAGCGACGAACGGTCAGATAGACGATCCGCCGCTGCGCATGGGTGGCGGCGCGGCGCGACCAGTCCAGGACGGTGGCCGTCCGCACATGGGTGTCGCCACGCGCCACGGCGAAGGCGGCAAAGCCAGCCAACCGTGTGGCCTGTGTGTCGAAGACGAAGCCGCAGGTGCGCATCAGCGCGACATGACGTTCTACGGCGGCGCTCAGCATTGCACCACCTCCGGCCATGCCTGCGCGATGGCGCCGAGCGCATCGAGATCGACCTTGGCATATCTGGCCGTGGTCTCGATCGAACGATGCCGCAGCATCGTGCCGATGGCCTCGAGACTCGCGCCATCTTCCAGCAGGGCGCGGGCTGCCGAGTGGCGCAACAGGTGCGCGCCGTGCGAGGGCACGTCCTTGAGCCCCGCGCGACAAATCGCGCGGCGGACGATCTTGGAGATTGCGGCCGATTCCGTGAAAGGCCGCCATGGCGCTGCATAGCGCAGGAACACATGCGGGTCGTCCACCTGCGGGCGGCCGTCCTCGAGCCAGGCGAGCAGCGCATCGCCAACGTCTTGCGGCAGGGGCAGTCGGCTCTCGCGCCGGCCCTTGCCGGTCAGCGTGATCCGCCCGCTTGCCCAGTCGATCTGTTCAAAGCGCAGGCTGCGCACATCCTCGGCCCTGAGGCCGAGCCGGGCGAGCAGCAGCAGGATCGCCCGATCACGCCGGCCGGTCGGGCTGGTCTGGTCGCAGGCGGCGAGCAGCCGCTCGACATCGGCTGGCCTCAGGCCGCGCGGCAGATGATGGCCATTCCAGTTGGCGATGGTGGGCACTGCCGCGACCAGCCCGGGATCACACCACCCCATGGCCGCGTGATAGCGCAGCCAGGACCGCAACACGGTAACTGTGCGCTTCAGGCCGCCGCGGCCCTCGCGCCCGCGCCGGTCGAGGATCGCAGTCCGCAGGGTGGTTGGCGTCCAACCGGCGGGGTTGCTGCCGATGACCGGCAAGAGTTGGCGCAGCCCCTTGGCGTGGCTGCGCACCGTGATCTCCGAAAGCCCGCGGTGCCGTCGCAGCCAGTCGAGATAGGGCACGACATGTCTGGCATCGGGGTCGTCGGTGGGCACCGACGTAAGCACGCCATCCGACACGAGAAACCGGACGAACCGCTCGACCTGGAACAAATAGCGCGCCGAACGCGGGCCGCCGCGGCGCACTCCACCGCATTGGCAGTCGTGCCCGGCAAACTTCTGCACAAGCCCATCCGCCATTCCGTCGAGCGTCCGTCCGCTCAGGTGTGCCCACGCGCAGAGGTGTCGCGCCGAAGCGACAAGGCAGTTGACCGTATAAGCGTCGTAGCCGACGCGGCCGATCCTATCGGCATAGGCCGAAACGAGGCCCGCATAGGCCCCGGGATTCATCGCCCAGCGTTCGGGCGGGAGGATTTGTGTCGTCATGTCGAAGTCTCCGATGATCGCGCCCGAAAGCGCTGGTGAAGACTTCGACTCCAATCATATTATGCAGAGCACAGCATGCTTAACCCGTTGAGAAAAATGCGCTTGTGCGACCAACTCCGCATAACCATACGCTCCGCATATTACGCGTTATGCGGAGCTCCGCATAAGCGGTATACGCGGCCGCGCTGATCTTCCGTCTCGGAAGTGACGTTCAGACCGAGGCGCTTTTTCAGGGCACCGGACATAGCACCCCTAGCGCTATGTGCTTGCCAGCCCGTGGCGGCAATGATCGCCTCCATCGTGGCACCTTCGGGGGCACGCAGCATTGCGATCAACGTCGACTGCTTCGTGCCCTCGCGCTGCGTGTGCGGCATCGGCGTGGGTCTGGATTTGGTGGTGCTGCGCGACCTGGGTTCTTCGGTCGGCGCGCCCAATGCGCCCGTGGGCGCGGTGTTCGCGTCGATCGGCTCGATGCCGATGGCCAGCAACCCCGCGTCAGTGACCACCAGCGTGGTGCCATGGCCATCGCCGGTCTCATACCAGAGCGGTTCATTCCGGCGCAGGTTGGCATCGACCTCCTGCAGCCAGCCGAGCGCGATCATCCTGTTGACGGCCATTTTGGCCGCCGCCCCGGCCAGCCCTTTGGGCAGCGGCAGGGCGATGTTGTCAGGGCGCCGGGCCCCAGCGCTGAGAATGATCGTCTGGGTTTCTGTCAGCTTGGGCATGGCGGGTTCCTCTTACTGGTCGTTTGCGGCAAGGAAGATGGTAATGCGCGACATCAGGTCGTTGTGGCCGTCGGCATCCATGCCGATGATCACGTCGCCATCGTCGTCGCAGTCCAGATCAGCGATCTCGCGAAACAGCGCGATGGCATCGTCACAAGTGGCGAGGCGCTCGGCCTCCAATGCGGCGGTGATTGCAACCTGTTCGATCTGGTGGCGCTGTGCGGGATCAAGCGGCATGTTCACCCTCCTTGAAGGCGCTGTCGGTGATCTGGCGCAGCAGGCTGGCGTAGTGGTTGAGGGTGCCGACGTGCCCCCAATTGATCTCGTCGGGGTGGGTGTTGAAATGGTCGTCGCTGAGGGCCTTCAGGCGTTCCAGCATTGCGTCGATCTCGACCTTGGTGGCGATGAAGGCGTCGAGGGCTTTGGCATTGTCGGTGGCGCGGCGGGTGGTCATGGCGGGGTCTCCGGGGGTTTGTTGCATCGTTTTCGTATGGCATGCCTCAGATCAGCCGCAGGTCAGCCAGCACAGCGCTGGCGGCGGCCAGTTGCGCGGTCGGCACTTCGATCTTGAGGTGTGAGAACAGATCCGAGGCTTCGGCCTTGATCCCTGCGTCTTTCAGTTCCGCCTCGATGCTGGCGGCGACG
>PHEF01000022.1 GCA_002842875.1 Alphaproteobacteria bacterium HGW-Alphaproteobacteria-3 | reverse complement strand
CCACATCGCTGCTGCCAGAAAAATCCTCGTCATCCTTAACGCCAAACTCAGAGACGCAAACACGCCCCAAACCGCTTGACAGCCAATACAGTTGCTTCGGCCTTTCAGGCCTCGCAATGACGCCGGTTGGTTATTTGCTGTCCGGAGCCCGCCATTCCGACCCTCTCTCCGATGTGCTAAACCCGCCGCCAACCAACCCTCGGAGGCCCCATGCGCATCGGCACACCGCTTTCCCCATCCGCTTTCCGCGTCATGCTTCTGGGCTCGGGCGAGCTTGGCAAGGAAGTGACTATCGAGCTGCAACGGCTCGGCGTCGAGGTGATCGCGGTCGACCGCTACGAGAATGCGCCGGCGCAGCAGGTCGCCCACCGCTCCCATGTGATTGCCATGACGGATGCAAAGGCGCTCCGCGCGCTGGTCGAGAAGGAGCGGCCGCATCTCATCGTGCCGGAGATCGAGGCCATTGCGACGGACGAGCTTGCGCGCATCGAGGCGGACGGTCTCGCGCAAGTGATCCCGACCGCGCGGGCGACGCAGCTCACCATGAACCGCGAGGGCATTCGCTGCCTCGCGGCCGAAGAACTCGGCCTGCCGACGTCCCCTTACGCATTCGCATCGACGGCTGCCGAACTGAAAGACGCAATAGCGGCGGGCATCGGTTTTCCGTGCTTCGTGAAGCCCGTCATGTCGTCTTCCGGCAAGGGGCAGAGCCTCCTCGACGGTCCGGACGACATTCAGCCTGCATGGGATTATGCGATGGCCGGCGGGCGCGTCGAGGCGCCGCGCGTCATTGTCGAGGGGCTCGTCGATTTCGACTACGAGATCACGCAGCTCACCGTCCGGGCGAAGGGTGCCGGCGGAGAGGTGGAAACCTCCTTCTGTGCGCCCATCGGCCATCGTCAGGTGAAGGGCGATTACGTCGAGAGCTGGCAGCCACAGGTTATGAGCGAGAAGGCGCTCGCCTCGGCGCGCGACATCGCGGGGCGGGTCACCGGCGCACTTGGCGGGCGCGGCATATTCGGTGTCGAGCTTTTCGTGAAGGGCGATGAGGTGTGGTTCTCGGAAGTTTCACCGCGCCCGCACGATACCGGCCTCGTCACGCTCATTACGCAATATCAAAGCGAGTTCGCGCTTCATGCCCGCGCCATTCTCGGCCTTCCCGTGACCGTCGATATGATCTCGCCCGGCGCCAGCGCCGTCATTTATGGCGGGCTCGAGGAAAAGGGTATCGCCTTCGAGGGCGTCGAGAAGGCGCTGTCGCTTCCCGGCACGGACATCCGTCTTTTCGGCAAGCCGGAATCCTTCGAGCGCCGCCGCATGGGCGTCGCGCTTGCCCGTGCCGGCGATACGGTCGAGGCGCGGAAACGGGCGAAGCAGGCGGCGGACAGCGTCAGGCCCGTCTCCGGCGCGAAATAAATTTCGTCCCAAGGACTTTCCGTCCCTCGTAACGGCGTATCCTGTGCACCATGTTTTCCGCGCCGGCTTTCCGGCGTTGTGTCGGGAGTAAGGATTGACCTTCTTTTATCTCGTGCTCGGGCTTCTTCTGCTCCTCGGCGGTGCTGAATTCCTGGTCAAGGGTGCGGCGGCGCTTGCGACGCGCATTGGCGTCTCGCCCTTCATGATCGGGCTCACCCTTGTCGGCTTCGGCACCTCGGCGCCGGAACTCGTGGCAAGTCTCGAAGGTGCATTCCAGGGCTATCCGGGCATCGCCGTTGGCAATGTCGTCGGCTCCAATATCGCCAATATCCTTCTCATCCTCGGTGCGTCGGGCCTCATCTTTCCGCTTGTCTGCGACCGCAACGTGCTCAAGCGCGACGGTGCGATGATGCTCATGGCCGCAGCCGCCTTCGTCGTGGTCTGTGTCGTCGGCGAACTCTCGCGGCTTGCCGGGTTCGCCTTTCTTGCCGTCCTCGCGCTCTACCTCGTCTACACCTACCGGGCGGACAAGAAGGGACAGGATGGGGCGGGGGAACTTCATGCCGCCGAGGCGGCGTTTCTCACGGTCCGCCACCCGATGAGCCTCGTCATCGAAATCGTCATGGCGGCAGGCGGGCTCGTCGCCCTCGTCACCGGTGCCTCGCTTCTGGTCGGCAGTGCGGTCGAGATCGCGGAGGGGTTCGGCATCTCCGATTCCGTCGTCGGGCTCACCATCGTCGCCGTCGGCACCTCGTTGCCGGAGCTTGCAACCTCCGTCCTCGCCGCCCTTCGACGCCAGGCGGATATCGCCATCGGCAATGTCGTCGGCTCCAACATCTTCAACGTGCTTGGCATTGCCGGGGATATCGCCTCCTTCGACATCTGGGTCATGGCCGCCGCCTCGATCCTGTTCATGGTCTTTGCCTGGTCGGGCAGGCGGATCGGGCGGGTGGAGGCGCTGTTCCTTCTTTTCGGCTACGGGGCTTATGTGACGTTTTTATTGCATTAGCGTGACAGTCGGCCGGGTTTATCCTCGCGAATTTTGCAAATCATCCTTTGCTTTTTCGCATTTAAACTGTTTACCGGTCCCGCTATCCTGCGTTCTCCCGACCATTGCCGGAGGCAGGACGCGGATGAACTGGGACGATTTGCGCTTCTTTCTGGCCGTGGCCGGTGCGGGCAGCCTTTCGGGCGCCGGTCAGCAGCTTGGCGTCAATACGACGACGGTTTTGCGCCGCGTGGCCTCCCTTGAGGACGATCTCGGTGCCCGCCTCTTCGAGCGCGAGCGCACCGGCTATCGCCTGACCGCCGCCGGCGAGAAGCTCGTCGAGGCGCTGGAGCCCGTGGATCGGCGGCTTTCTGCGCTTCCGCGTGATTTTGCAGCTACGGGCGAAGGCGCGGAAGGGTCGGTCCGGCTCGCAGCCGGCGAGACCGTCGCCGCCTTTCTTCTTGCCGCCGAATATCCGGCCTTCCGGCGCGAGCATCCCGGACTGGAGCTGGAAATCCTTACAGATCCACGCCTTGCGGCCATCGGCCAGGCGCCGAGGATCGGCAATCCCCTGAAGGATGTCGACATCGCGATCCGCCTCGCCCGTCCGACACAGGGCGACATGCTGATGCGGAAGCTGGGCGATATGGCCTACGGTCTCTACGCCGCGCCTGTCTATCTCGACGCGCGCGGGCGTCCGCTCCAGATGCAGGAGATCGCGGCTCACGACCTCGTCGGGTTTCCACGGGGAGAGACGCCGCTCGGGCCGGTCTGGTGGTTCTCGCGTGCTGAAAAATCGGCACGAATCGCATTGCGGTCCTCAAGCGTTTCGGCGCGTCTCGAGGCGGCGCGTCAGGGATTGGGTCTCACCGCATTGCCCTGCATGGTTGGCGATGTCGAAGACGGCCTTGAACGCGTCTTCGGACCGGACACGCTCGGGTCGCTCGAAATGTGGCTGATGACACGCAACGACCTTGCACAGCTTGCTCATGTTCGGGCCGTTATGGAATTCGTTGTGGATGCGGTTAAGCGGCGCCGCTCCCGCCTGGAAGGGCGCGATCACGAGGTGCGCGAACTCATGCCCCGGCCTCGCCCAAACCATTGAAAATCCGTAGAAAATCAGAACAGGCCATTGCCATTGCGCGAGGTTTCAGCGTAAAAATCTTGTGCTGATGCGGGATCGAACAGCCTTAACCTGGCCTTAGTTTCCCGGCCGCTATGGTTAGCGCCGCGTTAGCTGCGGGAGCGCCAGCGAGGGGTTCCGGGGCTACGTCCGCAGTATTCCGGTTCGAGACTGCAAACAGGACAGGCGATGGTATTGCGGTCCATGCAAAGACAACGCGATGGCCGAAGCGGAGGGCGTCTCTGCCTCAGTTTTGTCGCAGATCGTTCGTAGGCTGAGAATCGGTTAGATTCATCCAGCAGAAGGTGCCGGGGCTTGATCGGCTGTCGTGCCATTGGGGGGACGATGAGGGGCAGGCGACCTTCCCACCTTTTGCGCGCCGGCGGCTGGTATCCGGACGTGCCTTAACAAAAAAGCCACCTCGGGTGGCGCATTCTCAACTGCCGCCGAAACGCTTGCCGTTTCCGGCGTCACTCTGTCAAAGGAATAGAACAAGCATGCTTTCCGGTCTGCTCGGCATGTTCTCGGCCGATATGGCAATCGATCTCGGCACGGCGAACACCCTGGTCTATGTGAAGGGGCGGGGGATCGTGCTGAACGAACCGTCGGTTGTCGCCATTATAGAAAAGGGCGGCAAGAAGCAGGTTCTCGCCGTCGGCGAGGAAGCGAAGATGATGCTTGGCCGCACGCCCGGCAACATTCAGGCGATCCGGCCCATGCGCGACGGCGTCATCGCCGACTTCGAAATCGCGGAAGAAATGATCAAGCACTTCATCCGCAAGGTGCATAACCGCCGTTCCTTTGCCAATCCGCAGATCATCGTTTGCGTGCCTTCCGGATCGACGGCGGTCGAACGCCGCGCGATTCAGGAATCGGCCCTTTCCGCCGGGGCGCGCCGCGTCTATCTCATCGAGGAGCCGATGGCTGCCGCAATCGGCGCCGGGCTCCCTGTGACGGAGCCGACTGGCTCCATGGTTGTCGATATCGGCGGCGGCACGACGGAAGTCGCCGTGCTTTCGCTCGGCGGTATCGTCTATGCGCGTTCGGTGCGTGTCGGCGGCGACAAGATGGACGAGGCGATCATCGCCTATATCCGCCGCCATCATAATCTGCTCGTCGGTGAGGCGAGTGCCGAGCGCATCAAGAAGGAAGTCGGTTCCGCCGCAATTCCCGCCGATGGCGATGGCATGACCATCGAGATCAAGGGACGCGACCTGATGAATGGCGTGCCGAAGGAGATTGCGATCGGGCAGAGGCAGATTGCCGAAAGTCTTGCGGAGCCCGTCGGTGCGATCGTCGAGGCGGTCAAGGTTGCGCTCGAAGCGACGCCACCCGAACTCGCGGCCGATATCGTCGACAAGGGCATCGTGCTCACCGGCGGCGGCGCGCTGCTGGCCAATCTCGATCAGGTGCTGCGCGACGAGACGGGCCTTCCCGTCAGTATTGCCGACGATGCGCTTTCCTGTGTCGCTCTCGGTACCGGCAAGGCGCTTGAACACATCAGGACGATGAAGCACGTCCTGTCGTCGGTGTACTAGGCGAGACGAGACAGGGCTCCCTTCGGGGGCGTCGGACAGAAACGGACGGACGGGCCGAGCGTATCAGAGAGCAGTAGTCGTCATGGACCCGAACCGTTCAGCGCTGCCGTTTCGTGAGTTTTCGCATCGGATTTCGCTCGTCTTCATGCTGACGCTGGCGGCCGCGCTGCTGCTGCTTGGCCGCGCGGAAACCTATGTCTTCGACCGCGCCCGCCAGGTGGTAACCGACCTTGCGGCGCCTCTTCTGGAAGTTGCCTCGCGTCCTGTCGCCGCCACGCGGCGCGTCATTGAGCGCACCGACGAATATGCCTATGTCTTCGACGAGAACGAGCGGCTTCGCGCCGAGAATGCGCGGCTCCTCGCATGGAAGGAAGAAGCGCTCAAACTTCAGGGCAAGGTTGCGCGCTACGAGGCGCTGCTCAATGTTCAAGTCGACCCGTCGATCGAATATGCAAGCGGGCGCGTGGTCAGCGATTCCGGCGGCCCCTTCGTCGAGACGGTGCTCGTCAATGTCGGCACGGAACAAGGGGCAAAAAGCGGGCAGGCTGTCATCGACACGGATGGGCTCGTCGGGCGTCTGGTCTCGACCGGCCCGAAGGCAAGCCGCGTCCTTCTGCTGACGGACCTCAACAGCCGGGTTCCCGTCGTTATCGAGCCCGCGCACTACAAGGCCGTGCTTGCGGGCGATAATACGGATTGGCCGAAGCTCGAATACCTCGCCGCGCAGAGTGCGATCTCGCCCGGCGACCGCGTGGTGACGTCGGGCGATGGCGGTCTCATCCCTCCGGGCCTCCCCGTCGGTCTCGTCATCCAGACCAGTTCAGGCGATCTGCGCGTCCAGACCTTCTCGGATCGCGGGCGGCTCGATTTCGTGCGCGTGCTGCAATACGAGTTTCCCTCCAGGGTGAAGCGGCAGGATCCGCCCGAAGTTCTCAAGGGACCGGGCGAGAGCGCCGAATTGGGCGCTGCTGCTCCAGCCGCACCTGCAGCGCAAGCCGCGGCGAGGGAGTAGCCCATGGCGAAGCTCGAACCCTATTCCCCCACACCGGCCGCCCGCGCCGGCCGTATCGTCATGACGATCATGCCCTTCGCGATCGGGCTTGCCTGCGTGTTGCTCGCCTTCGTTCCGCTTGGGCGTATCGTGGGCTCGGCGCTCACACCGGCCTTTCCGCTGATGGCGATCTACTACTGGGCCATCGTGAAGCCGGAGATGTTTCCGCCCTTCGCGGTCTTTGCGGTCGGGCTCATCTTCGATCTCGTTTCCGGCGGCGCGATCGGTCTGTGGGCGTTCGTTTATGTCATCACCTATGCCGTCGTGATCTCGCAGCGCATGTTGCTCGTGAACGCGCCTTTTTCCGCCTTCTGGATCGGATTTCTGGCGACTGCGGCATTCGCGGGCCTGCTCGCATGGGTGATCGTTTCCATCATCCACGGCATTTTCGTTCCGCCCGGCTCCGTCATCCGCCATATGGCGGTTACGGTCGCCGTTTTTCCAGTCTTTGCTATGCTGTTCGGGCGCATCCAGACGCGCGTCCTGCAGGGTAGCTAGGGGCAGGGGGAGGTCGAGCGCATGCAGATAAGCGGACGGGACAGCAACAGGTACCAGACCTTCACGCGGCGGGCGGCTTTGCTCGCGGGCGCACAGGGCGTTGCCTTTATCGCGCTGGCGGGCCGCATGTACTACCTGCAGGTGCTGAAGACCGACCAATACCGCATGCTCGCGGAGGAGAACCGCGTCAGCATGCGTCTTCTGGCGCCGCTGCGGGGCAACATTGTCGATCGTTTCGGCCGCATACTCGCGGCCAACCGGCAGAACTACCGTGCCATGCTGATTTCCGAGCAGACGCCCGATGTCGAGGCGACTCTCACGCGCCTCTCCAATATCGTCGAGATCGACGACTTCACGAAGAAGCGCATCCTGCGCGACATTTCCCGCTCACCGCGGTTCATGCCGGTAACGGTGGCGGAAGGCCTTACCTGGGATCAGTTCGCGCAGGTGAACATCAACGAACCCGACCTTGCCGGGATCGTGCCCGATGTCGGCGAGACAAGAGATTACCCTTACGGCGAGGAGCTTGCCCATATTCTCGGTTATGTCGCGGCGGTCTCCGAGAAGGATCTTCAGCAGGCGGAGGGAAATCAGCAAGTCCTGAAGCTTCCGGGATTTCGTATCGGCAAGGAAGGCATCGAGAAGACCTACGACAGGGAACTGCGCGGCGTACCGGGCTCCAGCCATGTCGAGGTGAATGCCTATGGCCGCGTGATCCGCGAGCTCGCCAAGGATCCGGGCACACCCGGCAGCGAAGTCGTGCTGACGCTCGACATGGACGTCCAGCGCTTCGCGTGGGACCGGCTCAAGGGGGAGTCCGCCAGCAGCGTCGTTCTCGATATTCATACCGGCGACGTCATCTCCTTCGTTTCGGCGCCCGCCTACGATCCCAATCAGTTCAACATGGGCTATGGAACGGCCGACTATAAGGCGCTGCTCGAAAGCCCTTATCTGCCGCTGATGAACAAGGCACTGGCGGGCATGTATCCGCCGGGTTCGACATTCAAGATGGTGGTCGCCATGGCCGCCGTCGAGGCGGGCGTCGACCCGAGCCATCGCGTCGTCTGTCCGGGCCATTACTCGCTTGGCAGCCACGACTTCCATTGCTGGAAGAAGGGCGGGCATGGCGCGCTCAACATGCACGATGCGATCAAGCATTCCTGCGACGTCTTCTTCTACGACACGGCGAAGCGTATCGGGATCGAAGCCGTTGCCGACATGGCGAAGCGCTTCGGCCTCGGCGAGACTTATGGATTCGAGGTTCCGGGCGAGAAGCCGGGTCTCGTGCCAACGCCCGGGTGGAAGCGGGCCGTGAAGGGTGAGGTCTGGCATCCCGGCGAGACGGTCATCGCGGGGATCGGCCAGGGGTACCTGTTGACGACACCGCTTCAGCTTGCGGTGATGACCGCGCGCATTGCGAATGGCGGTTATGCGATTGAACCGAGGATCACGCGCGCCATCGGCGGCAACCTGCTCCCCGTTCCGCAACCGAAGCTCATCGGCGTGAGCGAACGGGCAATCGGCGTGGCGCAGGGGGGCATGAATGGCGTCTCGAACGAGATCGGCGGTACGGCCTATCGTTCGCGCATCGCCGAGCCGGGCATGGAGCTTGCCGGCAAGACCGGCACGGCCCAGGTCCGGCGCATCAGCCGGGCGGAACGCCTGAGCGGCGTTCTGAAAAACGAAGCGCTCGAGTGGCGGCAGCGGGACCATGCGCTCTTCGTCTGCTTCGCGCCCGTCCATGCGCCGCGCTATGCCATGTCCGTCGTGATCGAGCATGGCGGTTCCGGTTCCGGTGCTGCCGCGCCCGTCGCGCGCGATATCATGCATGAAGTTCTCAAGCGCAATCCGGCACGGCCGCAGGCGGGAAATCCGCCGCCCGTCGGACCGAAAACGGCGAGGGCAGGCTGATGCTCGACCTTCGCCGGTTCACCGGCCATGAAATGCGTCTCGGCGAAAAACTGATCGAGTTCAACTGGGGCTTTCTTCTTCTGCTCATGCTGATCGCGTCGATCGGTTTCGCCATGCTCTATTCGGTCGCGGAGGGCAGCTTTTC
Source organism: Alphaproteobacteria bacterium HGW-Alphaproteobacteria-3 (assembly GCA_002842875.1). GTDB lineage: Bacteria > Pseudomonadota > Alphaproteobacteria > Parvibaculales > Parvibaculaceae > Parvibaculum. The sequence continues at coordinate 19,679 of PHEF01000022.1, read as the reverse complement.
GCCATGGGCGTTCCGGCAGGCGGCGCGCTTTGCCGTCGGTGTTGGCATCATGGTGTCGGTCGCGATGATCGACCTTCGCCTCTGGATGCGTCTTGCCTATCCGCTTTACGGCATCGCGCTTGCCATGCTGGTGGCGGTCGAGGTCATCGGTTTCGTCGGCATGGGCGCGCAGCGCTGGCTCAATCTCGGTTTCGTTTCGGTGCAGCCGTCGGAAATCATGAAGGTGACGCTGATCCTTGCGCTCGCCCGCTATTTTCACGGGCTGACCCTCGAAGAGGTGTCGAGGATCAGGAACCTGCTCATACCTCTCGGATTTGTCGGAACGCCGGTGGCGCTCGTTGTGCTTCAGCCAGACCTCGGCACCGCGATCCTGCTCATCGCGACCGGTGCCGTTCTCTTCTTCTCCGCGGGCCTGCGCTGGCGCTATTTCATTCTCTCCGGCGCCGCTGTGCTGGCGGTCATCCCGATCCTCTGGAGCCGGCTCCACGATTACCAGCGCAACCGCGTGCTGACCTTTCTGGAACCGGAGCGCGATCCGCTCGGGGCGGGCTACCACATCCTGCAATCGAAGATCGCTCTCGGCTCGGGCGGCATTTTCGGCAAGGGCTTCATGGAAGGCACGCAGAGCCAGCTCAACTTCCTGCCGGAAAAGCATACCGACTTCATCTTCACCATGCTGGGGGAGGAGCTCGGCCTTGTCGGCGGGCTTGTGTTGCTCGCGCTCTATTTCGTGGTGCTGATGTTTTCTCTCAATGTGGCGCTCCGGTGCCGCAACCAGTTCGGCCGGCTGGTCGCCATCGGCGTTTCCATGACCTTCTTTTTCTACGTCTTCATCAATACGTCGATGGTCATGGGCCTTCTGCCGGTCGTCGGCGTGCCGCTGCCGCTCGTCTCCTATGGCGGTACGGCCATGCTCTCGCTCATGTTCGCCTTCGGGCTCCTGATGAGCGTTCACATCCACCGGAACCTGGAAATTTCGCGCGGGCCAAGCGCGTTCTGGTAGGGCGGAGCGACGCGGGAAGCCGTCTCTTTGCGATGATGTGCGTGTGCGGCTGGACAGGCCTCCATTCCTTTGCTATAGGCACCGCTCCCCCACGAAATCGGTGGCGGGATGGTGGTTTCCACCGGCCGCCCAGGCGGCCCGGCGGGCGCATAGCTCAGTTGGTAGAGCAGCTGACTCTTAATCAGCGGGTCCAAGGTTCGAGTCCTTGTGCGCCCACCAAACCACACTCGCGATCCTGCTCCGATCCGGGCATCAGCGGCAGGCGGGCGTATCCGTCGCGAGTGGACCCCAGACTTCCGCCCATTTGCCGTGATCCATGCCGGGCATGACGATTAGCGTGGCGCATTCCGTCGCCCCCATACGCGCGAGAAAGCGGCGATTGATCTCTGCCGGAACGATGTTGTCCTCTTCGCCCACATAGTGAATTTGCGGGAGATGTGCGAGCGCTCCGGCGCTCTCCGCCGGGTTCAGCGATGCCGAGAGGGGCGTCACCTTGTGGAATGAGGTGAAGGCTTCCGTGTCGAGCGGCGAAGCCACGGTTTTGAGCCACACAATGTCGGTTCGGCGGATCGCAAGCAGCGCGGCGATCGCGCCACCGCCCGAATAACCGACCAGCGCAAGCCGCGAAGCCCCCGCCTCGCGCTTGAGCACGTCGAGGGCCTCGTTCATCGCCGATACAACCTCTTCGCCATAGCGTCCGGCCGTCCAATGATCGCTCGTGCAGTTGCGCGCCTTCGCGCCCCCCGTGAACTGGCAGGGACGGGCGAGCCATGCGACGGCGGTGGCAGGGTCTGCCGCCGCGAGCTTGAGGGCGAGGGGATCGATGGGCGTCGGGTCGGTGGAGCGTTTGCCCCTGCGCTCCCAGGCGAAGCCGTCGCCTTCGATATAGATCGTGAGAAGGCCGCCCGGGGCGGGCTTGCGCATGCGGCCCAGCAAATCGAAAGGCCGGGTCTCGATGGTCCTCGGGGCAAGCCCGGCTTCCGAAGCGATCTCTTCGGCCGCCTCCTGCCGCTCGGCGGGCGCGGGTATGCCTGCGCAAGCGCCAACGCCAAGCAGGACGGACAGGCAGAAAACGGCGAGGGCGGTTCTCATCGGCGGGCCATGAAAAAAGACGGCTCTGGAGTGAACCAGAGCCGTCCTTCGATGTGTAGCCGAATCGCGCCGCTTTGGCGCTTTCTTCAGGCGCCGGCGGACTGGCGGCGGCTCTGCTTCTGGCCGCCCTGCTTGCGGTCGCCGCGCGGGCCGTTGCCGCGGGCCTGACCGCCGCCGGGCTTGCCGCCGAAGCGGCGCTGCTTGCCGGGCTGGTTGCGGTTGCCGCCATCGTTGCGAGGGCCGCCTCCGTTGCGCCCCTGGCGCTTCGGCGCGACCGGCTCGCCAGCCGGCACGACGATCTGCTCGCCGAGCCACTCCGTCGTATCGACGGGCGTGAGAGCGCGCTTCGTCAGCCGCTCGATGCTCTTCAGGTGAGCGCGTTCGGCGGAATCGCAGAAGGAAAGGGCAATGCCGCTCTTGCCTGCACGGGCCGTGCGGCCGATGCGGTGGACATAGCTTTCCGGTTCGTTCGGCAGTTCGTAATTGATGACATGCGTGATGCCCGTGACGTCGATGCCGCGTGCGGCGATGTCCGTCGCGACGAGGATCCGCGCCTTTCCATTACGGAAATTGTCGAGCGCGCGCTGGCGGGCGCCCTGCGACTTGTTGCCGTGGATCGCTTCCGACGGCACGCCCGACTTCTCGAGCTGCTCGCTTACACGGTTTGCGCAATGTTTGGTGCGCGTGAAAACGATCACGCGCGACAAATCGGTGTCCTCGAGCAGCTTCGCGAGGAGCTCGCGCTTTCGCTTGCCGTCCACATGCATCACGCGCTGGTCGATACGGTCGACCGTCACGACTTCCGGGGTCACTTCCACGCGAACCGGATCGTTCAGGATTTCGTCCGCAAGGTGCTCGATCGATTTCGGCATGGTTGCGGAGAAGAGAAGCGAGTGACGCTGCTTCGGCATGGCGGCGATAATCTTGCGTACGTCGCGCACAAAGCCCATGTCGAGCATGCGGTCGGCTTCGTCCAGCACCAGAATGGAGGTGCGGCCGAGATTGACGTGCTTCTGGTTCATCAGATCGAGCAGGCGGCCCGGCGTCGCGACAAGAATGTCCACGCCGCCCGACATCGCCCGCACCTGACGGAACTGGTTCACGCCACCGAAGACAACGGCCTGGCGCAGCCTGGAGCCCTTGCCATAGGTCTCGAAGCTCTTCGATATCTGCATCGCGAGTTCGCGCGTCGGCGCGAGAATGACGGCGCGGGCTTCCTTCGGGCCGGCTTTCGCGCGGTCGGCTGTCAGCTTCTGCAGGATCGGCAGAGCGAAGGCGGCGGTCTTGCCGGTGCCTGTCTGGGCGAGGCCGAGCAGGTCGCGGCCTTCGAGAAGGGCCGGGATGGACTGGGCCTGAATGGGGGTGGGGTGGATGTAGTTCTGGTCCGCAAGGGTACGGCAAAGCGGTTCGGCAATGCCGAGATCCGCGAAAGTTACAGTCGTCATTCTACTCTTGATCTTTCAAGTCAAACGTCGTGCGCCCGGCCACAATGGCCGGCGCTTTAACGCGGGGTCTTGCCGCGTTCCAACGCGCTTGGAATCGGGAAGGGGTCGAATCGTCCGGGGATCAGGCGGTGCCAAGGGGCAGCCGCAAAGCGCGCACACGCGAACGATTGCGTGTGACATGAGGCTTTTCCCCCGAAATGTCAAGGAATTAGCTAAAGGGGAATTGTCGCGGGCCGCACCGGAACGGATTGTCCCGGGCGTGCCGGGCAGGCATCATCGTCGCGTAAAACCACGGGAAGCGGCAGATTCGATGATAACCGCCTATGTCCCCTCGAACGGGATGCTCAAGTCCGAAGAGATTGCCGCCGGCGATCATATCCCCGATGGCGCCGTCTGGGTCGATGTGGTTTCGCCCTCCAACGACGATCTGGCCTTTCTCGACCGTGCTCTGGGGCTCAATGTGCCGACCCAGGAGGACATGCAGGAAATCGAGATGTCGAGCCGCCTCTATCACGAGGATGACGCGCTCTACATGACGGCGACCATGATCGCGCAGGCCGACACGCCGGCTCCGCTCTGTCTGCCCGTCAGTTTCCTGCTCGCCGGCCACCGGCTCGTCACGCTGCGCTATGCGGAGCCCACCCCATTTCGCCTCTATGCGTCGCAGGTGCAGCGCCATGTCATGCCCTGCGCCACGGGCGAGGACGTGCTCGCCGGTCTCCTCGATGCCATCGTGGATCGCATCGCCGACATTCTGGAGCGGGTGCAAGGGGATGTCGATGCGCTGTCGCGAGAGGTGTTCGATCAGGAAGGGCGGGGGAGAAAAGACTACAAAGCCATCCTGACGCGGATCGGACGCAGTTATGCGCTGACTTCCCAGACGCGCGACAGCCTTGTCAGTTTCGGCCGCCTCGTCAGTTTCGCCGCCCGGCCAACCGACGCCAAGCGTTCGAAGACGACGGAGCGCGGGTTCAAGACCATCGCCGGCGACATTGCATCGCTCGGCGATCATGCAAGTTTTCTCGCCAACAATATCGGCTTTACGCTCGATGCAACGCTCGGCCACATCAACAACGAGCAGACAAGCATCATCAAGATATTCTCGGTCGCGGCCGTCGTGTTTCTGCCGCCGACGCTCATCGCCAGCATCTACGGCATGAATTTCGAGTTCATGCCGGAGCTTTCCTGGGCTTACGGCTATCCCATGTCGCTCGTCCTCATGGTGATTTTCGCGATCCTGCCCTACCTGTTCTTCAAGTATCGCGGCTGGTTATGAGCGGTACGCGCACCGAATGGATATGGATTCGCCATGCGCCGGTTCAGGGGCAGGAAAACCGCTACTACGGCCAGCTCGATGTCGCGTCCGAACCCGTCGATCCTTCGCTTGCGGCCGCCATTGCGCGGCGCTTGCCCGCCACCGCCGTCTGGCTGTCCTCGCCGCTCGTCCGCGCGCGGGCGACCGCCTTTGCGCTCAAGGACGGTGTCGACCCCATCGCCGTCGCCGCGTTCAATGACCAGAATTACGGGCTCTGGCAGGGGCGCGGTTTCAACGATGTCTTCGCCGCGAACCGGACGCTTGACTGGTCGAACCCGGTCGATATCCAGCCGCCCGAGGGCGAGACCTTTTTCGATCTGGCAACGCGTGTTTATGAGGGAGTGCAGCGGCTGACGGATCATTATTCCGGGCATACGCTGGTCTGCATTGCGCATGCGAATGTCATACGGGCGGCCATCGCACTCGCGCTTGATATCGACCTCGGCACGGCGCTGCGCATCGAGGTTGCGCCGCTCTCGGTCACGCGGCTCGGTCACCGGATATCGGAAGGCGTGTCCCAGTGGAGCGTTGGCTGCATCAACCACGAAACGGGCCACTGACGGCCGGAAGTCAGGCTTTCGCCGCTTCCTCTTCCCAATGCGCGATCACGCGGGCGATATGGGTTTCCATTTCGCCGAGCGCCTCGACGATGAGGCCGATGCGCTTTCCCGTCATCTCGTGATAGGCGGAGGCCATGAAGATTCCGGTCGCGTGATGTTCGATCTCGTCGCAGAGATCGGCATCGGCGCCCGCGCTGCGCAGCGTCTCGCCAATCTCCTGCAATCTTTCCGCGGCCTTCGCGATGTCGCCTGCCGCGCGCTCGGCGGCTTCCGCGACGGCGGCCAGATCGTCAGGTTCCGTCTCCGCGCGGTTGTGCCGGTCGCCGGGTTTCACGGCGGCAATCGCCTTGCGCGTTTCGTCCATCGCGCGCCGCATCTGCTGCATGTCGTGATAAAGGAAGCCGAAGCGGGCGTCCGCCGCCGTTTCCCGCGCGAGGTCGTAGAGCCTGCCGATCGCCGAAATTACCTCGTCCGTGTCGCTGCTGCGGTTGCGGCGGGCATATTCCTCGAGGAACCAGCGGCCGCGCGGTGTCGCGCAGACGGCGTCCCTGATGGCCTCATACTCGTCCTCTTCAACCTTGCGTGCGGCGTCGCTCATCTGGGGCTCCGGGCTTCGGGAAGCCGCCATTATCCCCGCCATTCGTTTCCCATTGGTTGAGGGGACGTTAACCTGCTTGCCGTTCCTGCCGGGACATGCGAGGGAAACGGCTCACTTTCAGGCGAGAGGCGCGCGGTGGACCTTCCGATCGATATCGAGAGCATCAAGGGTTTCATGGATCCGGAGGAGGGCCGGGCGCTGCATGACACGGCGCTCGAAGCCTCGCGCACCGGCCCCGTGCTCGAAATCGGCTCCTATTGCGGCAAGTCGACCGTTTATATCGGCGTTGCCTGCCAGCGGAATGGCGCCGTTCTCTACGCGCTTGACCATCACTATGGCTCGGAAGAAAACCAGAAGGGCTGGGAGCACCACGACGCGGCGCTCTACGACGCGGAAACGGACCGCCTCAATACGTTTCCGCTCTTCCGCCGGACCATGCGCATGGCGAAGCTCGAAGACACGGTGGTGCCGCTCGTTGCGCCGTCTGAGGTTGTGTCGAAGGGCTGGGCGACGCCGCTCGCCATGGTCTTCATCGATGGCGGCCACGGCATGGAACCGGCGCTCACCGATTACCGGCTCTGGGCGCCGCGCGTCATGCCGGGCGGCATTCTGGCGATCCACGATGTCTTTCCGGACCCGAAGGACGGCGGCCGCCCGCCCTACGAAATCTACAAGATGGCGCTGGCGTCCGGCCTCTTTGCGGAAGAGAAGGCGGTGAAGAGCCTCAGGCTACTCCGCCGCCTCGGCTAGGGTGCGCTCCGCGAAGAGATGCGCGGCGGGCGTCATGCCGGTGATCGCATCGGTCGCGAGGATCACGGCGGCGGCCGTCCATGCGGGTTTTTCGGCCGGCCAGGCAACTTCGTCGGCAAACTGGTAGCCCATCCAGTAGGCGCCGCAATCGGCGCGCCACTGATGCTGCCATGAGAGCATGGCTTCGGCCTGCCGGCGCTGGCCCGCGACGAGGAGCGCCATGGTGAGTTCCGCGCTTTCGGCGACCGTCACCCAGGGCTGATCCATCACGCAACGGCAACCCTTGCCCTCGGCGACGAAGATGTCCCATTTCCAGGCAAGACGTTTGCGCGCGGCTTCACCGGTCACCACGCCCGCGAGAACGGGGTAGTACCAGTCCATCGAATAGCGGTCCTTCGGCTCCCATGTGCGGTCGAAGCGGTGCGGCTTGTCGCGCAGCGCCTCGCCAAGCCGCGCACGCGCCACCATCCAGTCGCGCGAGGGATGTCCCAGCTCGCGCGCAATATGCGCGGCGCATTCGATGCTCTTGTAGATGGAGGAGGAGCCGGTGATGAGTGCGTCGTCCTCGGGCGTGTGCGGATCGTTCGCCGCCCAGCGGATGTCGCCATGACTGCTCTGATGCGCCAGCACGAAGCCCATCGCCGCCTCGACATGCGGCCAGATTTCGCCGAGCCATTTGCGGTCGCGCGTCACGAGGTAATGGTGCCAGGCGCCGGTCGCGATATAGGCGGCGAAGTTCGTGTCGCGAACCGGGTGACCGGCATCGGCCTCGTCGCCGGTGAAGCGCTGCTCTTCCTCGTCGAAGGGCACGGCGCTTCCGAGCTGGCCCCACCAGGAGCCGTCCTTCAACTGGGTTTCGGCGAGATAGCGGAAGGCGCGGCGTGCATGGCCGATTTCGCCGAGCACCGTCAGCCCCATCGCCGCTTCCGTGTGGTTCCAGGGGTCGATGACACCGCCGTCATACCAGGGGATCGCGCCATTATCGCGCTGCAGTTCGAGAATGCGCGCGCAGGAGCCGTCGAAGAAATTTTCGGGCAGCCTGTCGCCCCAGGTGAGATGCGTCATGCGTTCACGATGCTCCCTTGGTGAAGTAGAGGACGACGCTCTTGCCCATCAGCGGCCCGGCAACCTTCTCCATGGCGCGCGTCAGCCACGGGCCCTGCAGGATGTCCCATTCGAGGAAACGCTTGTAGAGATTGACGATCTTCACATCCTCGCGCTTCACGCCGACGGCGCATTTGAGCCACCAGTATGGCGAATGAAGCCCGTGCGCGAAATGCCTGTGGAAGTAGGAGAGGCCGCGATCCTGGACCGCGCCCTTCAATTCGCTTTCGCGGAAGATGCGCACATGGCCGCCCGGCTCGTTGTGGTAGTCGTCCGAAAGCGCCCAGCAGACCCATTCCGGCCAGAAACGGGGCACACTGACGGCGAAGGTGCCGCCCGGCTTCAGGATGCGGTCGATTTCGGCGACGGCCTGCTTGTAGTCGGGGATATGCTCCAGCACTTCCGAGCAGAGCACCTTGTCGAAGCTCGCATCGGGAAAGGGGAGCGAGAGTGCGTTGCCCACGGTGAGCGAGTAGGAGCGCTTCGTTTCCGGGTCCATGTCGGGACAGGAGCCGAAGCCGTCGCGCGTCCGGCGCACATCCTCGAAGCCGAGGTCGAGTCCGACCACATGGCATTGCGCGTGGTAGTACATGGCATGGACATGCCGTCCCGCGCCGCAACCGAGGTCGAGCGCGCGCTGGCCGTCCCTAAGCCCGAGCACGTTCAAGTCGATTGTCTGCATTCTCTATCGTCCGCCTGTAAATTTCCGCGCATTCGCGTGCTGCGCGTTCCCATTTGAACTTTGCGAGGATGCGTTCGCGTCCGGCGCGGCCATAGGCGGCGCGCATTTCCGGATTGTCGAGCATCTTCGCGATGGCTTCCGCGAGTGCCGGCGGATTGGAGTGCTGAACCACGATGCCGGCATCGCCCACGACTTCGGGCAGCGAGCCGCCATTGGTCGCGATCACCGGTGTGCCGCAGGACATCGCCTCACCGCAAGGGAAGCCGAAGCCCTCATAGACCGAGGGCGAGACCGCGATGGTCGCCTCGTTGTAGATCTGCGTGATGTCATCGTCGCTGACGCCGCCGATGAACGCCACCTTGTCCATGATGCCGAGCGTGCGCAGCTCGTGCGAGGTGTTGCCTTCGCGCAGGCGGCCGATGACCTTGAGTTTCAGGTTCGGCCGCGTCTGCAGCAGTTCGGCATAGGCGCGGATCAGGTAGATCAGGCCCTTCAGCGGCACGTCCGCGCTCGCGCAGGCGACGATGAGGTCGTCGCGCCGCTTCACATGGGGCATCGGACGGAACTGCACATGGTCGATGCCGTGCAGCACAAGCCGCGTCTTCGAGACGTCGACGCCGAATTCGCGCGCCACGTCGCGCCGCGTGCTTTCGGAAACGACGATCAGCGGATCGAGCTGACGGGCGACCTTGATCTGCATGTTCAGGAAGGAATACCAGCGCTTCTTCAGCAGCCTGAGCTTCAGCGAGTGTGCGTGCTCGATGTCGATGCGCCGGTCCATCGTGATCGGGTGGTGGATCGTGCCGACAACGGGCATGCCCATGTCGCGCATCTTGAGAAGACCCCAGCAGAGTGTCTGGTTGTCGTGGCAGACGTCATAGTCGTCGAGCGTGCCCCGGACATAGCGCGCCATGCGTTCGCCGAATGTGTAGGGCTCGGAGAAGCCGCCGGTCGCGTGGCTCCACCATTCGAAGAGGTCGATGGGGGAGGCGAACATCCAGGGCCGGATCGAACGGATCGGGTGCGGGTTTGCGTAGAGATCGAGCGAGGGCAGCTTGATGAGCTTCACGCGCGGATCGATCTCGGGATAGGGCGGGCCCGAAATCACATCGACCCGATGTCCGAGTTCGGCCAGCGCCTTGGCGATGTGGCGCATATAGACGCCCTGGCCGCCGGTCGTCGGATTGGAGCGATAGCTCGGCAGCAGGATTCTGAGTGGGCGGTCGCCATGGATGGCCGCGAGCTTCGGCGCCTCCGGCGCGAGATGCACAGCTGGCGCTTCCGGTTTCGGTTCAGCGGCCGCATTCCGCTCAAGCACTTGCGACATGCCTTCGTCCTCTCAAGCCTCTTCAGGTCCGCTCAACCCGCAACAAGGGGCGGCGTCCGGAGCTCCCAATGGCGGGCGCGAACCCGGACCGGATTAAAAAATTTTCGCCTGTCGTGGGCGGCGAACGGGTGGCTGGACGCCGATATGTCTCATGCGGCGGGGCATTCCCGAACGCCGGGGATCATATCGGGTTCGCCGGGGGGCAACAACCCGCTAACAAGAATGTAAGCGAGCCCTCTTCAGTTGATGCTGCGTCTCGGTGGCGCCTCGCCGTCGCCGGGTTCGGGCGCTGCGCCGGACTGGTGGTGAACGAGCAGCCATCCCTCGCCGCTCCGTATGAAGATGTTCGTGGCGATGAGATAGTCCTGTCCGATGCGCTCATAGCAGATCACAAGCCCCATGTCGCGGTGGATGCCTGCCCGCGCAGTCAGGCATTCGATGCCGGGGCTTGCGGGGCCGGTGAGAATGGCGTGCCAGCTTTGCAGCACGGCGTCGCGGCCTTCCACAGGAGGCCAGCCGGGATGGAGACAGGTCACCGGCTCCTGTTCGGCCCAGACGGCACCCATGAGTGTGACGTCACGCTCCGCAAAAGCGCGGTAGAAGGTCTCGTTGGCAAAAAGAAGCGTGGCGCGATCGCGTGCTGGAGAGGTGCCGGTTGCCATCCGTTTCATCCGGTAAAGCCAAGGCTGCGACGTGTGCGTAGTCTAGCAGTGCGATGTTCCTTTGTCCGCAGGCGGCCGATCCTTCAGGGCATAGCGTGGAACCAGAGATTGGCCGCAGCGAGACAGGCCGCGATGAGGTTCGAGGCGAAGAGCAGCACGAGATAGGTGCCCCAGGGCTCGCGCACGTCCTCAACGGGGTTCCGCCAGACGAGCCAGACGAGGAGAGGTGTCCAGAATGCAGCAGACGCGGCGGCAATGAAGCAAGGCGCCATTCCCCGCTCGGCGAGCCCCATGCCCAGCAGGACGAGTGCCGCCCAGACCGCGAGCACCGGTCGGGCTTCCGCACGGTGAAAGACAAAGAAGACCGAGGCCGTATTGATGAGGATCAGCCAGTAGACGAAGCCGCGCAGGGCGTCCGGCGCCGCTGAAACCGCCTCCACAATTTCCATGCCCACCCCTCGGACTGACCGAAAATACTATTCTGGTCATTCCGGAGGGGCGGGGCAAGTCGGAAGGAGCCGGGAAGCGGGCAAGCGTCAGCCGAAGCGGCGCTTCAGCCAGTCCACCATCAGGACGTTCAGCTCTTGCGGCTTTTCCGACTGGGTCCAGTGGCCGCAATCGGGGATGATGTGCTTTTCGAGGTCGGGCACATATTGCTCCATGCCGATGGCAAGTTCCGGCCGCAGCACGATGTCGTCGGCCGTCGAAATCATCAGGCCCGGCGCTTCGACCTTCTCCCTCTGGCCCTCGCTCATCGCCCAGTTGCGGCTGAAGTTCCGGTACCAGTTGATGCCGCCCTCGAAGCCCGATTTCTCGAAGGCGCGTGTGTAATAGTCGAGTTCCTCCGCCGTCAGCAGCGCTTCGCCGATCCATGTGCTCTCGTCCGTCTCGAAGCTCTTCAGGAATGAAAAGTTCTTCTGGTCGGCCGGCAGCTTGTCGAAATCGGCGAGCTTCATCGGGCTCTTGCGGTACCAGAAGCGCATCGTGCGGGCGACGTCCGTCTCGAATATCTTTTCCGCCACGCCGAAATTCTGGAAGAAGACGATGTACATGTCCTCGCCGAAAACCGCGCGCATGCCTTCGATCGGATCGATGGGGCCGCGCGGCATGAAGGGCGTGTTGACGCCGATGACGCCCGCCACGCGGTCGGGGTGGCGCAGCGCCATCTGCCAGACCACGATGCCGCCCCAGTCATGTCCGGCGAAGATCGCCTTGTCGAGGCCGAGCGCGTCGAGCAGGCTGGCCAGATCGTCGGTGAGATGCGCGACATCGTAGAGCGGCACCGCGTCCTTGCCCTTCGGGCCACCGGTACTGCCGTAGCCGCGCATGTCGGGGGCGATGGCGCGGAAGCCCGCCCCCGCGATGGCGGGAAGCTGGTGGCGCCAGGAATAGGCGATTTCGGGAAAGCCGTGGCACATCACCACCGGTACGCCGTCCTTCGGTCCCTGTTCGTAGACGGCCATGCGGATGCCGTTGGTGTCGATGTAATGCGGCTCCGGAAATGTCATTGCCGGCTTCCTCCCTTTTTCTTTTCCAGTGTTCTCGCCGTCAGGCGGATTTCAGCCGTTCGGAATCCGCCGTCGGCGACAGGCCGAGCGAGGTCAGCATCTCGCGGCGGTCCGGTCCGAGTTTCGGCGGATAGAGATCGGCATTGCGTTTCCTGCCGCGCGCCCATGTCGTCAGCACCTTGGACACGTTGCGCGGGTCGCGTGCCCAAGTGTTCGGCGGGTCGACCATGTGGAAGGCGCGCATGAAGGCGCGCATCAATTCCACATCGCCGCGAATGGCGGGCAGGATGGCATCCTCGGCGAAGCTCTTGAAGAGGCGGGCCTTGACGCCGGGCCGGTAGTCGGGCTCGAGCGCGTGGCGCGCGCGTTTTGCCGCCGCGAGGTCCTGTTTCACCATGTCGTCGTAGTGCTGGCGGAGTTCCCTGGCGAGGCGCGCATGATAAAGCCGTGCGCGTTCGCGCATGTCGGCCGTCCTGTCGAGTATCTCGGCGAGCCCTTCGGCCGCGACGCCCGCGAAGGAGCAGCCGCGCCCGTAGAGCGGGTTCGTCCGGATCACGCTGTCGCCGATGGGGAAGAAGTTGAGCACGCGCGGGCTCCCGTCCTTCGTCATGTGGCGCCAGCGGCTGATGAGTTCGCCCATGCCGTAGACACGGCTCACGGGGATGGACGTCTCGTTCGCCGTCCATTGCGCGATGCCGGGAAGCCGGGCGCAGATCGCGTCGAAGGTCTCCGGCCGGACGATGGCGCGGCGAAGTTCCATTTCGATTTCGGGCACGGCGAGCGTGATCGAGAAGCAGCCATTGTCGGCGGGGAAGACACCATACTTGATGAAGCCGAGGTCGCCTGCGCCCGGCACCTTCGTGCGGGCGGGTTCGTCCACGCCTTCGCGCAACCTGTAGTGCCGTGTGAAATAGAGGATGCCCGCGCGTTCGGTTTCCTCGGCGATGCTCGCGCCCCTCTCGTTCAACCAGTCGATGATCTGGCTGTTCTTGCCGGCGGCGTCGATGACAATGTCGGCGAGCCAGTCCTTCGTCTCGCCATTCCGTTCGGCCTTCACGCCGATGACGCGGAGCGTGCCGCCGGCCGTCTTTTCCGTCAGCACGTCGCGCACCAGCGCGCCGGTCTCGAAGCGGATGCTCTGCTGGCGGCCGGCGTATCGGCGCAGGACATATTCGAGCGTCGTGCGGCGGCTCGTCAGGATCGTCATGTCCTTGTCGCCCGGCACGGGCTTGTAGCTGTCCTTCAGCGCGACCGGCAGATTGTCGGAGAAGCCGATCTCGCGGCAGCCTGCCTCCAGCAGTTCGCGCATGAGGTCGGGGTAGTGGTCGCGGATCAGGATATGGAGCCGCGCGAGGAAGGCGTGGCTGTGGCGCAGATGGCCGACGCCCTTGCGCTCCCAACTCTCGAAGGCCTCGTCGGCCGAGGCCTCGGGCGGGGGCGGGTCGCGTTCCAGCACGGTCAGTTCGCGGCCTTTGCGCGCCAGTTCCAGCGCGGTCCAGAGCCCGGCCATGCCACCGCCGACCACCAGAATGCGTTCGTTTCCCGTCGCGCTCATCGTCGCGCCTCCTCCATCTGCTCGCCATCCGGCTTACAGAAAAACTAGACCATGGTCTAGTAAAATAGGAAGGGGTCTCGCGCCTGTCCAGAACCGCCTTTGTAAAGCTTTGTCTCTCAGCCGCCGGGCGTTCCGCGCAGCGCCCATCCGGCAACCGCGAGCGACAGCCAGCCGATGAGAAAGGCAAGGCCGCCCGCGGGCGTAATCATGACGAGTGCGCGGCTGCCGGTGAGGCCGAGATAATAGAGCGAGCCGGAAAAGAGGATCGTGCCCGCGACGAAGGCCCATCCGGCGACGGTCGTGGCGGTGCCGCCGCCCTGCGCCGCAACCCAGGCAACCGCGAGGAGGGCGAGCGCATGATACATCTGATAGCGCGCCCCGGTTTCGAAGACGGCGAGTTCCGCCGGGCCGACCCGCGCTTGCAGCCCGTGTGCGGCGAAGGCGCCGAGCGCCACCGAAAGAAAACCGCTCAGCGCGCCGATGGTGAGCCAGAGTTTCATGGGCGGGGTCCTCGCTTTGGTTTCGTCTGCTCCAGTCTACGCTCAGGGCTGCGATTTGCTAGCGGGCGGCTCCCGGTTCGGCGAGGCCAGCCTCGCGCGTGATGACGGGCTCGTAGCCGAGTTCGCGCCGCGCCTTGCCGATCTTCAGCGTACAATTGCGCGACATCAGCGCCGCCGTGAACGGGTCGAGCGGCGGTGGCGACTTGCGCAGGGTGAGTTTCCAGAGCCGGTCCATGATCCTCGCCGCGCCGCGCGCGAGCCATCCGGGCATGTTCTTGTCCGGCAGGGAGAAGTTCGCCGTCTTCGCCATCCGGGTTATCATTTCCCTGAACGAAATCGGCTCGCCGCCATCGGTGATGAAATAGGCCTCGCCGCCATTGCCTTTTTCGAGCGCCAGTTCGATGGCGTGAACCACGTTGTAGATATGCACCGTGTCCGTCACCGCGCGGCCACCGTCAATCCAGGCGAAGCGCCCTGTGTCCACCATCTCCTTCAACGCGGGCAGCAGCGCCTGGTCGCCCGGCCCCCAGATGAAGCGGGGCCGGAGCACGATCGTCGTGAACCCGTTGCCGTTCGCCGCCCGCGCCGCCTTTTCAGCGTAAGCCTTGGTGCGCGGGTAAGGCATCGGCGAGTGGAACGCCAGCGGCGCCGTTTCGTCGAGGCCGTTCATTGCCTGCCCATGGAACAATGCGGCCTCGGTGCCGATATGGACGAAGCGTTTGACGCCCGCCTCGCGCGCCGCCTTCAACAGGCGCTCCGTCCCCGTCACATTGATCGCCCGGAAGTCCTTCATCCGGCCCCAGGTTTCCACCTTCGCCGCGCAATGCACGACAGCGTCGATATCTTTCAGCATGGCCGCCGTGATGCTTCCCAGATCGCCGCGAACCGGCGTCGCGCCTGCCGCCCTGATGGCGGCATCCGATTTTTCGGAACGCGACAATGCGATCACTTCATGCGTTTTGCTCAGTTTCCGCGCCGCCGCGCCACCCACGAAACCCGATGCACCGGTGATGAAAATGCGCATGCCGTCCTCCTGTTGGCGGGAGCGGCCAATATGACCGGTCCGGGAATCCCGGTCATATTGGCTGTGCAGGCAGGAACCACAAGGTGCATTGCTGCAGACGACGTAGCGTCACCGCGCTTTTTCGCAGAAATCCGCGGTTTTTGCGGCGGTTTGCCGCTTTGAAGCTTTTGCAAAAGTCCATATCGTTATTGTGGGTTTAACGCTCGCAGCAGAAAGAACGGTCATGATCCCGCAGGAAATCGCCCAGACCATTATCGACCCCAAAGCCTATGCCGACGGCAAGCGCATCGACGACGCCTTCAGCTATCTCCGCAAGGAGATGCCGTTCGCGCAGGCGCAGCCGGAAGGCTTCGATCCCTTCTGGGTTGTGACGAAACATGCCGACATCCTCGAGGTCGAGCGGCAGAACGATCTCTTCCACAATGGCGACCGCGCGACCGTCGTCACGCCCATCGAGGTCGACAAGAAAGTCCGTGAACTGATGGGCGGTTCGCCCCATCTCGTGCGCTCGCTCGTGCAGATGGACAATCCCGACCACTTCAGCTATCGCCGCCTCACACAGTCCTGGTTCATGCCGCAGAACCTGAAGAAGCTGGAGGATCGCATCCGTGAAATCGCCCGGGGTTTCGTCGACCGCATGGCGGATATGGACGGCACATGCGACTTCGCGCGCGACGTCGCTTTCCTCTATCCGCTGCATGTCATCATGGAAGTGCTGGGCGTGCCGGAAACCGACGAGCCGCGCATGCTCAAGCTCACGCAGGAACTGTTCGGCAGCGCCGATCCCGACCTCAACCGAAGCGGTGCCGAGGTGATGGATGCCGACGCCGCGCTTGCGCAGATCGGCGCGACGGTTGGCGAGTTCATCGCCTATTTCAACGAAATGACCGAGGACCGCCGCGCCAACCCGCGCGACGATCTTGCCAGCGTCATTGCCAACGGCAAGGTCGAGGACAAGCCGCTCGGCCATCTCGAAGCGGTGTCCTACTACATCATCGCCGCGACGGCGGGTCACGACACGACGTCGAACACGACGGCGGGCGGGCTCTGGGCACTGGCGGAAAATCAGGATCAGCTTGCGAAGCTGAAGGCCGATCCCTCGCTCATCTCGAGTTATCTGGAGGAATCGATCCGCTGGGTGACGCCGGTGAAGCATTTCATGCGCACGGCGACCGCCAGCGCGGAGGTGCATGGCCAGAAGATCGCGAAAGGCGACTGGCTGATGCTCTCCTATCCGTCCGGCAATCGCGACGGCGATGTCTTCGCCGATCCCTTCGCCTTCAAGGTCGACCGCTCGCCGAACAAGCATGTCGCGTTCGGTTACGGTGCGCATGTCTGTCTCGGGCAGCATCTCGGCCGCATGGAAATGCGCATTCTCTGGGAAGAGCTTCTGCCGCGTCTCCAGAGCCTCGAACTGGCGGGCGAGCCGAAGCGCATGGCGGCGAATTTCGTTTGCGGGCCGAAATCGGTGCCGATCCGCTACCGCATGAACTGAAGAAGGGCCGGCTGCGATGACCGCTTACAAGACATGGCAATGCATGACCTGCGGCTTCATCTACGACGAGGCCGAAGGGTTGCCCGACGAGGGCATCGTGCCCGGCACGCGCTGGGAGGACATACCGGGCGACTGGATATGTCCTCTCTGCGGCACACCGAAATCGGGCTTCGAGATGATCGAACTCTGATCCTCTGGCCGTTGCCGCTGCGTCATCCGGCATCCGGATGACGCGGCGTTGACCCGTCCCGGCGGCGGGGCCATTGTTGCGCCATCAAAACAAAAACACGCAACCGGCGGGACAAGCCGAAGAGGGCCCGAAAACGGGGAGGGATGCGACATGCTCACCAAGGCAGACGATTTTCCAATTCACCAGACGCCGGAGCCGATCGCCTTTTCAGGCACGGACCGGAACTTCTACGACCGTTACTTCTTCAACGGCTACACGAAGGGCGGCGGCGTCTATTTCGCCGCCGCGCTCGGCGTCTACCCGCATCTCAACATCATGGACGCGGCCTTCAGCGTCATCGTCGATGGCGTGCAGCACAATCTGCACGCCTCGCGCTTCCTCAACATGGAGCGCATGGACACATTTGTGGGGCCGATTGCCATCGACGTCCTGGAGCCGCTGCAATCGCTGCGTGTCCGCGTCGCGGAGAACGCGCATGGGCTGAAAGCCGATCTCACCTTCACGGGCCGTGCGCCCGCGCTCAAGGAGCCGCGTTTCACGCGCCGCAATGGGCCGCGCACGCTGATGGACCTCACGCGGCTCACGCAGAACGGAACATGGGAGGGCTGGATCGAGGTCAAGGGCAAGCGCATCGAGGTGGCGCCTGCCAGCTATTCCGGCACGCGCGACCGTTCCTGGGGCGTGCGCGGGGTCGGCGCTTCCGACCCGCAGCCGCTCGTGCCGCCGATGCCGTTCCAGTTCTTCTGGCTCTGGGCGCCGCTCAATTTCGACGACAGGATCACGCTCTTCCACGTCAACGACGACGAGCATGGCGACGCATGGAATCTTTCCGGCGTCATGTGCCCGCTTGGCCGCGATGCGAAAGCCGAAGAGATGGACCGCGTCAGCTACGAGATCGGTTACGTTTCCGGTTCGCGCCATGCGAAGTCCTTTTCGATCTTCTTCGAGACGCGCAGGGGCGAGAAGACGCGGATCGACCTCACGCCGAAATTCAATTTCTACATGCTGGGCATCGGCTATGGACATCCCGAATGGAGCCACGGCGCACACAAGGGCGACAATGCGCTCGGCTATGAGGAGTTCAAGCTCTCCGACGTCACGAGCTACGCACCGCCGCATCTTCACATTCAGGCCTTCTCCGAGGCCGTGATGACCTTGCCCGACGGTTCGTCGCGCAAGGGCTGCGGCATTCTCGAGCAGCTTGTCATCGGGCCGCATGCGCCGTCCGGCTTCAAAGACATTCTCGATCCGGCGAAGTGAGGGGATGGCGATGGAAGACCTTGCCCGCCGCGTCGCGGCCTATCTCGCGCACCGCATGCCCCACGCCTCGAATATCGAGGTAAGCGGCATCTCGCGCATTCATGGCGGCGCCAGCCGCGAAACCTTCCGTCTTCATGCAAGCTGGGAGGAGGGCGGCGCGAAGGCGGAGCGCCCGCTCATCCTGCGCCGCGATCCCGTCGCGAGCCTGATCGAGACGGAGCGCGACCTCGAATACAATGCCTACCGCGCCTTCCACCCGACGGGGCTTCCCGTTCCCGAGCCGCTCTATCTCGAAACCGATCTCTCATGGCTCGACAGGCCCTTCTTCGTCATGGAACAGATCGAGGGTTGCCAGGCGGGATCGCCTTTCAATGCGGAGCCCTATGGCGCGTTCGCGGAGAAGATCGGCCGTCAGTTCTGGACCCATCTCGGCCATATCGCCGCCGCCGATCCGCATGGCATCGGCTTTGCCGCGAACATGGATCCGATTGCGCCGGACGAATGCTGGGCGCGCGAGCTCGAGAAGTGGGAAAAGGTGATCGACGAGGACGAGCTTGAGCCGCAGCCCGTGGCGCGCGCCGCGATCCGCTGGCTCAAGCTCAATCCGCCGCCGCCCGCCGAAAAGATTGCCGTCGTGCATGGCGACTATCGCACGGGAAATTTTCTGTTCGACGGGGACGGAAACATTCGCGCCATTCTCGATTGGGAAATGTGCCATCTCGGCGACCCGCTGGAAGATGTCGCCTGGGCGGCCGATCCGCTCTGGGCGCACGAGCGGCCCGAGCGTCCGGGCGGCATGATCGCGCGCGACGAGGCGATACGTCTCTGGGAAGAAGCGAGCGGTCTCAAGGCCGATCCCGTCCGGTTGCGCTGGTGGGAGATATTCAATTCGCTGAAAGGCCTCGCGATCTGGATTTCGGCGGGCAAGGAATACCAGACCGGCGCGAACCGCGACCCGGTGCTCGCCTTTTCGAGCTGGTATTGCACCGACGTTCATAACCGCGTGCTGGCGCGCCGGCTCGCCGAACTCTCGAAGGAGGGCCGCGCATGAAACCCGATGTCGGAACCGTGATGCAGGGCTTCTTCGGAACGCTTCTGGGCGATATCGCGCCTCATCTCACCGCCGAATATTCCATGGGCAATGTCGGCATCATGGGCATGATGATGTTCATGACGGCGGAGGAGTACGACCGCGCCGCCGATATTCGCGCCGCCGAGAATACCGAGTTGCGTTCGCTCTTTTCCCATGCGGCGACGCTCGTCGCCGACGCTGCGCTGAAGGCGAAGCTCGCCGCCGCGGCCTCGGAGAAGGAGGGGTCTCTTCGCATCGGCGAGCTCAATGCCCGCAATGCCGCGCTGGGCGGGTTGCTGATCGAATTGCAAACCCATGTCGAGGCGTCGGACGCGTCATGGGCGCCGAACCTCGAAGCCCGTATCTGGGATCATCTCGTCGCCGCCACCGAAAGGCGCAAGCTGCCGCTGCCGTCCTTCGGGTAGGAGGAAGGAAAAGTGTCATCCCGGGATTTATTCCCGGCAACTGTGTTGATGTGTCAGGGCTGGAAGGCGGTTCGGTCTCTGAGGATTGCGTTTGCGGTGACGAGGATGCGTC
>PHEF01000113.1 GCA_002842875.1 Alphaproteobacteria bacterium HGW-Alphaproteobacteria-3 | reverse complement strand
CGCACAAGATCGAACCGCAATAACAGGGGCAACATCGAACAAAACATCGGCCCTCATACCCGGCAACCTCCAATGCGACGGTTTCGCAGAGGAATCCCCTTTGTGGAATGAAGTTTCCGCGGCAGCTTGGCGTCTGTCCGGCATGGCGGGGATAAATTTTCCGCGGGCGGGCCGGACGGGATTTCGAATGCGCGAAGCGGCGGAACGAAAATCGCGCCAGTTGGAACATGTTTTCGCGGCGGAAGGCGGCAGGATATGGACTTGCCTTGTACTTCTCCCGGTCCCTCTGATTAGATGCGGCCCCGTCCGCAGGAACCGAGTTGCCATGCCGACATCGAGGAAGTTCGCCGTCGCCATCGCCGATGCGCAGATGCCCGGCCCATCGCGTGACCTGGGCGCGCGCGCGTTGTCTGGCGCAACGGGGACGAATGCTTCCGGCGAACCGGCGCGCCGAGCCTCCCGATGACCGGCGGTAAAAACAGGTACCGCAAGCTCGCCGCCCTTCTCCGGCCGGCATGGCAAAGCTGGACCGGAGACGTCCTGATAAGGCGCCTTGTCGGCAATGCCTCCGTTCTGCTCGGCGGCAAATCGGCCAACGGCCTGTTCAGCCTCGCTTATCTTGCTCTTGCGGCGCGCGGCCTGAGCCTCGAGGCTTTTGGAACGCTGATCCTCATCCACACCTATGCGCAATCGGTCGGCGAGCTTGTCAAATTCCAGTCATGGCAGGCGGTGCTCACCTATGGCACGCCCGCATGGAGCGACGGACGCATGGCGGACCTGCGCCGTGTCCTGTGGTTTACCGTCAAGCTCGATCTCATTGGCGCGGCCGCGGGTTTCATCCTGGCTTTCGGCGGCGTCGCCGTGGCGCAGAGATTGTTCGGGTGGAGCGACGAGGTCGTGCCGCTGGTCCGGGTCTATGTCATCTCGGTTCTCTTCATGGCGACTGCCACGCCGGTCGGCATCTTGCGGCTGCTTGACCGCTTCGACCTGATCGCGCTGCAAAGCTCCCTGGGTTCGTTCGTCCGGCTTGCCGGGGCCGCTCTCGCCTTTCTCTCGGGCGCCGGTCTCGAAATCTATCTTCTTGTCTGGTTTACGGCGACGCTGATATCGGGGAGCACCCTGATCGGGATGGCGCTGAGAGAGCTTCGCCGGCGCAACATCCTGCAGGCCGAAGCGGATGCCCTTCCGGCCGTCTGGCGACCGACGCGCAAGGTCTGGCGTTTTGTCTGGTCAACCAATTTCAACACCACGCTGGGGCTCGCATCCACGCATTTCGGCACGCTTGCGGTCGGCGCCTTGCTCGGCGCGCCGGCGGCCGCGCTCTACCGGGTGGGGCGCCAGCTTGCCGAGGCAGTGACGGTGCCGACGAAGTTGCTGACGCCCGCCATCTATCCCGAACTCGCCCGTCTGGCGGCGAGGAACGAAATCGTCCGGATACGAAGCTTCGTGTTCCGGTCGGCGCTTATGGCCGGCATGGGGGCGACGGTCCTTGTCGGCGGACTTGCGGCGATCGGGGCCTGGCTGCTGAATGCGGTTGCCGGGCCCGACTATGTCGCGGCTTACGGCGTCATGGTGCTCCTGGGTGTGGCCGCGGCGGTGCGTCTGTGGGCATTTCCGCTGCAGCCCTTGCTGATCTCGGCCAACAGGGCGCATGCCGTGCTTGCCGTTCATGGCGTCTCGACGGGGGTCTATCTCGCCCTTCTCTTTCCCCTGTGCCTCTCGGCCGGCCTGGCGGGGGCCGGTATCGCCACCCTGACCGCCAATGTCCTGAACATCGCCGGGCTCCTCATTTTGGCCGAAAAGTGGCTCCGCCGGCAGCGAGCGCCCGGAACCGGCTCCTGATACCGCCGGCGATCGGCCGAAGAACCGGCCTGTGCCCTCGCAAATGGTTAATTGGCCTCTCCCGCGCACATCCCGGCCGGCCGCAGCAGCGCTGGAACCGGTAACCATCGCCCCAGAAACACGACATCGTGTTTGTTATGACGATTGGCTCTTATCGGCCGATTGTTATAGACATTTTATAAAGTTGTAACGCTGGGGATACGCGATGAGTGAAAAGACGCCGACGGACGGTAGCGGGCGCAAGCTCCGTATGGGCGATTTTTCTTCTTTGGTCGAAGCGCTTGACTACGCGGCGGCTGGCCATTCGGGTGCCAACTTCTATTCCGGCCGGGGCGAGCTCCTCGAAACGCTCACCTACCGGGATCTCCGGGAGGAAGCCATAAGCCTTGCCCGCCGCATGAGGCGGGCCGGACTGGCGGAAGGCGAGCGTATGGCGCTTGTTGCCGAAACCGATGCCGATTTCCTGCGCGCCTTCTTCGCCTGCCAGTATGCGGGCCTCGTGCCGGTGCCGCTGCCGCTTCCCGCCGCGTTCGGCGGACGGACGGGTTATGTGGAACATATCCGCCGCATGCTCGAATCTTCGGGCGCAAGCGCGGTGCTGAGCCCCGCATCCGTTCTCGACATGATCGTGCAAGCGGCCGAGCCGCTCGATCTGAAGGCGGTCGGTACGCTCGAACTGTTCGCCGGAATTCCCGAGGACGGCGCGGACCTCCCGCATGTCGGGGAGAACAACTTGTCCTACCTGCAATTTTCGTCGGGGAGCACGCGTTTCCCGGTGGGCGTGGCGGTGACGCAGCGCGCGCTCCTTGCCAACACGCGAAGCATTGCGCGCGACGGCATCAATGCGCACGTGCAGGATCGCTGCACGTCATGGCTGCCCTTCTATCACGACATGGGCCTCGTCGGACTTCTGCTGACGCCCGTGGCGACGCAGATGTCGGTCGACTATGTCGCCACACGGGAGTTCGCGCGCCGGCCGCTCGTCTGGCCGTTGCTTATATCGCAGAACGGCGGCACCCTTTCCTACAGTCCGTCTTTCGGTTACGACCTTTGCGTGCGTCGCGCCGCCAAGGCTTCGATCGACAATATCGATCTTTCCACATGGCGCGTGGCGGGGATCGGCGGCGACATGATCCGCCCGGCGGCGCTCGCTCAGTTCGCCGATGTCTTTCAGGGCTGCGGCTTCCGGAAGGAAGCTTTCGTCGCCAGCTATGGCATGGCGGAAGCCACCCTCGCCATCAGCTTCTCGCCGCTGGACCGGGGCATCGAGATCGACCATGTCGATCTCGACCGGCTGGAGGCGGAAGCCCGCGCGGTGCCCGCGCCAATGGATTACGCCGGCGGGAAAACCCGCATGCGCGACTTCGTGCTCTGCGGGAAGGTCTTGCCGGGTCACGATCTCGAAATTCGCGATCCGGACGGGAACATCCTGCCCGACCGCGAAGTCGGCCGCGTTCTCGTCCGCGGGCCGAGCCTGATGCAGGAATATTTCGGCAATCGCGATGAAACGGCGCGCGTGATGCTGCCCGGCGGATGGCTGGACACCGGCGACCTTGGCTATCTTCTGGATGGCGAACTCGTCATCACCGGGCGCAGCAAGGACCTTATCCTCGTCAATGGCCGGAACGTCTGGCCGCAAGACCTCGAATGGACGGCCGAGCATCAGGTAGAGGGGCTGCGCAGCGGAGACGTTGCGGCCTTCTCTCTCGACGAGGCGGAAAAGGAGCGCGTCATTCTCCTCGTTCAATGCCGCACCTCGGTCGAGGCGGCGCGCGAGAACCTGCGTCAGGCGGTCGTTGAAACGATTCGCGCGGCGGCCGGGTTCGACTGCGAGGCCGTGCTCGTTCCCCCCAACACCTTGCCGCGGACCTCCTCCGGCAAACTGAGCCGCGCCGGAGCACGCCAGATGTATCTGGCGTCGGCATTCGGAGAGGGCAAGACCGACCGTTTCGTCTCCCGGCAGACGCCGGATGCCGCCGTCGCCGAGCTCCGGCCGGTTTAGCCGTGGCCCGGCTCGCGGCGGTCACAGGTGCGACCGGTTTTCTTGGCCGCTATATCGTCACCGCCCTGGCAAGCCGGGGTTGGCAGGTCCGCATTCTGGCGAGGCAGTATCCCGTCTACCCTCAATTTGCCGATTTGAATCTTGAGGTCGTGCCGGGCGACCTGTCGGACAAGGGCGCGCTGCGCGAACTGGTGCGCGGTGCCGGCACCGTGGTTCACGCGGCCGGCCTCATCAAGGCGCCGAACGCCGCCGCCTTCCGGGTCGCGAATGTCGACGGCACGGCCAATCTCATGAACGTGCTCAATGAATGCGAACCTGAGGCGCGGAAGCTCCTGCTGGTATCCTCGATGGCGGCACGCGAGCCCGGCCTGTCGGCCTATGCCGCGACGAAACGCGAAGCCGAGGAGGTCGCGGCCAAGGCGGCGGGGTCATTGCGCGACTGGGGAATCGTCCGGCCATGCGCGATTTACGGCCCCTGGGACAGGGAAACGCTGGCGATATTTCAGGCCGCCAGCCGTCGCATATTTCCGGTACCGCGCGCACCGGACGCACGCGTTGCCCTTATTCATGCAACCGACGCGGCGGCGGCAATCGCGAGCCTGTGCGATCATGACTGTTCGGGGGGCACTTTCGAACTCACGGATGAGCGCGCCGGCGGATATTCGTGGGACGAGATTGCCGTGGCGGCGGGAGAGGCTCTCGGGGTAGAACCTCTGAGAGTTCCGGTCCCCGGCCTCGCCTTGCGCATGGCGGGCGTTGCGGGCGCGGCTGCTGCACGTATAACCGGGCGTATCCCGATGTTGACCCCGGGAAAGGCCCGGGAGATTCTTCATTCAGACTGGGGCTCCCATGCGGGCCGCCAGCCGCCGCAGAACATATGGCGACCCGAAATCGGGGTCGCGCGCGGCTTCAAGGAGACGGTTGCATGGTACAGA
>PHEF01000112.1 GCA_002842875.1 Alphaproteobacteria bacterium HGW-Alphaproteobacteria-3 | reverse complement strand
GCCGGGGCAGGCGTGGATGACCCGCCAAAAAAGTTTGAAGGAGGGCCGGGTCATGACGGTTAAATTCGGGATTGAAAATTTAAACCGGACAGCAGTGGATCAAGTCCGGGCATGACACTATTTTTTGGTTCTGGAAGCCTCACTCCGGCTTGATATCCACAAGCTCGACGTCCTTCGCGCGGATCGCCTCGCCGAAGAAGATGCCGCCGACGCGCGCGAAGCGTTCCGTGCTGTCGGTGGCGAGGAAGCGCGTCTTTCCCTTGCGCCGCCGCTTGGTCGCGAGGCCTTGATCGCGAAGCGCTTCTTCCACCGCCTTTGCGGTCGTCGCCGCCGAGTCGACGAGCTTCACGCCCTTGCCGGCCACCTTTCCGATGACGCTTGCGAGGACGGGGAAATGCGTGCAGCCCAGCACAAGCGTGTCGGGGGCGTTGCGTCCCTTGAAGAGCGGCGCGAGATAGCGCTTCGCCGCCGCCTCCGCGACCTCGCCTTTCGTCCAGCCTTCTTCGGCGAGCGTCACAAAAAGTCCGCAAGGCGCCTGCACGATTTCCGCGTCCGGCCTCAGCGCATGGATCGCGCGCGCATAGGCGCTGCCCTTCACGGTCGCTTCCGTCGCAAGGACGCCGATGCGGCCCGTCTTCGTCGCCTTCACGCCCGCCTTCGCGCCGGGCTCGATCACCCCGATCACGGGGATGGGCGCCAGCGCCTCCTTTAGCGGCCCGAGCGCGACGGCGGATGCCGTGTTGCAGGCGATCACCACCATCTTCACATCATGGCCGAGCAGATGCTTCGTCGCCTGCGTCGCATAGGCGGTCACCGTTTCCGGGCTCTTGGTGCCATAGGGAAGGCGCGCCGTGTCGCCCAGATAAACGAGGTCTTCATGCGGCAGCGCCGCGCGCAGCGCCTTCAGCACCGTGATGCCGCCGATGCCGCTGTCGAAGACGCCGATGGGCCGGTCGCTTTTGCCGCTCATGCTGAAACTCCCGCGCCGGGCATCAGAAGCATGCCGAGCACCTGATCGACGGAAAGGCTGAGAACGATCTCGAAAATGACGATCGCGATGGCGGGACCCGCCTCCGCGCCCAGCACCTCGCGCGCGATCAGCCAGCGATACCAGGCAAGCAGCGCCAGCGTCGGCACCGCGAGCAGGAAGCCCGTGCTCGCCGGATAGAGGCCGAGCGCATGCGGAACGAGCGGCAACGCGAAGACGATGGTCGTGAACAGCGTGCCCCAGTTATAGGTGATGAGATAGGCCGTATAGGATGCCTGCAGCTTCAGTGCCCGCGCGACGCGTGCCATCGCCGCGAGGAAGAGCGCCCAGTAGAGAACGGTGCTCAATATCTCGGTGGTGATGAAGAGGCCGAAGGAGATGTCGCCGCCGATGTCGAACGCCTCGCGCGCAAAGCGCCAGGAAAGCGTCGCGGTGAAGAAAACGATGGGCAGCGAGAGAAGCAGCGCCGTGAAACTTCTGATCGCGCCGTCGGTGCTCAGTTCGAAGCACGCCTGCGCGCGAGGATCCCTCATGGCGATGCGCCATGCGCCGGTCAGCCCGTTGGTGATGCCGGCTGCGTTCAAGAGACCCGCCCGGCGAAATAGCCGCGCAATATGGCTTCGTAGATGTCGGCGAGGCGGGCGATGTCGGTAACGCCCGCATTCTCGTCCGCCTTGTGCATGGTCGCATTGGGCAGGCCGAATTCGATCACGGGTGCGTAAGCGCGGATGAAGCGCGCGTCCGATGTGCCGCCGGTGGTCGAAAGCTCCGGGGCGATCCCCGTCACCTTTTCGATGGCGGCTGCAACGAGCGCGGAGAAATCCCCCGGCTCCGTCATGAAGGCTTCGCCGGAAATCTTCGTCGTGAACTCGTAGCGCCCACCCATTTCCTGCGTCACCGCGTCGAGCACCCTGCGCATCCAGAGGTCGAGCCCCGCGCCCGTGTGCCGGTCGTTGAAGCGGATGTTGACGACGGCCCGCGCGACGCCCGGAATGACGTTGGTCGCCTTGTTGCCGACATCGACCGTCGTGATTTCGAGGTTCGAGGGCTGGAAATGATCCGTCCCCTCGTCCAGCACCTGCGCATCGAGCCGCCGCAGCATTTCGAGCAGCCGCGGCAGCGGATTGTCGGCGAGATGCGGATAGGCGACATGACCTTGCGTGCCGTAGACGGTGAGCCAGCCATTGATGCTGCCGCGCCGTCCGACCTTCACCATGTCGCCGAGCTTGTCGACGCAGGTCGGCTCGCCGACGAGGCAATGGTCGATCTTCTCGCCCCGGCTTGCGAGCCGTTCGAGCATCTTCGCCGTGCCGTTGACGCCTGGGCCTTCCTCGTCGCCGGTGATGAGGAGGCTGATCGAACCCTGAAAGCCCTCCGCTACCAGCCGCTGCGTCGCCGCGACGAAGCTCGCCACCGCGCTCTTCATGTCGGCCGCGCCGCGCCCGTAGAGCCGGCCCTGCCGCACTTCCGCGCCGAAGGGATCGGTCGTCCAGGCCGCCTCGTCGCCCACCGGCACGACATCCGTGTGCCCGGCGAAGCAGAAATGCGGGGCGCCGGTCCCGAAGCGCGCATAGAGATTGTCGATGTCGGGTGTGCCGTCGTCGGAAAAGCGCATCCGCTCGCAGGTGAAGCCGAGCGGCGTCAGCCACTTTTCGAGCACGGCAAGCGTTCCCGCATCCTCCGGCGTCACGCTCGGACAGCGGATGAGTTCCCTGGCGATCTCAAGCGGATCGTAAGGCGAGGCGGGTGAGGCGGGCGCGTTCATGGGCCAAAGCTCTACCGTGCCCCCGCGGGAGCGTCAAATTCGGCTTGTGAGCCGAAAACAGCAGCCCGTCTGCAAATTCGTCATGGCCCGGCTTGACCCGGCCATCCACGACTTTCTTTCTTCCGGGCTTCTTTCCGGGATTGCGCAAAGACGTGGACGGCCCGAATAAATCGGGCCGTGACGGCTCTGGGGGAGAGGCTTTCTTCAGTCCCGCAGCAGCTCGTTGATCGCCGTCTTGGCGCGGGTCTGCGCGTCCACCGTTTTCACGATCACGCAGCAATAAAGGCTGGGGGAGGGCGCGCCGTCCGGGTTCGGCTTGCCCGGCAGCGATCCCGGCACGACCACCGAATAAGGCGGCACCTTGCCGATATGGATCTCGCCCGTCGCCCGGTCGATGATCTTGGTCGAGGCCGAGATGAAGACGCCCATGGAGAGCACCGCGCCCTCGCCCACGATCACGCCTTCGACCACTTCCGAGCGCGCGCCGATGAAGCAATTGTCCTCGATGATGACCGGGTTCGCCTGCAGGGGTTCGAGCACGCCGCCAATGCCGACGCCGCCCGACAGGTGGCAGTTCTTCCCGATCTGCGCGCAGGAGCCGACGGTGACCCATGTGTCCACCATCGTCCCCTCGTCCACATGGGCGCCGAGATTGACGAAGGAGGGCATCAGCACGACGTTCGGCGCGATATAGGCCGAGCGGCGCACCACGGCGCCCGGCACGGCGCGGAAGCCGCCCGCCCGGAATTCCGCCTCGCCCCAGCCCTCGAACTTGGACGGCACCTTGTCCCACCAGTTCGTGTTTTCGCCGGGTCCGCCCGCGATCAGCCCCATGTCGTTGAGGCGGAAGGACAGCAGCACGGCCATTTTCAGCCACTGATGCACTTCCCATGTGCCCTGAAATTTCTCCGCGACCCGCGCCTTGCCGCTGTCGAGTGCGTTCAACGCCTCGTTCACGGCGTCCCGCACCTCGCCCTTCGTCTGGGCGTTGATCCGGTCGCGGTTCTCGAAGGCGCGTTCGATGACGGGCTTCAGGTCGGCAAGGCTCATGGGATCGCTCTCTCGGCTGGTTGCCGGGGCAAGATAGCCGGGGGCCCACCCCTGTCAACCGAGCGTCACTGTCTTATGACCGCACCCGAAAGACGCCTTTTATGCTTTGAGGTGTCCGAACACATATCTGGATATGCGTTTCTGTTCGAAACCCGGAATTGGGGTAGATCGGCTCTCCCTCAATGAAGGCGCCTTTTATCGTGTCGATCTGCTGTTCACCGGCGTCTTCCCGAATCTTGTGCAGAATTCGAATAACGGCGCAGTCCAGATCGCGGCGCATCATGTCGCCGCTATTCTCGGGCAGCGCAAGGTCGGCCTCTTCATGGATACTGGAAAGCTTCTTGTGCGCTTCAACAAGCGGTTCGTTGCTCGTTGAGGTTGTGAGGTCGAGGCAAAGGCCCAATTCAATGACCGCGCCTACAACGGCAGGCTTTCGGATTTTGCCGCGTCCAAGCCTCTTCAACAGCGCGGCGTATTCCAGACCGCGCTGAGGGTTGGCCTCCCAGAAATAAATTCCGGGGCCGAGCCAGTCGTACACATTTTGACTTTGGTTGAACTCGCTCCCGGCGAGAAGCTTTTCGGCAACGTCTCTGTCGCAGCCGTGGTAGCCAAGAACAAAGGAAGAGGAGAGCCTGTGCAAAGGCTACTTTTTCCTTTTCTTGGGGGTGCCTCCGTAAGCGGAGGTTAGCCGTCCCGACTTGGTGTAGATGCCAAGTTCCACCAGAGTGGCCAGCGCGGCTGTAGGATTCGCAGTCGCTTTGTCCGCGAACTTCTTCGCGTCCTTCTTGAACTTTTCGACCTCTTCCTTGGTCGAATAGGCAATTTGGGAACTGGTCATTGGCGGCTCCATTCAGACTATTCGGCTCGTCCTTCAGCACGCTGTCGCGCACCGGGCGCGGCTCGCCGAAGAGGTAGCCCTGTCCGAGTTCGACATCGAAGTCGAGCACGTCCACCACTTCGCGCTCATGCTCGACCTTGTCGACGATGAGCTGGATGCCGTTGCGCCGCAGAAGTTCCTTGAGGTCGGCGGCGTGAATGTCGCCCGCCGCATAGGTGCCCTCCAGCATGGTCGCGGCCGACACCTTCACAAAGCGGAAGTTGCGGTCGTGCAGCGAGCCCGCGTCGAAGCGCAGATTGGTCACCTGATCCATCGAGAAGCGAAAGCCGAGCGCGGCCAGCGCCTCGAGGCTCGCGCGTTCCACAGGCCCGGCGCCGTTCACCGTCATCTGGCTGAACTCGAAGATGAGGTGCTGCGCGAGGTCGGTATTGTGCTGCATGTATTCGATGAACTGCGGGAAGAAGTCCTCGTCGAGCAGCGAGAAGGCGGAGATGTTGCAGAAGACGCCGGCCTTGCTGTTGCGCTGCGCGAGCTTGCGCACGACCTGGATGCAACGGAAGAGCAGGATGTTGTCGACCGTCGGCATCATGCCGGCGGGTTCGGCCACGCGCATATAGTCGCGCGGCATGATGAGTTCGCCCTTGTCGGTGCGCAGCCGCGACAGGCCCTCATAATAGAGCGTCTTGCGCTGCGGCAGGCTCACCACCGGCTGCAGGTAGAGGT
The DNA here is from genome assembly GCA_002842875.1 of Alphaproteobacteria bacterium HGW-Alphaproteobacteria-3. Classification (GTDB taxonomy): domain Bacteria; phylum Pseudomonadota; class Alphaproteobacteria; order Parvibaculales; family Parvibaculaceae; genus Parvibaculum. The sequence goes on along the minus strand of PHEF01000112.1, from coordinate 3,432 downwards.
CCACGCGGTTCGTTTCGAGCGAACGGCGGATCGTCTCCAGCAATTCGGAATCGTTCATGTGCTCGAGCCGCTTTTCGGGCTTGGGCGGCGGCACGTCGCTATCGGCGGCGGGAAGCACCGCTTCCGTCTCCACCGGATCGGCAATCTCCGCCACGGCGGGCGTCGAGATCGCCGTGGTGAATTCGCGCGTCTCGGCCAGCCGCTTCACGAGGCTCTCGATCACGCGGATTTCCGAGAAGATGCGTTCCATGCGCTCCGTCGTCTCGCGCTCGAAGCGTTCTTCCAGCTCGACGATCTTGTCGGCTGCGTCGTCGAGGTCGCGCGACAGCCCGGCGGCGAGGCTCGTCAGTTCCTGCAATTCCTTGCGCACGGCCTTGCGCTCGATGGTGCGCGAGATCGCGGCATGCGCCTCCGCGCCGAGCAGCGCGGCAATGAGCCCGCCAAGCGCTGCGAGCTTCGGATCGAAGCCGAAGAAATGGATGAGCCCATAGGCAAGCCCGATCGACGGGACGGCATAGAGCAAGGTCGCGGCAAGATGCTTGAGCGGCAAAGGCATCGGCATGGCGCGGGTTCCCCGAAGTCGCGCGAGCCCCCCAACAGGATGCGGGCCCGGAAGAAATTCATCTGTTCTTCACCGTAAGCCGCAGCCCTTGCAAAACCGTTAACTATGTAAACCCTCACCTCCCCCTTGCGGGGAGGTCGAAAATTCGCGGAACGCGGATTTTCGGGTGGGGGCCTACCCCCTCATCCGCGCCTGCCGGGCGAGCCCGCCCCAATGCGCGGCCATCGGCGCCGAGGGCCGGTAGGCCGGGTTCTCCGGGATTTTCCGGACCCGCTCATACCAGCGCGCCTCGGCGGCATCGGCTTCCCGCCAGATATCCCGCGACAACGCGCCCGCCTCCGCCGCGCTCCCGCCGCGCTTCAGCAGGGCCTCCACCTGGCCGATGAAGCGCGCTTCCAGCCGGTCGCGCTCGCCGGCATAGGCGGCCATGCGCTCGGGATAGTTTCGCAGCACCGCCCGGTGCAGCCGCTCATGGCGCCACCAGCGCGTCCTCGCGTCGAACACGTCGCTCGGCGCGGGTCCGAAATCGGGGAGCGCCGCTCGTTCTTTGCCATTGGCCCAGCCCGGCCCGAAAAACACCGGCTTGAAGATGCCCGTATCGGGCGCCGACGTCGCGGTCAGCCAGTGGACCGCCCGCCCCTCGCCGGTCTCCGCCACCCATGACGCCGTCGTCTGTCCGAAGCGCCTGACCGGCCCGTAGCTCGCATGCGCCGAAACCGCGCCGCCGAGAATGCCGTCCGGCCGCCAGTCCGGCTGCCGCGCCGCCTGCGCGCCATGGTCGCGCAAGAACCGCATCATGTCGCGCGCCGTGAGCGCGCGTCCATGCCCCGTCAGCAGTTCCGTCGTCCGGCACCAGCGCCGGTGCCCGCTCGCAAGCGCCGAGCGCTTCCGGTTCGCGAAACTGTCCGCGAAGTCGAACGTCCCGCCGGGCGTCATCAGCCCGTGGTCGCTCGCCAGCGCCTCCGCGCCCGGGCTCAGCCGTTCGGCGCCGCGCCCGATCGTATAGGCGTTCGAAATGCTGCGCTTGTGCGTAACCCGCTCCACCGCCCATTCGCGCCCCACCGTTTCGAGCACGAAGGCGTCGCGCGCATCCGCGACGATGAAGGAGTTGTGATATTCGAAGCGGCCCTTGTGGGCGCAGTTCCCGCCTTGTCCGAATTCGCCGAGAAGCCGCGTGATGACGTCGAGGGCTTCCCCGGCGCTCGCGCCCCGTTCGAGCCCGAGCCGCAACAGGTCCATGCCGATGAGCGAAGGCGTTGCCCCCGGCGCGATCTTCGCATGCACCGCCTCGTTGCCGATGGTGACGCCATGTTCGTTCGTCCCCATCTCCGCGCCCCACATCCAGAAGGGCCGCGACAGCAGCACGGCATGGGTGCGGGCCGCTTGCGGAATGTCGATATAGGTGCAGCGCAGCGACGCGCCCGCTTCATGCATCGCGGCGGGTGCGAAAAAGGGATACTGCGCCTCGTTCGCCTCCCGGTCGGAATTCTTGGCAAACAGCATCGCGCCGCTCGCCGTCGCCCCGCCCCTCGCCACCAGCGTATCGCACATGAAGTCCCCCGCTCGCCGTCCGTCGCGCCCATGCTATAATGAGCGCCGCAGCATAGACGAGGAGCCATCCGATGTCGGCCTGGGAATTCGAATTCCGCACCATCGCGGGCGAGGCACTGCCGCTGTCGCGCTTCGCGGGGAAGCCCGTTCTCATCGTCAACACGGCGAGCCAATGCGGCTTCACGCCCCAGTACCGCGAGCTGCAGGGCCTCTGGGAGCGATACCGCCAGCGCGGCCTCACCATCATCGGCGTGCCGTCGAACGATTTCGGCGCGCAGGAGCCGGGCACCGAGGAAGAGATCGCCACCTTCTGCGAGGTGAATTATTCGGTCACCTTCCCCATGACCGCCAAGCAGCAGGTCGTCGGCGCGGAGGCGCATCCCTTCTATCTCTGGGTGTCGCAAGTCGCGGGCGAGGACGCGCGGCCCCGCTGGAACTTCCACAAATATCTGATCGGGCCGGAAGGCGAGCTTGTGAACCTCTATCCGAGCAAGGTGAGCCCGCTCGACAAGCTGCTGGTGGACGAAATCGAGCGGCTGCTGGCATGAGCGGCTACGCGCCCATCGCCATCGAGTTTTCGCGCTACAACCAGTGGCAGAACGAAAAGCTCTGCGGCGCGCTGGCGGCGCTCCCCCGCGAGGAACTCACCCGCGACCGCGGCATGTTCTTCGGCGGCATGGCCGCGACGCTCGACCATATCCTCATGGTCGACACGCATCTCTTCGGTTACATCCAGGGCGTCATGCCGCCGCCCTTCGATCCGAAACGCCGCGTCGAAACGGAATTCGAAAATCTCCGCGCCGCCCGCATCGGCCTCGACGCGCGGCTCAGGCTCGCCTGCGAAAGCGCCGCGCCCGGCTGGTTCGACGAGGAGATCGTCATGCCGTCCGGCCGCCGCATGCCGCGCAGCTTCTGGTGGTCGCAACTCTTCAATCACGCCACCCATCACCGCTCGCAGGTGACCTCCGAACTTACTCATATGGGCGTCGACTACGGCAATACGGACTTGCCCTACAATCCGCTGACGCAGTTTCCCGCGCCTTAGGCAGCAGGGTCGTCCGCATGGCCGTGCATGCAAGCCTCGCCTTCCACCCGCCCCTGGGGGTGGGTCGACAAAATTCGAGCAAAAGCGAAGAATTTTTCGGGGCGGGGGTGAGGCACACCCATTCCCCGCCCCGAAATTTGTTTCGCTGACGCTTCACAAATTTCGACCCTCCCCGAAGGATTCCTCTGCGAAACCGTCGCATTGGAGGTTGCCGGGTATGAGGGCCGATGTTTTGTTCGATGTTGCCCCTGTTATTGCGGTTCGATCTTGTGCG
>PHEF01000111.1:4868-12375 GCA_002842875.1 Alphaproteobacteria bacterium HGW-Alphaproteobacteria-3 | reverse complement strand
GAATATCTCGTCGGGCGTCGCCCACGTGAATTCCACGTTCAACAACACCATGATCACGATCACGGACGCGCAGGGCAATGCGATTTCGTGGTCGTCGGCTGGCATGATGGGTTTCAAGGGCAGCCGCAAGTCGACGCCCTTCGCCGCGCAGATGGCGGCGGAAGATGCGGGCAAGAAGGCCATGGAACACGGCATGCGCACCCTCGAAGTCGAGGTTTGCGGTCCGGGTTCGGGCCGCGAGTCGGCGCTTCGCGCGCTGCAGTCGGTGGGCTTCACCGTCACGACCATCCGTGACGTGACGCCGATCCCGCACAATGGTTGCCGCCCGCCGAAGCGGCGCCGCGTCTAACGACCGGTATCCGGCTGCTGCTCGCGCAGTGGCCACGTCCCACGCTCGCACGATTGAATGGTGGAGCGGACGTTAAAGAGATCAGGTGGCGGATGTCTCCCGCCCGGAGCGTGTGAGCGTTCCGCAAACGACGGACGAGGTTATCGACGTGATCCAGAAGAACTGGGAAGAGCTTTATCAAACCGAACAAGCTCGAAATCAATTCGGGCCATGACGCGCAGCGTTTCGCGACGGTCGTCGCCGAGCCGCTCGAGCGCGGCTTTGGCCTCACGCTTGGCAATGCGCTTCGCCGCGTGCTGATGTCGTCGCTCCAGGGCGCGGCTGTCACGGCCGTGCAGATCGACGGCGTGCTGCATGAGTTCTCCTCCATCGCGGGTGTCCGCGAGGATGTGACGGACATCATCCTGAACATCAAGAATCTTGCGCTGCGTCTTCATGCCGAAGGCCCGAAGCGCATGGCGCTCTCGAAGAAGGGCCCGGGCGTCGTCACCGCCGGCGACATCACGGCCGGCGCCGACATCGAAGTGCTGAACCCCGAACTCGTCATCTGCACGCTCGACGAGGGTGCGGAAATCCGCATGGAGTTCACCGTTGCGCTCGGCAAGGGCTATGTCGCCTCCGACCGTAACCGTCCGGAAGATGCGCCGATCGGCCTTATCCCGATCGACAGCCTCTACAGCCCGGTCAAGCGCGTCTCCTACAAGGTCGAGAACACCCGCGAGGGCCAGGTTCTCGACTATGACAAGCTCACGCTGCAGATCGAGACGAACGGCGCCATTACGCCGGAGGATTCGGTCGCCTATGCCGCGCGCATCCTGCAGGACCAGCTCCAGACCTTCGTGAACTTCGAAGAGCCCGAGCAGAAGCATGTCGAGGAAAGCCGTCCGGAACTCGAGTTCAATGCGGCACTCCTGAAGAAGGTCGACGAACTGGAACTCTCCGTCCGTTCGGCCAACTGCCTGAAGAACGAGAATGGAAGTCCCGAACTGGCCGCCGGAGAATATCGAAGAGCTGGCGAAGCGGTACGAAGATCAGTACTAAGTCAATGTTTGCCGCGTCCTGACGACGCCGCACCTAATGAGGAGAAGGGCCCATGCGCCACGGAAATTCCGGCCGCAAGCTCAATCGGACCGCAAGCCACCGCAAGGCCATGTTCGCGAACATGGCGATCGCGCTCATCAAGCATGAGCAGATCGTCACGACGCTGCCCAAGGCCAAGGAACTGCGTCCCTACGTCGAAAAGCTCATCACGCTGGGCAAGCGGGGCGATCTGCATGCGCGCCGTCAGGCCTATGCGGCGCTGCCGGACAAGGTCTGGGCCGCGAAGCTCTTTGACGTGCTTGGGCCCCGCTACCAGGAGCGTCAGGGCGGCTACATCCGCGTCCTCAAGGCGGGCTTCCGCCATGGCGACAGCGCGCCGATGGCTGTGATCGAGTTTGTCGATCGCGACGAGAGCGCGAAGGGGCAGGATTCGGGTCCGGTCTTCTCGGACGAGACCGAAGAAGCCTGATCGAAGGGCTTCCTGAAAGAATTGAGGGCGGCACCTCCGGGCGCCGCCCTTTTTCTTTGCTCTCCAGCGTGACAACTCCGTAACGCGGCCAAGGGTAATTGAGCCTTGTCATGCCGTGCCGCCGCCCGCAAAATTCGCGCGCGGCGGTCGATACCGGTTGGGGCTTTTGAGGCCGAATGCCCGTCCTTCGGGGGCGAGCTCAATGGTGGTGGAAATGTTGTCGGAGACTTCCTGGACGGGCGCGGCTGTCATGGCGCTCGCGGCCGCGCTGTTCGGCGCGGTGCTTGCCTTCTTCCCATGGGCGGCGCATGCCGAGACGGAGAAGCGGGTGCCGTCGGGCCGCGCGGAGGTCGAGCTTTCCTATGCGCCGGTGGTGAAGCGCGTCGCGCCCGCCGTCGTCAATGTCTACACGAAGCGCGTGGTGAAGGAGAGCGCGCGTTCGCCCTTCTTCAACGATCCCTTCTTTCAGCAGTTCTTCGGCAATCGCTTCAGCTTCGGCGTGCCGCGCGAGCGTGTGCAGCAGTCGCTGGGCTCCGGCGCCAACGTCGAAGCAGCGGGCCTCATCGTCACGAACTTCCATGTCGTCAAGGGCGGCGAGCAGTTCACTGTCGCGCTCTCCGACCGGCGTGAATTCGAGGCGACGCTGGTGCTGGCCGACGAGCGCACCGACCTTGCGGTGCTGCGCATCGACAATGGCAAGCAGAAGCTGCCCCATCTCACCTTCCGCAATTCCGATGCGCTGGAGGTCGGCGACATCGTGCTCGCCATCGGCAATCCCTTCGGCGTCGGCCAGACGGTGACCTCCGGCATCGTCTCCGCGCTCGCGCGCACGCATGTCGGCGCGTCGGACTATCAGTTCTTCATCCAGACGGATGCCGCCATCAATCCGGGCAATTCCGGCGGCGCGCTTGTCACCACGGATGGCCGTCTCATCGGTATCAATACCGCCATCTATTCGCAATCGGGCGGCAGTGTCGGCATCGGCTTTGCGATCCCCTCCAACATGGTGGAGAGCGTCGTCGCCAGTGCCCGCGACGGCGGCCGGGTGAAGCGGCCCTGGTTCGGTGCGGCGCTGCAACCCCTCGATAGCGAACTTGCCCAGTCCCTCGGGCTCGACCGTCCGGGCGGCAGTCTCATTCGCGACATCTATGAAGGCGGTCCGGCGGACAAGGCGGGGCTGAAAGTCGGCGACGTCATCCGCGCGGTCGACGGTTTCGGTGTCGAGGATCCGCAGGCCGTGCGCTACCGCTTCGCCACCAAGGGGCTCGGCGGCAAGGCGAAGATTTCCTATCTGCGCGACGGCCGGACGGGCGAGGCGGAGGTTGCGCTCCTCGCGCCGCCGGAAGTTCCGCCTGCGGATGAAACGGAGATCGGGGGACGCAATCCCTTTGCCGGCGCAACCGTCGCCAATCTGTCGCCCGCCATCGCCGACAAGCTCGGCCTCGACACGATGGGCGGTGGGGGCGTCGTCATCGCGCAGGTCGAGCCCGGCTCCGCCGCCGACCGGATCCAGTTCCAGCGTGGCGACATCGTGGTGGAGGTCGCGGGTCAGCGGATCGAGACGGTGGCCGATCTCGTGAAGGTGACGGCCACGCGCCGCCCGCAATGGGATTTCTCGGTGAAGCGCGGCGAGCGCGTCTTTTCCGCGACGGTCGGCGGGTAGAAGAGTTTCCCGCCTTAACTTGGCCGTCATTGCGAGGAGGCGAAGCCGACGAAGCAATCCAGGGGCCGCAAGCTCTGTGTCTGCAGCCCCTGGATTGCTTCGTTTCGCTCGCAATGACGAAAAAAAAGGAAGCCTGCTAAGACCCCTCGGCTTCCCCCATCTGAGACTGCAGGTAGTTCTGCAGGCCGACCGTCTTCACGAGCTCAAGCTGCGTCTCGAGGAAGTCGATATGCTCTTCCTCGTCCTCCAGAATGCGCTCGAAGATTTCGCGGCTCACATAGTCGCGGGCCTGTTCGCAATAGGCGATGGCCTCCTTGTAGAAGACGTGGCCCGCATATTCGAGCTTCAGGTCGCATTCCATGCACTCGACCGGCGTCTCGCCGATCAGCAGCTTGTCGAGGTCCTGCAGGTTCGGCAGCCCCTCCAGGAAGAGGATGCGCTCGATCAGCTTGTCGGCATGCTTCATCTCGTCGATCGATTCGCGATACTCGATCTCGCCGAGGCGCGTCAGCCCCCAGTTCCTGAACATGCGCGCATGCAGGAAATACTGGTTGATGGCGGTCAGCTCCATCTTCAGGGCCTTGTTCAGGAATTCGATGACCTTGGCATCGCCGCGCATGTTTCACCTCTTTCCGCCGACTCGTTGAGGAAGAGTAGGCCGGGGTGCGCGAAGATCAAACCTGCATTTCAAAAGAAAAAGCAGCGAATACAGGTAGTTGAATATGCTTTTGAGCGAATTTTTCGACCGGCCGGACCCGGTCAGTCGGCGGCGGCGAGCGCGGTCACGACGGCGTTCTCGTTGCGCACTTCCTCGATGAGGTCTGCAATCGCGGGCAGGCAGCGGCCGCATTGCGGCTTGCAGCCCATGGCGCGGTGAGCGGCGGCGGGCGTGCCGATATGCGGCGCGCCGGTCAGCGTCTCGCGGACGGTCTGGCTATTCTTGGCATTGCACACGCAAACGATCATCTGACGCCCGTTTCCTGCCCGGCTTTTTGCCCTTTTCCCGCCATTTCCGGCGCGGGAGGCAAAACATGCCATCCTTGCGAATGGTTTGCAACACAAGCCGCCCAAAACATGCTACACAGCGGCCATGAGCAGTCTTTTCGAAGCCGCCGGCATGGATGACGGAGCCCCGCGCCCCCTCGCGGACAGGCTGCGTCCGAAGGCGCTCGAAGAGGTGGTGGGACAGGATCATCTGCTCGGCCCCAAGGGCCCGCTCGGGCGCATGCTTGGCGCGGGCCATCTCTCCTCGGTCATCTTCTGGGGGCCGCCCGGCACCGGCAAGACGACCATCGCACGGCTGCTCGCCGACAAGGTCGGCCTCTATTTCGAGCCCATGTCGGCGATCTTTTCCGGTGTCGCGGACCTCAAGAAAGTCTTCGAGGCAGCGCGTGGCCGCCGCCAGACGGGCAAGGGCACGCTCCTCTTCGTCGACGAGATACACCGCTTCAACCGCACCCAGCAGGACAGCTTCCTGCCCGTCATGGAGGACGGCACGGTGACGCTGGTCGGCGCCACCACGGAAAATCCCTCCTTCGAGCTCAATGCGGCGCTCCTCTCCCGCGCGCAGGTCATGGTGCTGAACCGGCTGGACGATGCCGCGCTCGAAGAGCTTCTCACGCGCGCGGAGGGCTTCTACGAAGCGCCTCTGCCGCTGACGGAAGACGCGCGCGCCTCGCTGCGCGCGATGGCGGATGGCGACGGGCGCTATGCGCTCAATCTCGCGGAAGAGGTGCATGCGCTGGCGCCCTCCGAACCTTTCGACACGGCTGAACTCATCGCCGCCGTGCAGCGCCGTGCGCCCCTCTACGACAAGGGGCGGGAAGGGCACTACAATCTCGTCAGCGCGCTTCACAAGTCGATCCGCGGGTCGGATTGCGATGCCGCGCTCTACTGGCTCGCGCGCATGCTGGTGGGCGGCGAAGAGCCGCTCTACATTGTGCGCCGTCTCGTCCGCGCCGCGATCGAGGATATCGGCCTCGCCGATCCCGAAGCCGTGCATCAGGCACTGGCCGCGAAAGACGTGTTCGACTTTCTGGGGGCGCCCGAGGGCGAACTTGCGCTCGCGCAGGCGACGATCTATCTCGCCACAGCGCCGAAATCGAATGCCTCCTATTCCGCCTTCGGCGCGGCAAAGCGCTCCGCGCGCGACACAGGTTCGGTCGCACCGCCCGCGCATATCCTCAACGCGCCGACGAGGCTCATGAAGGAGCTTGGTTACGGCGCGGGCTATGAATACGACCACGATGCGCCGCAGGCCTTTTCCGGTCAGGATTATTTCCCGGAGGAGGTCGGCCGCCAGCAATTCTACGCGCCGGTCGAGCGTGGTTTCGAACGCGAGATATCGAAGCGCCTCGCCTGGTGGCGCAAGCTGAGAGAAGAGAGGGACGGATGAATTCCATCTTCGCTGTCGCCGTGGGCGGCGCTATCGGTGCCACGGGGCGCTATCTCTTCAACCTGCAGATGCTGCGTCTTCTCGGGCCGAATTTTCCCTGGGGCACGTTCGGCGTGAACGTCATCGGTTCCTTCATCATGGGTCTCGTTGCCGGTCTCTTCGCGTTTCGTCTCGATCTCTCGCCGGAAATGCGCAGCTTCATCACCACCGGCATTCTCGGCGGCTTCACAACCTTCTCTGCCTTTTCGCTCGACGCGGCGAACATGATCGAGCGCGGGCAGCATGCCCTTGCCGCCGCCTATATCGGCGGTTCGGTGGCGCTCGGCATTGCCGGTCTCTTCTTTGGCCTCTGGATCGCAAGGGTGACATTCCCGGCATGAGTGAAGTTTCGCAAATCGGTGTCACGGAAGAAGAAGATGGCGTCCGTCTCGACCGCTGGTTCAAGCGGCGTTTCCCGATGCTCACGCATGGGCGCCTCGAAAAGCTGTTGCGCACGGGGCAGGTCCGCATCGACGGGGCGCGGGCGAAGGCGAATGCGCGTCTGGCGGCGGGGCAGGTCGTGCGCGTGCCCCCGCTCGGTGAGGATGCGGAGAAGCAGGCGCCGAAGCCCGAGCGCGGCGTCAGCGATGCGGATGCAGAATTCGTCCGTTCCCTCGTCATCCACAAGGACAAATCCGTCCTTGTGCTGAACAAGCCCGCCGGCCTCGCCGTGCAGGGCGGCACCAAGACGGAGCGCCATCTCGACGGCATGCTCGATGCGCTCACCTTCGACGCGAAGGAGCGCCCGCGCCTCGTTCACCGGCTCGACCGCGACACGTCCGGCGTCCTCGTTCTTGCGCGCACGGTGAAGGCGGCGGCGGCGCTTGCCCGCGCCTTCAAGCAAAAGGATGCGCGGAAAATTTACTGGGCGCTCGTCGTCGGCCTTCCGGTTCCGCGCCAGGGCACTATCGACCTCGCGCTGACGAAGCAGGGCGGGCCGCGCGCCGAGCGCGTCTTTGCGGCGGAGAAGGGCGACGAGGATGCGCGCAATGCCGTCACGCATTTCTCGACCGTTGCCAATGCGTCCTACAAGCTCGCCTGGGTCGCCTTCATGCCGCTCACGGGCCGCACGCACCAGATCCGCGCCCATGCTTCCGCCATTGGCACGCCCATCGTCGGCGACGGCAAATATGGCGGCGTCGATGCCCATCCCGGCGGCGAAATCCCGCGCAAGCTCCATCTCCATGCCCGCTCCATCGACATCGCGCATCCCGATGGCGGGCGCCTGTTCATCGAGGCGGAACTGCCGCCGCACATGAAGACAAGCTGGAAACTTCTCGGCTTCGATGAGCGCGACGCGGAGGATGCATTCGCGGGGCTGGAGGGGTAGCTCGTATGTGTGGACGGAATGGGCTGGTGGGTGTGTACTTGAATACAAATACAGGTGTCATCCCGGCACTTGATCCACTGCTGTCCGGTTTAAATTTTCCCGGGCTGGTTCAAGGCTATGACTTTGCGAGCGAAACGCCTGTTCGCCAGCACTCGGGACTCGGAACCGCGAAATTGAGTTTACTGGATCACCCGGATGTTCCGATCGGCTCCGAATTCAGA
>PHEF01000111.1:0-4859 GCA_002842875.1 Alphaproteobacteria bacterium HGW-Alphaproteobacteria-3 | reverse complement strand
GGAAGGCAGGAAAGAAAGACCCCGGCTTTCGCCGGGGCAGGCGTGGATGACCCGCCAAAAAAGTTTGAAGGAGGGCCGGGTCATGACGGTTAAATTTGGATTCGAAAATTAAACCGGACAGCAGTGCACTTGTTGCCGGGATCCAATCCACCTCGCTGCGGTCACATGAGCTATTTTGTTTACATTCTGGCCAGCCGCAAGCACGGCACGCTTTATATCGGCGTGACCAATGACCTTGCGAGGCGAGTTTTTGAACACCGTCAAGGCATCGGCTCGAAGTTCACGAAAAAGTATCGCGTTCACACGTTGGTTTATATCGAGGAATTCCGCGATATCGAATTCGCCATTCAACGTGAGAAGACAATGAAGGAGTGGCCACGAGTATGGAAGATTCGTCAAATCGAACGTGACAATCCAGAGTGGAACGACCTCCACGAAGAACTGAACCGATAGGCCAATGGGCCCCGGCAACAAGTGCCGGGGTGACACTAAAATTTGAAAGCGTGAGTCTGTGACCTCTCCCCTCCGCCTTGTCGTCTTCGATTGCGACGGTACGCTGGTCGACAGCCAGCACATGATCGTCGCGGCGATGAACCTCGCCTTCGATGCGCATGGGCTTAAAGCCCTGCCGCGCGAACAGGTGCTGTCCATCGTCGGCCTCTCGCTTGAGGAGGCGATCCATGCGCTGGTGCCGCATGTCGAGGCACCGGTCCGCACCCGCGTCACCGAGAGCTACAAGGGTGCCTTCCACGAGCTTCGCACCCGCAAGGATCTTGCCGAGCCGCTTTTCCCCGGCGTGCGCGAGGCGCTCGATGCGCTGAGCGAGCGGGGCGATACGGTGCTTGGCATCGCCACCGGCAAGTCGCAGCGTGGTCTGCGCCACGCCCTCGATCTCCACGGCCTTGGCGACTATTTCGTGACGCTCCAGACGGCGGACGATGCGCCGTCGAAGCCCCACCCGGAAATGCTGCTTCGTGCGCTCCGCGAAACCGGGGCGGAGCCGCACAACACGGTTCTCGTCGGCGACACGAGCTACGACATGGCGATGGCCCGCGCGGCGGGAACCCATGCGTTCGGCGTCGATTGGGGCTATCATGAGCCCCATCAGCTCGATGCCGCCGGGGCGCATCTCGTGCTGTCGGATTTCGCGGGCCTCGCGCCTGCGGCCGATGCGCTCTGGGCCGGACGGGCAGACGCGACCAAAGCCGCCGCTGGAGGGGCATGACCCATGAGGAAATTTCTCGGTTTCATCGTCGTCATCGTTCTGCTGCTCGCAGGCGCGCTCTATGCGCTCACCTTTGCCGATCTCGGCCGCTTCGCGCCGCAGATCGAAGCCGCCGCAAAGGAAGCGACCGGCCGCATACTGAAGATCGAAGGACCGCTCCATATCGGTTTCTCGCTGGTGCCGACGGTTGTCGCCGAGCAGGTGAGTTTCTCCAACGCCGAGTGGGGCACGAAGCCGCAAATGCTCATTGCGGAAAAGCTCGCGCTTCAGGTCGCGCTGCTGCCGCTCCTCTCCAGCCAGGTCGATGTGCGCAGCGTTACCATCGAAGGCGCGGACATCTTCCTCGAAACGGATCGCAAGGGCAGGGGCAATTGGGAGTTCGGCGACGCCGCGCCCGCGCCTCAGCCCGAGAGCGAAGGTGCGGGCATGTCGCTCGCCAATGTGCCGGAGGTCAATGTTTCCGGCTTCCATCTCGCCTATCGCGATGGCGAGACGGGGCAGGTGAGCGAGGCCGCCTTCAAGGAAGTGACGCTTGCGGCACAAGGCGGCGGGTTCCATGCCGTCGTCGAGGGCGAGGTCAACGGTTCGTCCGTCTCCTTCGCCTCCGTCATCGAGGGCAACACGCAGAAGGCGTCTCTCAAGGGCGCGACGCTGACCGTCGCGGGCACGAGCGTCGGCGGCGATCTCACGCTCGACATGACGGGCAAGCCGAGGCTTTCCGGTGCGCTTTCGAGCGATGCCTTCGACGTCACGCCTTTCCTCAAGGGCGATGGCGGCGTTTCCGGCAAGGGCGGTCCTGTGTTCAGCAAGGAGCCGCTGCCGCTCGACGGGCTCACCGCGCTCGACGCCGATCTCTCCTTCGCGCTTGGCGAATTGCGCTACGGCAAGGTCGTCCTGACCGGGCTGAAACTGCCGGTGAAGATCGATGGCGGCAAACTTTCCGCGCCGCTCACCGCGAAATATCGCGGCACGCCGGTCAAGCTCGTGCTCAACGCGAATGGCGCCAAGGGCAGCGTCGGCATCGAGGCCAATGCCGCGAATTTCGATCTCGGCCAGCTTCTCACCGATCTCGATCTCACCACCATGCTCAATGCGCGTGGCGATTTCGGCGCGAAGCTCAACGGCCAGGGCAAGTCGCTTCATGCGATTGCATCGTCGCTCGGCGGCCAGACCAATCTCGTCATCGGCAAGGGCACGATCAATTCGCGCGCCTTTGCCATCGTTTCGGACGATCTGGCGAAGGTGCTGATCCCGTCCGGCGAGAGCGGCGATACCGCGCAACTCGTCTGCGCGATCAGCCGTTTCGATTTCGCGTCCGGCGTCGGCAAGGCAACCGCGCTGGCGCTCGAAACGGACAGCCTCCTCACCACGGGCTCGGGTACGGTCGATCTCGGGGCGGAGCGGATCGACCTGCTCTTCAAGCCGAAGCCCAAGAAGGCGAGCCTTGTGAGCCTCGCTTTCCCGGTCCGTCTCTCGGGTCCGCTTGGCGCGCCGACGGCCGGTCTCGACAAGACCGGCGTCGTCACGGGCGTTGCGACGGCCGTCGGCGGCGTTGCGCTCACGGGCGGCGTCGGTGCGCTGCTGCCGCTGATGAGCACGGGTTCGGACTCCGTCGCCTCCGGCGGCGATTGCGGCGCGGCGGCGGCTGCGGCGCAAGGCTCCTCCGGCGGTGTCACCGGCGCGGCCGAAGGCGCCGCCAGGAGCGTCGGCGATACGCTTGAGAATATCGGCAAGGGCATCGGCGGCATTTTCGGGAAGTGAATCCGTTGCGCTTTTCACGGCGGGAGAGTCGAAGGCTTTCCGAACCGAGTAGGTTTCCCTTTTTTCGTCATGACCCGCTTTATGCGGGTCATCCACGTCTTTGTCTTCCTTTGAGGCCGCGAAGACGTGGATGGCCCGGACAAGCCGGGCCATGACGGTTGTTTGATATGAATGAGCATATGACCGACGACAACACCAACGACGAAACCACGGCCGCGATCTTCGATCTCGCACGCAACCGTTCGCTCGACGAACAAGTGTCGCATCCGGGCCGCGAGAAGCGCCGGCTGCCGAAGCGCTTCTACAGCCGCGCGGAGGTGGGCGCCCACGAAGAGGGGCACGCGATCCTGCTCGACGGGCGCGTGGTGAAGACGCCGTCGAAGCGTCCGCTCGCCGTGCCGTCCCTCGCGCTGGCTCAGGCCATGGCGGCGGAGTGGGAAGCGCAGAAGGACGAGATCGATCCGCGCTCCATGTGGCTCACCAAGCTCGCCAATACGGCGATCGACCTCGTCGCGCCGCGCCGCGAGGCGGTCATCGACGAACTCGTTTCATATGCGGGCACCGATCTTCTCTGTTACCGGGCGGAGCATCCGGCGGCGCTCGCCGCGCGGCAGGCCGCGCTCTGGGATCCCGTCCTCGGCTGGGCGGCGGCGCAGGGCATCGCCCTCACGCCCACCTTCGGCATCCTCCATGTCGCGCAACCGGAGGCCTCGCTCGCCGCTTATCGCGCGGCGCTCGCGAAGCTCGACGCCTTCCGCCTCGCCGCGCTTCACAATGCGGTGACGCTCACGAGTTCCGCCGTCACCGGCCTTGCCGTCGTGCTGGGCCGCCTCAGCCCGCAGGAGGCCTTCGACATCGCCCATCTGGACGAGCACTGGCAGATGGACCTTTGCGGGCATGACGAGGATGAGGTGGCTCGCCTTGCGGGCCGCCGCGCCGAGCTCCTTGAAACCGGCCGTTTCGTGACCCTTCTCGACTGATCTGGGCGGTTCGCGGCCCGCTGACGCAGCGTTGACCGTGGCGGCGGCGTCCATTCAGCCCGGTCCACAGGAATGGCGGCCAAGCCATTGGCAAAAACGGGATTTCGGTGCTATTCAGGTCGCCTTCGCGGAGACCGCGACAGCGCCAGCGGGCCGCTTAATCCAGCCCGTATTCCGGCGTTAAGAACAGTATTCCAGAGGCCGTCCCCCCGGAATATCGGGGAGGGGCGGTTCGTCCGGTTATTTGAGGGGGCGGCATGAAGGACATTCTTCGTCGGCTTGAAGAGCGGCGGCAGGAGGCGAGGGCCGGCGGTGGGCAGAAGCGCATCGAGGCGCAGCACGCCAAGGGCAAGCTCACGGCGCGCGAGCGCATCGAGCTGCTGCTCGACGAAGGCTCCTTCGAGGAGTTCGACATGTTCGTCGAACATGACAGCCACGATTTCGGCATGGACAAGCAGAAGATCCCCGGCGACGGCGTGGTCACGGGCTGGGGCACGGTCAACGGACGCCCGGTCTTCGTCTTCGTGAAGGACTTCACGGTCTTCGGCGGTTCGCTCTCGCGCAACCACGCCAAAAAGATGACCAAGGTCCAGGACATGGCGCTCAAGACCGGCGCGCCCATCATCGGCCTTTTCGATGCGGGCGGCGCGCGCATCCAGGAAGGCGTCGATGCGCTCGGTGGCTATGGCGAGGTCTTCACGCGCAACGTCATGGCGTCCGGTGTCATCCCGCAGATTTCCGTCATCATGGGGCCGTGCGCGGGCGGCGACGTCTATTCGCCCGCCATGACCGACTTCATCTTCATGGTGCGCGACACCTCCTACATGTTCGTCACCGGCCCCGACGTCGTGAAGACGGTGACCAACGAAACCGTCACCTCCGAGCAGCTTGGC
>PHEF01000110.1 GCA_002842875.1 Alphaproteobacteria bacterium HGW-Alphaproteobacteria-3 | reverse complement strand
CCGGTTGAGGAAGATGCCGAAGATGCCCAGCGTGAACAGGATCGCCGCCACGGTGAGATAGTGTGCGAGGCCGATTGCCATCATTTTCTCCCGCTCCCTCGAGCCGCCGCCCGGGAGCCAGTCCCCTTACATTCGATGGACCGCGCGGCGAACCCGCGTGGCCCGAGATTTCTAGAGCCCCTGCCCGGGCTCCACCTTCTTCAGTTCAATTGCCGTTTCGCGTGTGCGCGCCACCTGATCCGCGATCACCTGCCGCTTGACGTTCGGCTTGTGGCGCAACGTGAGCACGATGGCGCCGATCATGGCGACGAGGAGGATGAGCCCCGCCGCCTGGAACGGGTAGACATACTGGGTGTAGACGATCTGGCCGAGGGCGCGCGTGTTGTCGAGGTCGCTCAAGGCAGGCGTGGGCGCCGAGGCGACGCCCGCCGCCTCCGGCGAGATGACCCAGGTGCCAAGCACCAGCAGCAGTTCGATCAGCAGAATGATGCCGACCAGCGCGCCGACGGGCAGATATTGCAGGAAGCCTTCGCGCAGTTCCGAGAAGTCCACATCGAGCATCATGACGACGAAGAGGAAGAGCACGGCGACAGCGCCTACATAGACGATGACGAGGATGAGGGCGAGAAACTCCGCGCCCATGAGCACGAAGAGCGCCGCCGCATTGAAAAACGCAAGAATGAGGAACAGCACGGAATGCACGGGATTGCGCGACGCGATCACCATGAATCCCGCGGCGACGGTTATGGCCGCGAAAAGATAAAACGCGATGGCGGTGGCAATCATCTGATCTCTTGTCCCTCGGCCCGTCGGTTCAGCGGTATGGCGCGTCGAGCGCGATATTCGTCGCGATCTCGCGTTCCCAGCGGTCGCCATTCGCGAGCAGCCGGTTCTTGTCGTACATCAATTCTTCGCGCGTTTCGGTTGCGAATTCGAAATTCGGTCCTTCGACGATGGCATCGACCGGGCAAGCTTCCTGGCAGAGCCCGCAATAGATGCATTTCGTCATGTCGATGTCGTAGCGCGTGGTGCGGCGGGTACCGTCGTTGCGGCGTGGGCCGGCCTCGATGGTAATGGCGAGCGCGGGGCAGATCGCTTCGCAGAGCTTGCAGGCGATGCAGCTTCTCGAAGGGATAGTTCAACGTCGCCTTGGGCTTGAAGAAATAGCGCATGGCGAGGAAGAAGCTCGAAACGAATTCGGCGAGGAAGAGAGACCGCACCGACTGATCCAGCCAGGCCATAATCTCAGTCCTTTCCCTTGATTGCGTTCATTGCCCCTGCCCCCTCACACAAGATCGAAGCCGACGAGCACGCCCGCCGTCAGCACGACCCAGAAGAGAGAGAACGGCAGGAAGACCTTCCAGCCAAGGCGCATCAACTGGTCGTAGCGGTAGCGCGGCACGAAGGCCTTGACCATCGAGAACATGAAGAAGACCGCGAAGACCTTCAGCAGGAACCAGACGACGCCCGGCACCATGTTGAAGGGAGCGATGTCGATGGGCGGCAGCCAGCCGCCGAGGAAGAGGATCGTCGTCATCGCGCACATGAGCAGGATCGAAACATACTCGCCCAGCATGAACATCATATAGGCCGTGGAGGAGTACTCGACCATGAAGCCGGCGACGAGTTCCGATTCCGCCTCGACGAGGTCGAACGGCGGACGGTTCGTTTCAGCAAGTGCGGAGATGAAGAAGATCACGAACATCGGCAGATGCGGAATGAAATACCAGACGGTCTCCTGCGCCTCGACGATCTTCGAGAGGTTGAGCGAGCCGGCCGTCATCAAGACGCAGACGATGACGAAGCCGATGGAGACTTCGTAGGACACCATCTGCGCGGCGGCGCGCAACGCCGAGAGGAACGGATATTTCGAGTTCGACGCCCAGCCCGCCATGATGACGCCGTAGACGCCCAGCGAGGAGATGGCGAAGATATAAAGGACACCGACATTGATGTCGGAGATCACCATCCTCGCGTCGAGCGGGATCACCGCCCAGCCGGAGAGCGCGAGCATGACGGTGACGAGCGGCGCGATGAGGAAGACGCCCTTGTTCGCGCCCGCCGGAATGACGATTTCCTTGAAGACGAATTTCAGCAGGTCCGCGAAGGACTGAAACAGACCGAAGGCGCCGACGACGTTGGGCCCACGCCGAAGCTGCACCGCCGCCCATATCTTGCGGTCGGCAAGCAGCACATAGGCGGTGACGATCAGAATCGCGACGATCAGCGCGAGCGACTGCGCGGCGATGATCGCCAGCGGTATTCCGTATGCGACGAGAATGTCTGTCATTGCCCCTTTGCCCCCGTCACTCGGCCGCCTGGATGCGCGCGGCGGCGGCCCGGCCGGCCGAGCACTCGGCCATGACGGCGCTCGCACGCGCGATCGGATTGGTCATGTAGAAATCGCGAACCGGCGTTTCGAACGGCGCGGCATCAAGTTCGCCTGCCGGAAGAAGCGGCATGCCGGCGACCGGCTCAACGGCATCGCCCGCCGCGAAATGCGGCGCATCGGCCACCATCGCCGCGCGGATCGCTGCGAGATCGTCGTAAGGCAGAGGCTTGCCAAGCACGCCCGAAAGCGCCCGCAGGATCGTCCAGTCCTCGCGGGCGGAACCCGGCGCGAAGATGGCGCGACGGCCGAACTGCACGCGACCCTCGGTATTGACCCAGGTGGCGTTCTTTTCCGTGTAGGCGGCACCCGGCAGAATGACGTCGGCGCGATGCGCCCCGGCATCGCCATGCGTGCCCTGATAAATCACGAAGGCCTTGCCCAGGCGGTTCATGTCGAACTCGTCCGCGCCAAGAAGATGCACGATTTCGATTTCGCCATTCGAGGCGCCAGCGAGAATGCCCTCGACATCGCGTCCCCCCTCGCCCGGCACGAGGCCGAGATCGAGACCGGCAACGCGGGCCGCAGCCGTGTGCAACACGTTGAAGCCGTTCCATTCGTCCAGGAGCGCACCGACGGATTTCGCGAGCGCCAGCGCTTCGGCGAGAACGGCAGCGCCGTCATGCCGCATGAGCGCGCCCTGCCCCACAACGATCATCGGGCGCGACGCGTTCTTCAGGACGTCGCCGAAGGAACCCAGGTCCTTCAGCGACTGAGGGCCGGCGCCGATGTAGTCATATTCATAGGTGAGATCCGCGCGCGGACCGACGACGCCGACCTTCAGGCCGCCCGCACGCGCGCGCTTCAGGATGCGCGCATTGACGATGGGCGCTTCCTTGCGCGGATCGGTGCCGACGAGAAGGATCGCATCCGCCTCGTCGATGCCGGCGATGGTCGAGTTGAAGAGATAGGCGCCGCGATGCGAAGCGTCGAGCTTTGCGCCGTCCTGACGGCAGTCGATGTTCGGCGAACCGAGCGAGGTGTAGAGGTCCTTCAGCGCCTTCATGGATTCGGCGCAGGCGAGATCGCCCGCGATGGCAGCAATCCGCTTGCCGTCCACGCCCTTGAGGCGCTCAGCGATGGCAGCAAAAGCCTCGTCCCATGTGGCGGCGCGCAGGCGGCCATTCTCACGAACATAAGGCGTGTCGAGGCGCTGCGTCTTCAGCCCGTCCCAGACGAAGCGTGTCTTGTCGGAAATCCACTCCTCGTTCACGTCGTCGTTGAGACGCGGCAGGATGCGCATGACTTCGGCACCGCGCGCATCGACGCGGATGTTCGATCCGACGGCGTCCATGACGTCGATGGATTCGGTTTTCTTCAGCTCCCAGGGCCGCGCCGTATAGGCGAAGGGGCGGAAGGTGAGCGCGCCGACCGGGCAGAGATCGACGACGTTCGCCGACAGCTCGGAGGTGAGCGCGTGCTCGAGATAGGTGGTGATTTCCATGTCCTCGCCGCGGCCGATGGCGCCGAGTTCGGGAACGCCGGCCACTTCCTGCGAGAAGCGGATGCAGCGCGTGCAATGGATGCAGCGCGTCATCACCGTCTTCACGAGGGGGCCCATGTATTTTTCTTCGACGGCGCGCTTGTTCTCGTGGAAGCGCGACCCGTCGACGCCATAGGCCATGGACTGGTCCTGGAGATCGCATTCGCCGCCCTGATCGCAGATCGGGCAGTCGAGCGGGTGATTGATGAGGAGAAATTCCATCACGCCTTCGCGCGCGCGCTTCACTTGCTCGGTCTTCGTGTGGACGACCATGCCGTCGGCCGCAGGCATGGCGCAGGAGGCGACGGGCTTGGGCGACTTCTCGACCTCGACGAGGCACATGCGGCAGTTGCCCGCAATCGACAGACGCTCGTGATAGCAGAAGCGCGGAATCTCGGCGCCCGCTTCCTCGCAGGCCTGCAACAGCGTGGCGCCGTTCTCGACCTCGACTTCAATGCCATCGACTATGAGTTTCGGCATGATCTACTCCGCCGCCCTTGCCGCGCCGACGCGTTTCGACGCGATGCGCTCTCGACTTCCGCTTCGCCGGAAACCAGACGCTCCATGACGCGCCACATCCAGCCCGTGCCTTCGCGGCAGGGCGTGCACTGGCCGCAGCTTTCATGCTTGTAGAAGGCGGACAGACGCGCGATCGCCTTGATGACGTCGGTCGACTTGTCCATGACGATGACGGCCGCCGTTCCGAGGCCGGACTGCACGGCCTTCAGCGAGTCGAAATCCATCAGCACGTCGTCGCAGATCGCCTTGGGCAGGAGCGGGACGGACGACCCGCCCGGGATCACGGCGAGGAGATTGTCCCAGCCGCCGCGCACACCGCCTGCATGGCGTTCGAGAAGCTCGCGGAGCGGGATGCCCATTTCCTCTTCGACATTGCAGGGCTTGTTCACATGACCCGAGATGCAGAAGAGCTTGGTGCCGGTGTTGTTCGGACGGCCGAGACCCGCGAACCAGTCCGCGCCACGGCGCAGGATGGTCGGCGCGACCGCGATCGACTCGACGTTGTTCACCGTCGTCGGTGCGCCATAGAGGCCGACGTTTGCCGGGAAAGGCGGCTTCAGGCGCGGCATGCCCTTCTTGCCTTCGAGGCTTTCGAGCAGCGCGGTTTCCTCGCCGCAGATATAGGCACCGGCGCCGTGATGAACGTAGAGATCGAAGTCCCAGCCTGAACCCGCGGCATTGGCGCCGAGCAGGCCCGCCTCATAGGCTTCGTCGACGGCGGCCTGGAGCTGCTCGCGCTCGCGAATGAATTCGCCGCGCACGTAGATGTAGCAAGCGTGTGCACCCATGGCGAAGGAAGCGATGAGGCAGCCTTCGATGAGCTTCTGCGGATCGTGACGCAGGATGTCGCGATCCTTGCAGGTGCCGGGCTCGGACTCGTCCGCGTTCACGACGAGGTAGTGCGGGCGGCCATCGGACTCCTTCGGCATGAAGGACCATTTGAGGCCGGTCGGGAAGCCCGCGCCGCCACGGCCGCGCAGGCCGGACTTCTTCATTTCGTCGAGAATCCAGTCACGGCCCTTCGCGACGATTGCCGCCGTGCCGTCCCAATCGCCCCGCTTGCGTGCAGCGGCCAGGCGCCAGTCATGGAGCCCGTAGAGATTGGTGAAAATCCTGTCCTTGTCTTCAAGCATCAGTTGCCCCCGCCCGTCTGCGGCTCGCCGACCGAGGTGAGGCTGGTGAGGCCGCCCGCCGGTTCGGATGCATGACGCTCGTTCTGAGGACCGGGTTTCACAGCCTTGCCCTCGCGCAGATTGTTCAGAACGCCCTCGAGAGACGCCGCATCGAGATCCTCGAAGAAGTCCGCATTGATCTGGACCATCGGCGCATTGACGCAGGCACCGAGGCACTCGACTTCCATCCAGGAGAACTTGCCGTCGGCGCTCACCTTGCCCTCCGGGCCGATGTGCCTGCGGCAGACTTCCTTCAGCTCGTCCGCGCCGCGAAGCCAGCAAGGCGTCGTGCCGCAAAGCTGCACGAAGTGCTCACCGACCGGCGAGAGATTGAACATGGTGTAGAAGGTCGCGACCTCGAGGGCGCGGATGTAATCCATGCCGAGCATTTCGGCGACATGGCGGATCGCCGGTTCCGGCAGCCAGCCGTCATGCTGTTCCTGTGCGCGCCAGAGCAGCGGAATGACCGCCGAGGCCTGTTTGCCTTGCGGATATTTCGCAATCTGCTTCCGGGCCCATTCGGCGTTCTCCGCCGTGAAGGCGAAGCTTGCGGGCTGATTGGGATCGAGACGCCTGACGCTCATCGGTCCACCTCTCCGAACACGATATCGATGGAGCCGAGAATGGCGGCGACGTCCGCCAGCATGTGGCCCTTGCACAGATGATCCATCGCCTGAAGATGGGCAAATCCCGGTGCGCGGATCTTGCACTTGTAGGGTTTGTTGCCGCCATCCGAAACGAGATGGACGCCGAACTCGCCCTTGGGCGCTTCGACCGCCGCATAAACCTCGCCGGCGGGCACGTGGTAGCCCTCGGTGTAGAGCTTGAAGTGATGGATGAGCGCTTCCATCGAACGCTTCATCTCGCCGCGTGTGGGCGGCACGACCTTGCCGTCGTCGGAGCGCACGGGTCCGCCGGGCATCATTTCGATGCACTGTTTCATGATGCGCAGCGACTGACGCATTTCTTCCATGCGGATCAGATAGCGATCGTAGCAATCACCGTTCTTGCCGACGGGAATGTCGAAGTCGAGTTCGGAATAGACTTCGTATGGTTGCGAACGGCGCAGATCCCAGGCCATGCCGGAGCCACGCACCATCACACCGGAGAAACCCCAGTCGAGCGCTTCCTGCTGGCTGACGACGCCGATATCGACATTGCGCTGCTTGAAGATGCGGTTGCCGGTGAGGAGGCTTTCGAGATCGTCCAGCACCTGCGCGCAGGGGTCGCAGAAATTGTAGATGTCTTCCAGCAGCTTCGGCGGCAGATCGCGATGCACGCCGCCGACGCGGAAATAGTTCGCGTGCATACGCGCGCCAGAGGCCCGCTCGTAGAAGATCATCAGCTTTTCGCGCTCTTCGAAACCCCAGAGCGGCGGGGTGAGCGCGCCGACGTCCAGCGCCTGCGTGGTGACGTTCAGCATGTGCGCGAGGATGCGGCCGATCTCGGAATAGAGCACGCGGATGAACTGCCCGCGGCGCGGCACTTCAAGACCAAGCAGCTTTTCGGCTGCGAGCACGAAGGCGTGCTCCTGATTCATCGGCGCAACGTAGTCGAGGCGGTCGAAATAAGGCGTCGCCTGCATATAGGTCTTGTATTCGATCAGCTTCTCGGTGCCCCGATGGAGCAGGCCGATATGCGGGTCCACACGCTCGACGACTTCGCCGTCGAGCTCCAGCACGAGGCGCAGCACGCCATGCGCGGCCGGGTGCTGGGGACCGAAGTTCAGATGGTAATTGCGGAGTTCCTGTTCGGCCATTGCCTCAACCCTCCGCCTTTTCGTCGCCCGGGAGCAGATATTCCGCTCCTTCCCAGGGGCTCATGAAATCGAAACTGCGAAATTCCTGCACGAGTTTAACCGGCTCGTAGACAACCCGCTTTTCGTCGTCGTCGTAGCGCACTTCAACGTAGCCCGTCAGCGGGAAATCCTTGCGCAGCGGGTAGCCGTTGAAACCGTAGTCGGTCAGGATACGGCGAAGGTCCGGATGATCGGAGAAGAGCACGCCGTACATGTCGAAGGTCTCGCGCTCGTACCAGTTGGCCGACGGGAAGACCGACACCACGCTCGGGACCGCCGTCTCCTCGTCGGTGCGAACCGTCACGCGGATGCGCTGGTTCTGATACATCGACAGCAGATGGTAGACGACATCGAAGCGCTGGCTGCGCTCCGGATAATCGACGGCCGTGATGTCGAGCAGGGTCGAGAAGCCGCAGGCCGTATCGTCACGCAGATATTTGAGCACGCGTGCGATCGACTGCGCCTGGGCGACAATCGTCAATTCCCCGAAGGCGACACGAAATTCGAGCACAGAATCCTCGAGTGCGCCGAGGATGTGTTCGCCTAGTTCTGCAAGACTTTCGTCCATAGATGCGGTCTCGAAGTTCGTTTGTGGCGCGCGGAACCGGCAGGAAGCCGCCCGCCCTGTTCGGCGAAATCAGCGGTCGAGCGTTCCCGTCCGCCGGATTTTCTTCTGGAGCGCGAGGATGCCGTAAAGCAGTGCCTCGGCGGTGGGGGGGCATCCGGGAACGTAGACATCGACCGGAACGATCCGGTCGCAGCCGCGCACCACGGAATAGGAGTAGTGGTAGTAGCCACCGCCATTCGCACACGATCCCATCGAGATCACGTAGCGCGGTTCGGGCATCTGGTCATAAACCTTGCGGAGCGCCGGCGCCATCTTGTTCGTCAGCGTGCCGGCAACGATCATCACATCGGACTGGCGCGGGCTCGCGCGGGGAGCAACGCCGAAGCGTTCGGCGTCGTAACGCGGCATCGACGTCTGCATCATCTCGACGGCGCAGCAGGCAAGGCCGAAGGTCATCCACATGAGCGACCCGGTGCGCGACCAGTTGACGAGGTCATCGACGGTCGTCAGCACGAAGCCCTTGTCGGCCAGCGCGTCGGAAGCCTGACGGAAAAAGGCATCGTCCTGCGGGGCCGCTACGGAAACTCCCTGCCCGACCACGCCAGGCGTGTTGGAAACGACCTTGTCCGGATTCGTCACTCCCATTCCAGGGCACCCTTCCGCCACTCATAGATAAAACCGATCGTCAGCACGGCAAGGAAGACGATCATCGACCAGAAACCGAAGAGGCCGACATCCCCGAGGGCCACGGCCCAGGGAAAGAGAAAGGCGACTTCGAGATCGAAAATGATGAAGAGAATTGCGACGAGATAATATTTCACGTCGAACTTCATGCGCGCATCGTCGAAAGCATCGAAGCCGCATTCGTAAGCGGCGAGCTTTTCGGGATCGGGCTTGCTCGGTGCGATAAGGAAAGGCGCAACCAGAAGCGCGAGACCCACAACGAGAGACAGACCCATAAAGATCAGTATGGGCAGGTACTCGAGCAGCAGGTCTTCCATCGAATTGTCCTCACAAGGTACCGGCGCACGATGCCCCGGCCGGGACTGTCTCCGCGCTCGCACCGCCGATGCGAACCGGGTGCAAATTCACCCGTAAGCGGCCTCCCAATTCGGCGCGCAGTATAGACCTCGCATCCGCAAAATCAAAGGCCAGCACACCGGTAGCCGGAGCAAAAAGCCGTTGGTTTACCGGCCTTTGCAAACCGCCCCGAACCAGCTCTAACCAACTGAGCTACACCCCCTTGCCGACGGCGAAGCCGCCCGAGAGGTGGGCGTCTCGTAAGCCAAGGTATCCGCCCTGTCAAGGCGGGTTTCCGCGCCGATTGCTTTTGTTCAAACGATGCGGGCAGAGCTGCCGGGCCGCCGCTCGCACACGAAGGCTGGTGGGCGGTGACAGGCTCGAACTGCCGACCCTCTCGGTGTAAACGAGATGCTCTACCAACTGAGCTAACCGCCCGCACACAAAGGTCAATGCGTGCGCGCGAAACTCCTATCGGATGGCCCTTCGGAATGCAATCGGAAGAGGCTGGCGGCACGAAGCGGGCATTGCATTCCAGCGGCAAACCCGCGATCTTGGCCGGAGCCTCTTTTCATCACGATTGCCGGAATTTCCCTTGCCCCGCACGCTCGCGCCCGTCTTTTCGCTGCTGCTGGCAACCGCGATCCTGCTCGTCGGCAACGGAATGCTGGGCACGCTCATACCGATTCGGGCGGGCCTCGAGGGATTCGAAACGACGACGGTCGGCATCATCGGCAGCGTCTACTTCGCGGGATTCCTTCTGGGCTGCCTCGCAACGCCGCATGTAGTTCACCGGGCGGGGCATATCAGAAGCTTCGCCACTTTCTGCGGCCTCGCCTCCGCCGCACCGCTGATCCACGCCCTGTCATCCGATCCGGTGATCTGGGCGCTCATGCGCATCCTGACGGGGTTCTGCTTCGCCGGGCTCTACATGGTCATCGAGAGCTGGCTCAACGAGCAATCCAGCAACGAGACACGCGGACGCTTCTTCTCGGCCTATGTCATCGTGAACCTTTCGGCGTTGACGGTGGGGCAAGCGCTGCTCAACGCCGCCGATCCGGCCGGCTTCGTACTTTTCGCGGTCTGCTCCATCCTGACCTCCATCGCGCTCGTACCGATCGCGATGACGACGTCGGTGCAGCCCATGCCGATCCAGAGCACGCGGATCGACATCAAGGCCCTTTATGCGCTGTCCCCTGTGGGGGTCGTGGGGTCGTTCGTGGTCGGGCTGGCCAATGCGCCGTTCTGGACGCTGGCACCGCTCTATGCCAGCGAGAGCGGGCTCGACACGGCAGGCATCTCGATCTTCATGGCGGCCGCCATCATCGGCGGCGCGGCGGCGCAATGGCCGATCGGGCGCCTGTCCGACCGGATGGACCGGCGGCGTGTCATCCTGGCGGTCAGCCTCGGCGCGGCGCTTGGCGAGGTAGCGCTTGTGGCGGCGGGCATGAGCGGCAGCGTGCCCGCGGTGATGGCGGCGGGCTTCTTCTTTGGCATCTTCGGCCTCACGCTCTATTCCGTTGTGGTCGCGCATATGAACGATCACGGGCAGAGCGAGAGCTTCGTCGCGATTTCGGGCGGCATGCTCATCGTCTTCTCGATCGGCTCGATCATTGGGCCGACGGCGGCCTCTGCCGGCGTGTCGACCTTCGGGATCGCCTCGATCTTCGTGGTAACGGCGGCGGTGCATCTCGGCTTTGCGGCGTACACCTTCTACCGGATCGTCTATACCCCGGCGCTGACCGAGGAACAGCGGGTGGACTTCGTTGCCGTGCCGGTCGCGCAGGTACAGCCGCTGCCGACGGAACTCGACCCTCGTGCCGGGGAAGACACCGCGCAGGAAGCGACGGCGGAGCCGCAGGTTACGACAACAGCCTGACCGGCGTCCGGCCGGGCGCCAAAAAGGAAAAGACCGGCGCGCCCCACTCAAGGGCGGCCGGTCCTTCAAATGCCGTCCGACGGAAGGATCAGCTATTCACGGCGTCCTTCAGCCCTTTGCCTGCCTTGAACTTCGGCTGCTTCGAGGCGGGGATCTGGATGGTCTCGCCTGTACGCGGGTTGCGGCCCTCAGTGGCGGCGCGGTTCGACACGTTGAACGTGCCAAAGCCCACGAGCCGGACCTCTTCGCCCTTCTTCAACGAGTCCGTGATGATGTCGAAGACATAGTCGACGGCCTTCGTGGTATCGGCCTTGGACAGACCGCTCCGTTCCGCCACTTCTGCAATCAGATCGTTCTTGTTCACGTGAGGCCCCTCCACATGCGATGGCGGGAATCGAGGATTCCCCTGAGATTTCGGAGTCTACCCGCCGGTCGAGAAGAGGGTCAAAGCAAAAACAAAGGATTTCTGCGGAAAATCAGGATTTCCTTGAATGAAAAATGGGAGCCCGAAGGCTCCCGTTTCCGTCATTTTTGGCGGTGTCCGCCCGTTTTCGGGATTTAATGCGCCATAATCTGCTCTGGCGTGTCCGGAGAGGGACGCTTGCCCGCAGCCGCCTGCTCGGCAAGCCAGGCCTCTTCGTCCCATTCGATCGGCTCGGGCATGCGGGTCAGCGCATTCCTGAGAACCTCGTCGATGGTGTTCACCGGCACGATTTCGAGGGCGTTTTTCACGTTATCCGGAATCTCGGCCAGATCCTTCGCGTTGTCCTGCGGGATCAGTACCTTCTTGATGCCCCCACGGAGAGCCGCGAGCAGCTTCTCCTTCAGGCCGCCGATGGGCAGAACGCGCCCACGGAGCGTCATCTCGCCCGTCATCGCCACGTCCTTGCGGACGGGAATGCCGGTCATCACGGAGACGATGGCCACGGTCATGGCCGTGCCCGCCGAAGGACCGTCCTTGGGGGTCGCGCCTTCCGGCACATGGACGTGGATGTCCCGCCGGTCGAAGAGCGGCGGCTCGATGCCGAAGCGGGTCGCGCGGGAGCGAACATAGGAACTCGCCGCGGAGATCGACTCCTTCATCACGTCGCGCAGATTGCCCGTGACGGTCATGCGGCCCTTGCCGGGCATCATGACACCTTCGATGGTGAGGAGTTCGCCGCCGACTTCCGTCCAGGCAAGACCCGTCACGATGCCGACCTGGTCTTCGCCTTCGGCCTCGCCATAGCGATACTTGGCGACACCGGCGTAATCCGCGATGTTCTCGTTCGTCAGCGAGATCGACTTCTTGCCCGGCGTGGTGAGAATTTCCTTCACCGCCTTGCGCGCGAGATTGTTCAGCTCGCGCTCGAGGTTGCGGACGCCGGCTTCGCGCGTGTAGACGCGGATCAACTGACGCAGTGCCTCGTCGTCGATCGACCACTCGCCCTTTCTCAATCCGTGCGCTTCCACCGCCTTCGAGATCAGGTGGCGGCGCGCAATCTCGACTTTCTCATCCTCGGTGTAACCGGCGATGCGGATGATCTCCATCCGGTCCATCAACGGTTCGGGGATGTTGAGCGTGTTCGCCGTCGTCACAAACATGACGTCGGAGAGATCGTAGTCGACCTCCAGATAATGATCGGCGAAGGAATTATTCTGCTCCTTGTCGATCTCGTCGAGCAGGAAGAGCGGATTGGTGTGCTTCACCTTCTTCATCGACTGGATGACCTTGCCGGGCATCGAGCCGATATAGGTGCGGCGGTGGCCACGGATTTCCGCCTCGTCGCGCACGCCGCCAAGCGACATGCGCACGAAATCGCGCCCAGTCGCGCGCGCTATCGACTTGCCAAGCGAGGTTTTACCGACGCCGGGCGGGCCGACGAGGCAGAGGATCGGACCCTTGAGCTTGTTCGACCGGCTCTGAACGGCAAGATATTCGAGGATACGTTCCTTGACCTTGTCGAGGCCGTAATGCTCCTTGTCGAGAATTTCCTGCGCGCTGAGGATGTCCTTCTTCACGCGGCTCCTCGTCTTCCAGGGAACGGAGAGCAGCCAGTCGAGGTAATTGCGCACGACCGTCGCCTCGGCCGACATGGGGCTCATCTGCTTGAGCTTCTTCAGCTCGGCCATGGCCTTTTCATTCGCTTCCTTCGAGAGCTTTGTCTTCTGGATGCGCTCTTCGAGTTCGCGCATCTCGTCCTTGCCCTCTTCGCCGTCGCCGAGTTCCTTCTGAATGGCCTTGAGCTGCTCGTTCAGGTAGTACTCGCGCTGCGTCTTCTCCATCTGGCGCTTGACGCGCGAACGGATGCGCTTTTCGACCTGAAGAACGCTGATCTCGCCCTCCATCAGCGAATAGACGCGCTCCAGCCGCTCCACGACCGACGGCATTTCGAGAAGCTCCTGCTTCTCGGGAATCTTGATGTTGATGTGGCTCGCAATGGTGTCGGCGAGTTTCGCCGGATCGTCGATCTGCCCGATCGAGCCCAGAACTTCCGGCGGCACCTTCTTGTTGAGCTTCACGTAGCCTTCGAACTGCGACACGACCGAGCGCGACAGGCCTTCGACCTGATCTCCGTCGTCGCCGGATTCCTCGACAATTTCGATTTCGGCTTCGAAGAACTCGCCGTTCGGCGTGAACTTCTTCACGCGCGCCCGGCGCACGCCCTCGACCAGCACCTTCACGGTGTTGTCGGGAAGCTTCAAAAGTTGCAGCACGGTACCCACCGTGCCCACTTCATAAATTTCATCCGATGACGGATTATCGTCCGCGGCGTTCTTCTGGGCGACGAGCAGTATCTGCTTGTCGTCCTGCATCACGTTTTCGAGGGCACGCACGGATTTCTCGCGGCCGACGAAGAGCGGCACGATCATGTGCGGAAAGACCACGATGTCGCGCAGCGGCAAAACCGGGAGGACGAGTGTCTCTCCCTTGGCGGCCTCGCCGGCCGGAGGCTTGTTGCTCTGTTCGTTGTCAGTCATGGTCGGGTACCTGCCTTACTAATGTCTGCCGCCCGCAGCGAAACCTCAGCCTAGCATCCGATTCTGAACGAATGCTGATCTGCCGGCCGTCCGCCAGAATAACGGGATTCGGGCTCGCCGCGCCTTTTTCGGGGCGGCTTTGGACGAGAAGGCTGCCGGGCTCGCTTTTGGAGCCCCGGCACACTCGGCCCGGGCGGGCCTGTTGGTTGAAATGAAAATGGCCTCGAAAGCACACGCTTTCAAGGCCACCTTCAAATTTCGAAAAAAGCCTTCTTTTCAGAGGACTGGCGTCAAGCACCGGTGCCGATATCGCCCTGCCGCTCGGCGTAGATATACAGGGGACGCGCCTTGCCCTCGACCACTTCGGCGCTGATGACGACCTCCTCGACGCCTTCGAGCGTCGGAAGATCGAACATCGTGTCGAGGAGTATCGATTCCAGGATGGAACGCAGGCCACGGGCGCCCGTCTTGCGCTCGATCGCCTTGCGGGCAACGGAACGAAGCGCCTCCTCGGAAAAGGTGAGCTTCACGTTTTCCATCTCGAACAGCCGCTCATACTGCTTCACCAGCGCGTTCTTGGGCTGGGTGAGGATGGTCACGAGCGCCTCTTCGTCGAGGTCCTCCAGCGTCGCCAGAACCGGCATACGGCCGACAAATTCGGGAATGAGACCGAACTTCAGCAGGTCTTCCGGTTCCAGATCCTTCAGGATATCGCCCGTGCGACGATCCTCGACCGACTGGACCTTGGCGCCGAAGCCGATGCCCGCGCCCTTGCCGCGCTGACCGATGATCTTTTCGAGACCCGCGAAGGCGCCGCCGCAGATGAACAGGATGTTCGTCGTATCGACCTGCAGAAATTCCTGCTGCGGATGCTTGCGGCCGCCCTGCGGCGGAACGCTCGCGACGGTGCCTTCCATGATCTTCAGAAGCGCCTGCTGAACGCCCTCGCCCGACACGTCGCGCGTGATGGACGGGTTGTCCGACTTGCGGCTGATCTTGTCGACCTCGTCGATGTAGACGATGCCGCGCTGCGCGCGTTCGACGTTGTAGTCGGCCGATTGCAGCAGCTTCAGGATGATGTTCTCGACGTCCTCGCCGACATAGCCGGCCTCGGTCAGCGTCGTCGCGTCTGCCATCGTGAAAGGCACGTCGAGGATGCGCGCCAGCGTCTGCGCGAGCAGCGTCTTGCCGCAGCCCGTCGGACCGATCAACAGGATGTTCGACTTCGCCAGTTCGACGTCGTTGTTCTTCGCGGCGTGGTTGAGACGCTTGTAGTGATTGTGGACAGCGACCGAGAGAACGCGTTTGGCGTGTTTCTGGCCGATCACATAATCGTCCAGCACCGCACAGATTTCCTGCGGCGAGGGAACCCCGTCACGCGACTTCACCAGCGAGCTCTTGTTTTCTCATGCTGGCTCTTGCCGCAGAAAGAACAGTAGAGCGTGTTCTTGGAGTCGCCGCCGCTCACCTTGCTCATAAAAACTCCTTAGTAACCTACAGGCCGTGAGGGACGCATCCAGCCTATGCACCAACCGTGCCTGCCTTGCAGCGACCGATCAAGCCGTCCGTTTTTGTTACGCCCGACAGGCGCTGACGGATGACTCGGTGAGCCGCCTTAACTCCATACGAGCATGTTATTCGAGGAGGGATCAACATTTCATTACCCCTCTTTCAGGCAGGGAAAAGGCCGCCAACGCCCAATCGGTGGGCATAACCGGCCCGTTTCCCATGCATCCGGCCCTGCTCCGGCAAGCAGACGGAAAGACCGGACGCCCGCAAAGTGGCGCTAAATCAGCTCTTTTTCGCCGCGTCATCCGAGGAAGTCGAACGCTCCACGCCGATATGGTCGATAATGCCGAACTCCATGGCGCGTTCCGGGCTCATGAAATTATCGCGCTCAAGGGCATCTTCAACGGCCTTCAGGCTTTGGCCGGTGTGTTTGACGTAGATGTTGTTCAGGCGTTCTCGAATCGCAATCGTTTCGCGAGCGTGAATTTCGATGTCCGTGGCCTGACCCTGGAAGCCGCCGGAGGGCTGGTGAACCATGATGCGGGCATTGGGAAGCGCGTGGCGCATGCCCTTTTCGCCCGCCGCCAGCAACAGGGAACCCATGGATGCCGCCTGCCCCATGCAGACCGTCGCAACGGGCGGACGGATGTGCTGCATCGTGTCGTAGATCGCCAGCCCCGACGTCACGATGCCGCCCGGCGAGTTGATGTACATCGAGATTTCCTTCTTCGGGTTTTCAGCCTCGAGGAAGAGGAGCTGCGCCGTCACCAGCATCGCCATGCCGTCCTCGACGGGACCGGCAACGAAAATGATGTGCTCTTTCAGAAGGCGCGAGAAAATGTCGTATGCGCGCTCACCGCGGTTGGTCTGCTCGACCACCATCGGGACGAGGTTCATGTAGGTATCGATGGGGTCTTTCATAACTTCTCCTGGGCGCGGTTCAGGCGCTTGTTTAGCAGGTTGCGCCGCCCACCCGCAAAGGGGCACAAGCGTCGCATGCCCATGCAAGCGCATGAAACTGGACATCAAACGTATTTAGGCCGATTCGGTAAATGGACGGTTCAGAACACTAGCGCAAGGAATATAGGGACTGGAAAGGCAGATTTCTTCCCCTTTCCCGCGCAGGGTCTTTTGCCGCAGCGTCAGGCAGCCTGCCTGACCTTCCCGTCCCGTCCCGCCCGAGCGGCCTCAGATGCAGACGCTTGCCAACGGCGGGAAGCCATTGAACCCGACGGCGGAGTAAGTTGTCGTGTAGGCACCCGTCGCGAGGATCCACACCTTGTCGCCCGCCTGCAGATCGGCGGGCAGGCGATAGTCCGTCTTCTCGTAGAGAATGTCGGCGCTGTCGCAGGTGGGGCCGGCAAGGACGACGGGCGAAGTATCGCCGCCGTCCTTCGAGGTCAGCAGACGGTACTTGATCGCCTCGTCCATCGTCTCGGCAAGACCGTGGAACTTGCCGGCATCGAGGTAGACCCATCGCCGCCGATCGTCGCCGCCCTTTTCGGAGACGAGAACGACTTCCGCCTGGATGACGCCGGCATCGCCGACGACGCCGCGGCCCGGCTCGACGATGACTTCCGGCTGGCGATCGCCGAAGTGCCGGACGAGCGCCTCGCGGATCGCCTGGCCGTAGGCGGCAATCGACGGCACGTCGGTGCGATAGCGCGACGGGAAACCACCGCCCATGTTGACCATGCGGAGCTTCACGCCGCGCGCTTCAAGGTCGCGGAAGAGCGACAGGGAAAGCGCGAGCGCCTTGTCGTATTGCGAGAGGTCGGTCTGCTGGGAACCGACATGGAACGACAAGCCATAGGCGTCGAGACCAAGCTCGTTGGCGCGCACGAGCAAGTCTGCCGCCATCTCGGGCTCGCAACCGAACTTGCGCGAAAGCGGCCACTCGGCGCCTTCGCATTCCATGAGCACGCGGCAATAGACCTTCGAGCCCGGCGCGACGCGCGCGATCTTGTCGAGTTCGGCAGCACTGTCGAAGGCGTACATGCGCACGCCCTTGCCGTAAGCCTCGGCGATGTCGCGCTCCTTCTTGATCGTGTTGCCGAAGGAGAGACGATCCGGCGCGATGCCGTGGGCAAGGCAGAGGTCGATTTCGCCCATGCTGGCGGTGTCGAAGGACGAGCCGAGACGCGCCAGGCGAGAGACGATCTCGTCGGCCGGGTTCGCCTTCACGGCGTAGAAGATGCGGGCCTGAGGCAGCGAACGCGCAAGCTCCTCGAAGTTGTGGGCGACGATATCGACATCGACCACAAGGCAAGGCGAGGGAATGTCGGCGGCGGCGAGGTAGCGCGCGATCTTCGGCGGCAGGCCGCCGCGCTCCAGCGGCAGCTCGGCCGCCTTGGGCACAAGGCGCAGGCGCGGCTTGCGGCGCGGACCCGACCTGGCGGGCGCGACCGGTTTCGTGGCCGGGACCGACTTTGCGGCGGACTTCATGGAGATGCGCGAACGGGCACGGCGGCCCTGCTCGGAAGCGAACATCGTAAACACCCTTTTTCAGACCCGGCTACTAAACCGGCGT
>PHEF01000109.1 GCA_002842875.1 Alphaproteobacteria bacterium HGW-Alphaproteobacteria-3 | reverse complement strand
GGCTCGGGTCTACGAGATGATAGTCGTGATGTTTGGCGTGGGCGTCAGCCATGTCCCCTCTTCTCCGCTTCAGCGCGCTCCCTTCCGGGCAGCGCGATCGACCAAATTCAGCTCCGGCACATGCCGGCAGTCCCAGTTCCGGCCTCTGCCGGGAATCATAGTCCATTTCGAGGCATCGTCGCGCCCGGCATCAAATCGGCCGGTTCGCCAGATTGCCTCCCAGCTTCACGATCGTCACCACAAAGAACAGAACGATGAAACCTGCCAGCGCCCAGGCGATGGCGAGGTTGCGCTGCCGCCGGCGCTTGATCTGTTCTTCCGTCCAGTGCGGCGCGCCGATCTTGTGGCGCTCGCCTTCGTCCTTTTCTTCGTCCATTCCGCCTCACATCGCCGGCAGGAGGGTACTCACGGGGAGCGCGCCCAGACCGGTCATCTTCTCGACCAGGAGAAGCGAGAAAACGAGAAACAGGTAGACAATCGAATAACCGAAAAGGCGCATCGCGGCCTTTTCCTGCGCCGCCCCTGCGCCGGTGCGCCAGAGGCCGAAGGCGAACCACAGGAAACCGAGGCCCAGCGCCGCCGTCGCACCCATATAGAGAGCGCCCGCGAAACCCATGAAGCCCGGCAGCAGCGTCACCGGCACGAGCGCCAGCGAATAAAGCATGATCTGGCCGCGTGTCTTCTTCTCGCCCGCGACGACGGGGAGCATCGGCACACCGGCCTTCTCGTAGTCGCCGCTGCGGCAGAGCGCGAGCGCCCAGAAATGCGGCGGCGTCCACATGAAGATGATGAGGAAAAGCGCGGCGCTTTCGAGCGACACACTGCCCGTCACGGCGGCCCAGCCGATCATGGGCGGGAAGGCGCCCGCGGCGCCGCCGATCACGATGTTCTGCGGCGTGCGCCGCTTCAGCCACATCGTGTAGATCGCGACATAGAAGAAGATCGTGAAAGCGAGAAGCGCGGCCGCCACCCAGTTCACCAGCACGCCCATCGTCATCACGGAGAAGACCGAAAGGATCGCGCCGAAGCCTGCCGCCTCGCGCGGCGTCACGCGGCCCGACGGGATCGGACGATTTTCCGTCCGCGCCATGCGCGCATCGATATCGGCGTCGTACCACATGTTCAGCGCGCCGGATGCACCCGCGCCCACCGCGATGCAGAGAAGCGCGGTGAAACCGATCACGGGATGAATGCCGCCGGGCGCAACCGCGATCCCGACCAGCGCCGTGAAGATCACGAGCGACATGACGCGCGGCTTCAGCAGCTCGAAAAAGTCGCGCGCCGTCCCCATGCCGCCATCGGGCAAGGCTCCTGCGTATTCACTGCTGATCGCGGTATCCGACATGAACTTGTCTGGTCTCTGTTGCTTCTGTCGTCGCGAGGCCGGTCAGGCCCCGCCGGAAACGGTGCTCCGGCCGGGTCGTCCCCGGCCGGAGCGGTTATCACTTGATCCGCGGCAGTTCCGAGAACTGATGGAACGGCGGCGGTGAGGACAGCGTCCATTCGAGCGTCGTCGCGCCCTCGCCCCAGGGATTGTTCGCGGCCTTCTCCTTGCGGATGAAAGCCAGCGCGAGGCCGATCAGGAAGATCACGACGCCGAAGGCCGAGATGTAGGAACCGATCGACGAGACGTAGTTCCAGTAGGCGAACGCATCCGGATAGTCGGAATAGCGGCGCGGCATGCCCTGCAGCCCGAGGAAGTGCTGCGGGAAGAAGACCAGATTCACACCGACGAACGTGACCCAGAAGTGCAGCTTGCCCCAGAACTCGGAATACATGTAGCCGCTGATCTTCGGGAACCAGTAGTACCAGCCCGCGAAGATCGCGAAGACGGCGCCGAGCGACAGCACGTAGTGGAAATGCGCCACCACATAATAGGTGTCGTGCAATGCGCGGTCGACGCCGGCATTGGCGAGCACCACGCCCGTCACGCCGCCGACGGTGAAGAGGAAGATGAAGCCGATCGCCCAGACCATCGGCGTGCGGAACTGGATCGAACCGCCCCACATCGTCGCAATCCAGGAGAAGATCTTGATGCCCGTGGGCACCGCGATGACCATGGTGGCCGCCGTGAAGTAAGCCTGCGACCATGGCATAGGCCATGCCGAGATAGCCGAACACGGGCTTCCTGGAGAAGGTCGAGATGATCTGGCTGATGAGGCCGAAGCCCGGCAGGATCAGGATGTAGACTTCCGGGTGGCCGAAGAACCAGAACAGATGCTGGAACAGGATCGGGTCGCCGCCGCCTTCGGCCGTGAAGAAGGTCGTGCCGAAGTTGCGGTCGGTCAGCAGCATGGTGATGCCGCCTGCCAGAACCGGCAGCGAGAGCAGCAGCAGGAAGACTGTCACCAGCACCGACCAGACGAAGAGCGGCATCTTGTGCAGCGTCATGCCCGGCGCGCGCATGTTGAAGATCGTGGTGATGAAGTTGATCGAGCCGAGGATCGACGAGGCGCCCGCGATGTGGAGCGAGAGGATCGCGAAGTCCATCGCCGGTCCGGGTGCGCCGGTCGTCGACAGCGGCGGATAGACCGTCCAGCCGCCCGAGGCGCCGGTGCCGCCGGGGGCGCCGGGTACGAACATCGAAATCACGAGCAGGCCGAGCGCGGGCGGCAGCAGCCAGAACGAGATGTTGTTCATGCGCGGGAAGGCCATGTCCGGTGCGCCAATCATCAGCGGCACGAACCAGTTGCCGAAGCCGCCGATCATGGCCGGCATCACCATGAAGAAGATCATGATGAGGCCGTGCGCCGTCACGAGCATATTGAAGAGATTGTGGTCGCCCTGCAGGATGCCGTCGCCGGGATATTGCAGTTCCATACGCATCAGCACCGAGAAGGCGCCGCCGACGATCCCCGCGATGATCGCGAAGATAAGGTACATCGTGCCGATGTCCTTGTGGTTCGTCGAATAGACGTACCGCTTCCACCCGGTGGGGTGATCGGCGTGATCGGCGTGTGCACCCGCAGCTTGCCCTGCCATCTCTCTAACCCTTCGTTCTTACGATGTTTGGGTGACGACCTTCACGTTGATCGGCATGAAGGCGTGGCGCGTGCCGCAAAGCTCCGAGCACTGGCCGTAATACATGCCGGTCTTCTCGGCGCGGAACCAGGTCTCGTTGAGACGGCCCGGCACGGCGTCGATCTTCACGCCGAACTGCGGCACCGCAAAAGCATGGATCACGTCGGCGGCGGTCACGATCACGCGCACCGTCGTGCCGACCGGCACCACCATCGCCTCGTCGGCGGTGAAGAGGCGCGGCTGGCCCGGCTCGAGATCGGCGTCCTCGACCATGTTCGAGGTCAGTTCGATGTCGCCGTGGTCCGGATATTCGTAGCCCCAGTACCACTGGTAGCCGACCGCCTTCACCGTCATCTCGGCTTCGGGGATCACGATTTCCTTGTAGAGGAGGCGGAAGGAGGGGATGGCGATCGCGACCAGGATCATCACCGGCAGCACCGTCCATGCGACCTCAAGCAGCGTGTTGTGCGTGGTCTTGGAGGGGGTCGGATTGGCGCGGCTGTTGAAGCGCACCATCACGATGATGAGGAGGAGCAGAACGAAGGCGACGATCGCGGTGATCGCGATGAGCAGCCAGTTATGCAGCGCCGTCAGGTCGTGCATCACCGGCGTGACCGCCTCCTGAAGCCCCATGCCGCCATTCACCGGCGTCGCATGCGCGGCCGAGACGAAACCGCCGCCAAGAAGCCCCGTCGCAAGAGCCGCCACGAAAAGGCCAAATCCGTTCGAAAACCGCATGCTTATCCCCAGCTATCCAATTCGCCTTCCAGGCCTTGCCCGGACGCCCGTGACCAAAGTGGAAGATGGCCGCCAGAAACCATAAAGCGCTTCCCGCCGCAAGCTCCGGCGCGCGCCCTCTTCATTCGTTTTGCCGGCGGCGGCATCCCCCTGATGCGGTCTGCCGGAGAGGCCTCGCACATTTGAGCGGGCGCCGCGCTCCGCCCGGCAGACGACTCGCAACGGGCAGTATAGCCACGGTGCGGCGACAAACCACAGTGGCGGGAGGGTTTTGCGACGTTTTGCCACAATAAGCGGGAAAATCGAGCATGACCGAAATCCTGAAATTCCGGTTCGGCCCTTTCCCGGCGGGCGAAATGTCCTAGAGTACCGGTTGGATATTTGTTGCGGAGGATTCGCGTTCATGCGCGACGAGGCGCTCATTCACTTTCATTTCGGCCGCCGCATCTCGGCGGGGCTGCTGCTGCCGCAGAATGGCGGCGCCGCGCCCGAGCTTCTGTCGGAAGCCGCGCCCTGGCTCTCGCCGCGCGATCCGGGCCGCTGTGTCGTCGGCTTCTGCGCCGCCCATCCGGCTCTCGTCGGCGATGTCGTGGCGCCCCCGCCGGACGGCTGGCAGGACTGGGGCTTTGCCCAATGGGACAACTGGTTCGGCCGCATCAACGGTGTTTTCCTTGTCGATCTCCAGTCGCTCAAGGTGACGCAATATCCGCTATACAGTTGCGCGCCGCATGTCGTTCCCTGCGACCTCTCGAGCCTCCCGCGCCGGCTCGTGCCGGTCGAGGAATGGCTGGCGCAGTAAGTCACGTTCACGGACAGGCTTCATGACCTCATCCCCCGACGATCTCTTCTTTACCCGCACCGGGCTCGACCGCGAGCGCGTTTCCGCCCTTGTCGGCGAGACGCTCGACGATGCCGATGATGGCGAACTCTTCATGGAGTTCCGCCAGTCGGAGGCGCTGGGCTTCGACGACGGGCGCCTCAAGACCGCGAGCTTCGACACGAACCAGGGTTTCGGCCTGCGCTGCGTCGCGGGCGAATCGACCGGCTATGCCCATGCCTCGGAGCTTTCCGAAGCCGCATTGAAGCGCGCGAGCGAGGCCGTCACGGCGGTGAAGACCGGACACACGGGCGTCGCGGCGCAAGGCCCCGCCCGCACCAACACGCATCTCTATACGGACGAGAATCCGCTTGGGGGCCAGAGCTTCGAGGAGAAGGTGAAGCTTCTCGCCGAGATCGACGCCTATGCGCGCGCAAAAGATTCTCGCGTCCAGCAGGTTTCCGCCTCGCTCGCGGGCGAGTGGCAGGCGGTCGAGATCATCCGCGCCGACGGCTCGTCGCTCCGCGATGTCCGCCCCCTCGTCCGCCTCAACGTCGCCATCGTCGCGGGCGACGGCGACCGGCAGGAAACGGGTTCCTACGGCGCCGGCGGCCGCATGGGCTACGAGACCTTCATCGATCCGCTCAAATGGCAGGCGCAGGTCGACGAGGCGCTGCGCCAGGCGCTCATCAATCTCGAAGCCGTGCCCGCGCCCGCCGGCGAGATGGATGTGGTGCTCGGTCCGGGCTGGCCGGGCATCCTCCTCCACGAGGCGATCGGCCACGGGCTCGAAGGCGATTTCAACCGCAAGAAGACCTCCGCCTTTGCCGGCCTTCTCGGGAGCCGCGTCGCCGCCCCCGGCATCACCGTGGTCGATGACGGCACGCTTGCCGACCGCCGCGGCTCGCTCACCATCGACGACGAGGGCACGCCGACCTCGCGCACCGTGCTCATCGAGGACGGCATCCTGAAAGGCTATATGCAGGACCGGCTCAACGCCCGGCTCATGGGCATGGCCGCGACCGGCAACGGGCGGCGCGAATCCTATGCGCATCAGCCGATGCCGCGCATGACCAACACCTACATGCTGTCGGGCCATCACGAGCCGGACGAAATCCTCTCCTCCGTGAAAAAGGGCCTCTACGCCGTCTCCTTCGGCGGCGGGCAGGTCGACATCACGTCGGGCAAATTCGTCTTCACCTGCACCGAGGCCTATCTGATCGAGGACGGGCGCGTCACCCGCCCGGTGAAGGGCGCGACGCTGATCGGCAACGGCCCGGACGTGCTCACCCGCGTCACCATGATCGGCAACGACATGAAGCTCGATCCCGGCATCGGCACCTGCGGCAAGGGCGGACAAGGCGTCCCCGTCGGCGTCGGCCAGCCGACGCTGCTGGTGAAGGGCTTGACCGTCGGCGGCACGGCGAAGGCGGCGTAAGCACGGGCTGCGTGAGGGCCCTCAAATTCCGCTGTTGAAGCGCCGCCCGAGCGCACGCGCAAGCGTCGACTTGCCCGACCCCGGACTGCCGATGAGAAGAATGCGCCTCATCTATTTCCCGAGCCGCGAGAATGAAGGGTGCAGCGACGCCTTGCCGTCGAAGGTCAGCGTGGTCGAACATCCGGCCTCGACGTTCAGTTCGGCGATAAGGTAGTCCGCGAAATCCGCCTTGCCCTTCACGAAAGCATCGAGCGCCCGGCGAACGACAGCCGGATTGGCCGTTTCGACATTGACGCTGCAAAGCAGCCGGTTGACGATTTCCTCGACGACCTTTCTGCTCTGCCCGACCTTGTTGCGCAGTACCCAGATCGTTTCCGCCAGCACAATATCGTTGACGAAAAACGTCTCGCCACTTTCCAGAATGGTACGGGAAACGAGTTCGGTTTGCGCAGGGGCGTCATCGGCAACGATGGAGTCGTCAAGAAGCCAGCGCAGAAGGATGTTGGTGTCGAGACCGATCACCGCGATTTCCGCGCCGCCTTGCGTGCACCAAGACGCCCGGCGCCTCGGCCGCGAGCCTCTTCGATCCAGCTCTCGATGTCGCCGGGCTTGACCTTTGCGGCCTTCACAATGCCCCTGAGGGCGCCGAGCGAATCCGTCTTCGCTTCCACATAGAAGCGTCCGTCCTCGCCCTTGGCGAAAGTGATCCGGTCGCCCTCCCGCAGATTGAGGGAGCGGCGCATTTCGGCGGGCAGGGTGATTTGCCCCTTGGATGTGACCTTGGCGTTGTAGCCCATCGAGGTTTCCTTACTTTATGCACAAAAAGTAAGGATATAACGGCCTGAAGTCAAGGATTTACCGCTGCGAGCTGTGGCAGACGGCCTGCAGCTTGTTGCCTTCCGGGTCGCTCGAACCGATGGCGACGTGACTGAACATGGATGCCCCCCTCAGACGATAGATCACCGATACGCTGAAGCCACCTCCCCCTTGCGGGGAGATTAAAGAGACAAAAGGCCCCTAGAACGCAAACTCCTTGAACACCGGTTCGACCGAGCCGCCCCAGCGTCCGTGATAAAGCGCCAGCAGTTCCTCGGCCGGAGACTGGCCCTTCTCGACGATCTCTTCCACCGTGCGCAGATGGATCGCCTCCGTCGCGCCGGCGCCGTCGCCCTGCGCGCGCGCATCGAGCCCCGCCCGCGACAGCGCGACAACCCGGCGCGCGACATCGAGCAGCGTGCCGCCGCGGAACGGCGTGTGGAGCCCGTGTTTCGCCACGCCGTCGCGCAAGGCCTGGCGCTCTTCCGCCGTCCAGTCCTTCACGATGTCCCAGGCCGCGTCGAGCGACGACTGGTCGTACATGAGACCCACCCAGAAAGCCGGCAGCGCGCAGATGCGCGCCCAGGGGCCGCCATCGGCGCCGCGCATTTCCATGTAGTTCTTGATGCGCGCTTCCGGGAAAAGCGTCGTCAGATGGTTGTTCCAGTCGCCCTGCGTCGGCACTTCGCCCGGCAGCGCGGGAAGCCTGCCTTCGAGGAAGTCGCGGAAGCTCTGGCCCGACGCATCGATATATTTCCCGTCGCGATAGACGAAATACATCGGCACATCGAGCGCGTAGTCCACATAGCGCTCGAAACCGAAGCCCTCCTCGAAGACGAAGGGCACCATGCCGGCGCGCTGGTTGTCCGTGTCGGTCCAGACATGGCTGCGATAGGAGAGATAGCCGTTCGGCTTTCCCTCCGTGAACGGAGAATTGGCGAAGATCGCGGTCGCAACGGGCTGCAGCGCGATGCCCACGCGCAGCTTCTTCACCATGTCGGCTACCCATGGTCCCGACCTTCTTCATGTATTCCGTCATGATCTTGTAGCGGCCCTTGGGCATGACGGGAATTTCGTCGCGGCGCCAGTTCGGCGTGAAGCCGAGCCCCAGAAAGCCGATGCCGTGTTCGCTGCCCACTTCCTTCACCTGCGCCAGGTGGTCGTGAAGCTCCGCGCAGGTCTGGTGCAGCGTTTCGAGCGCCGCGCCCGAAAGCTCGAACTGCCCGCCGGGCTCGAGCGAAATATTGCCCGCGCCCTCGCTTTCGAGGCCGATGATGTCTTCGCCCTCATAGATCGGCTGCCAGCCAAAGCGCGTCAGGCCCTGCAGCATCGCGCGGATGCCGTGCTCGCCGCCATAGGGGATAGGGGTCAGATTGCTCGTGCAGAAGGGAAACTTCTCGTGCTCGGTGCCGATGCGCCATTCGCTCTTCGGCTTGTTTCCGCGTTCGAG
Organism: Alphaproteobacteria bacterium HGW-Alphaproteobacteria-3; assembly: GCA_002842875.1. Classification (GTDB taxonomy): domain Bacteria; phylum Pseudomonadota; class Alphaproteobacteria; order Parvibaculales; family Parvibaculaceae; genus Parvibaculum. The sequence continues at coordinate 405 of PHEF01000109.1, read as the reverse complement.
TGCAGCCACCAGATCGCGGCGGTCGGTGATGGGCTCGGGCCCGGCAACGAGAATGCTCATGCGAGCCCCTTTTCCTGAACGGACCTTTTCGTTGCGGGCCGGCAGCCCCTGCCCCCCGGTCGGTCCTCATATGCGCCAAGATGTAGGAGCGGGAGCGGAGCCTGACAAGCGCCAATGTCGGTTCAGAAAGTAACAAAGAAGTGCGGCAAACGGACCGCAAGTTTGGAGCGATTCAAGTCTGGGGGGTGGGGAGGAAGAGGCCGTGGAGCGGTCGAGATGTCCTCATGCCGCTCGGCCAACAAAGAATGTCATCCCGGGATTTATTCCCGGCAACTGTGTTGATGTGTCAGGGCTGGAAGGCGGTTCGGTCTCTGAGGATTGCGTTTGCGGTGACGAGGATGCGTC
>PHEF01000108.1 GCA_002842875.1 Alphaproteobacteria bacterium HGW-Alphaproteobacteria-3 | reverse complement strand
GATGGTCGAGGAGAAATGGCTGAAGGCGCGCGCCGTCATCGGTTTCTGGCCAGCGAACGAGATCGATGTGGACGACATCGAGCTCTATGCGGATGACGAGCGGAAGGAGCGGCTCGAAGTGTTCCACACGCTGCGTCAGCAGATGAAGCGTTCGTCGGAGCGCGCGAATTTCGCGCTGTCGGATTTCGTTGCGCCGAAGGAGAGCGGCGTTGCCGACTATATCGGCGGTTTCTGCGTCAGTGCCGGCTTCGGCGAGGACGACATCGCCAGGGGATTCCGGGAAAAGCACGACGACTATCGCGCCATTCTCTCGCAGGCGCTTGCCGACCGTCTGGCGGAAGCCTTCGCCGAGCACATGCATGAGCGTGTGCGCAAGGAATTCTGGGCCTATGCCGCGGACGAGAACCTCAGCAACCAGGCGCTGATCGAGGAAAAGTATCAGGGCATCCGCCCGGCGCCGGGCTATCCGGCGCAGCCCGATCACACCGAGAAAGTGGCGCTCTTCAAGCTGCTCGATGCCGAAGAGAAGATCGGCGTGAAGCTGACCGAGAGCTATGCCATGTGGCCTGGCGCTTCGGTGAGCGGCCTCTATTTCAGCCATCCGCAGTCGGAATATTTCGGCGTCGGCAAGATTGAGCGCGATCAGGTGGTCGAGTATGCAAAGCGCAAGGGCATGGACCTGAAGGTGATGGAGCGCTGGCTGGCGCCGATCCTCAACTACACGCCGGGCGCCGAGCCTGAAGAGGAAGCGGCCTGATTTCTTCCGGATTGAAAAACGAAGAGGGCGCATGTTTGTCATGCGCCCTCTGGAATTTGCTGAATGTTGTCTGCCCTTCGAGGGGGCGGCGTGTCCGGTCAGAACACACCCATCGTGATGGCGCCAACAAAGATAAATGCCAGTCCGGTCGCCAGGTACCCAATCTTCATCGCAAGCATTCCGGCCTCCCTTATCCTGGGTGGAAGAGGACTCTCCGGCCGAATGGCGCTGTTTCGCAAGCGGAATCGTGGCCGTGCCGCGGCACGGGTTTGAGGGCATTTCAAGATCGCGCCGCAAGCCTTTGAATCGGCCCCCTGAATCGGTTGTGAATGAATTTTTGTCAGTGTCTTCGAATCGTTGCGTACGTGCCGCCGTTGAGGCGGAAATGCGGCGATTGTGCATTTTCCGCTTCGTCGCTGTGGTTCAGCGGCTCAGGGCTTTCCGTAGCCGCCGCCGCCCGGCGTCATGACGATCACGGTGTCGCCCGCGCCGAGTTCCGCCGTTGCGGAACCGGCAAGCGGTTCGACAGCGCCATCGGCGCGGCGGATCTCGTTCCGCCCGAGCGCGCCATCGCTTCCGCCCGCAAGGCCCGAAGGCGCGACGATGCGATGCGTCGAAAGAATGGAGAGGTGCATGGGTTCGCGGAAGCGGATCGCGCGCACCGCGCCGTCGCCGCCTCTATGTTTTCCTTTGCCGCCCGAACCCTTGCGGATGGAAAATTCCTCCAACAAAACGGGAAAGCGCCATTCGAGCACTTCCGGATCGGTGAGGCGCGAATTCGTCATATGCGTCTGCACGGCGTCGGCGCCGTCGAAGCTTGGTCCCGCGCCCGCGCCGCCCGCGATCGTCTCGTAATACTGGTAGCGATCGTTGCCGAAGGTCAGGTTGTTCATCGTGCCCTGCGCCGAGGCCATCGCGCCGAAGGCGCTGAACAGCGCATCCGTCACCGCCTGGCTCGTCTCCACATTGCCGCCGACGACGGCCGCCGGATAGCGCGGGGAAAGCATGGAGCCCTCGGGAATGGCGATCTCGATGGGCCTGAGGCAGCCTTCGTTCAGCGGAATATCGTCGTCCACCATGCAGCGGAATACATAAAGCACGGCCGCGCGCGCGACGGCGGAGGGCGCATTGAGGTTGCTGGCAAGTTCCGCGCTCGTGCCGGTGAAATCGATCTTCGCCGTTCGCGCCTTGCGGTCGATGCTCACCGCGACACGGATCGCCGAGCCGTCATCCATCTTCTGCACGAAGGCCGCGTCTTTGAGCCGGCCGATCGCGCGGCGGACGTTTTCTTCCGCATTGTCCTGCACATGCCGCATATAGGCGATGACGGCATCGAGACCGAATTCGCCGACCATCTTGCGCAGTTCCTCCGCGCCTCGGCGGCAGGCGGCAACCTGCGCGCGCAGATCGGCGATGTTCTGGTCCGGATTGCGCGCGGGAAATTTGCCGCCGGTCAGCATGGTGCGCATCTCCGCTTCGCGGAAGCGGCCCTCCGCGACGATGCGGAAATTGTCGATGAGGATGCCTTCCTCCTCGACGCTCAGCGAATGCGCCGGCATGGAGCCGGGCGAGATGCCGCCGATATCGGCGTGGTGTCCGCGCGCGGCGACATAGAAGAGGCGCGTCTCTCCTTCCGCATCGTAGACCGGCGCCACCACCGTCACGTCGGGCAGATGCGTGCCGCCATTATAGGGCGCGTTCAGCACATAGACATCGCCCGGGCCCATTCCCTCGTTCTGCTCGATCACGGCGCGCACGCTCGCGCCCATGGAGCCCAGATGCACCGGCATATGCGGCGCGTTCGAGACGAGCCCGCCGGCGGGGTCGAAAACGGCGCAGGAGAAGTCGAGCCGTTCCTTGATATTCACCGACGAGGCGGTGTTCTGCAGCGTGCCGCCCATCTGTTCGGCGATGGACATGAAACGATTGTTGAAGATTTCGAGCATCACCGGGTCTGCGTCCGTGCCGATGACGCTGCGCTTGGGCAGCGGCACGACGCGGCGCAGAATAATGTCGTCGGCAAGCGTCACTTCCGCTTCCCATCCGGGCTCCACGACGATCGTCTGGTTCGGCTCGATGACGAGCGCGGGCCCGGCAGCCCTGTGGCCGGGCTTCAGTGCTTCGCGCCGGAAGATGGCGGCCTCGGTCCATCTGCCTCCCATATGGATGCGGCGGCGGTCCGCTGGCGCCGGGTCGCCTGCCGCCGGTTCCTGCGCGGCAGTCTGGCGGGACCGCGCGCCGCGCTCTTCGGCGGAAACTTCGACGGCCTCGACGATGATGGTCTTGCCGTCGAAGCTGAAGCCGAATTGCGCGCGGTGCGCCGCCTCGAATGTCGCCGCGGCTTCGCCGATGTCCTGCGCCGCGAAGGGGATCTGCAGCGAGGTGTCGCTGCCCTCGTAGCGCAAATGGAGCAGGGGCGTGATGGTCACGTCCGATGCCGCGATGCCTTGCGCCTCCAGTTCCTTCGTCGCTTCGCTTGCGAGCGCCGCAATGGCTTCGCCGATTTCGTCCCGGCGTTTCTCTTCGAGCGCCTTCGTCACAGCCCGCGCCCGCGAGGCGGATATCCGCGCAAGGCCCATGCCATAGGCCGAGAGCAGGCCGGAGAACGGATGGATGTGAACGGTCTTCATGCCGAGCGCGTCGGCAACGAGGCAGGCATGCTGGCCGCCCGCGCCGCCGAAGCAGGACAGCGCATAGGAGGTGACGTCGTGCCCGCGTTCGACGGAAATTTTCTTGATCGCGTTCGCCATGTTTTCGATGGCGACGCGCAGGAATCCTTCGGCGATCTCTTCGGGCGTCCTCCCGTCGCCGACGTTTTTCGCGAGCTCCGCGAACCGGCGGCGCACGGTTTCGCGGTCGAGGCTTTCGTTCTGTCCGGGGCCGAAGACGGCGGGAAAGAGGTCGGGCTGGAGCTTTCCCAGCATGACATTGGCGTCGGTAACGGTCAGCGGTCCGCCGCGCCGGTAGGAGGCGGGGCCGGGATTGGCGCCCGCCGAATCCGGACCCACCTGGAAGCGTCCGTCCCTGTAGTGAAGGACCGAGCCGCCGCCCGCGGCAACGGTGTGAATGCGCATCATGGGGACGCGCATGCGCACGCCCGCAATCTCGGTTTCGAAGCTCCGCTCGTATTCGCCGTCGTAATGCGACACGTCCGTCGAGGTGCCGCCCATGTCGAAGCCGATGACGCGCGCGAACCCCGCCTGTGTCGCCGTCGCCGCCGCGCCGACAATGCCGCCTGCCGGGCCTGAGAGGATCGCGTCCTTCCCCTGAAAGAAGGCGGCATCCGTCAATCCGCCGGAAGACTGCATGAAGAAAAGCCGCGTCCCGGCATCCCCCGTTCCGATGGCGCCCGCGATGCGGTCCACATAGCGGCGCAGCAGCGGCGAGAGATAAGCGTCGACCACCGTCGTGTCGCCGCGCGAGACGAATTTGATGAGCGGGCTCACGCGGTGCCCGAGCGATATCTGTGTGAAGCCCAGCTCTCGCGCGATCTCGCCCGCCTCATCCTCATGCGCGGGATGGCGGTAGCCATGCAGGAAAGAGATGGCGACGGAGCGGATGCCGGCATTGAAAGCGTCTTGAAGCGCGCGCCCGGTTTCCTCGCGGTCGAGCGGCGTCAGAACCTCGCCTTCCGCCGTCACGCGTTCGCTCACCTCCGTCACGCGCTCATAAAGCTGTTCGGGTTTTTCGATCTTGAGGCGGAAGAGATGCGGTCTTGCCTGATAGCCGATGGCGAGCGCATCGCGAAAGCCGCGCGTCGTGAGGAGGAGCGTGCGGTCGCCCTTGCGCTCCAGCAGGGCATTGGTCGCAACGGTCGTGCCCATCTTCACCGCGCCGATGCGGCCCGCGGGCAGCGGCTCGCCCGCCGCCACGCCGAGCAGGTCGCGGATGCCTTGCAGCGCCGCATTCTCGTAATGCTCCGGATTCTCGGAGAGAAGCTTCAGCGCCTGCAGGCTCCCGTCCGGCGCCTTGCCGATCACGTCGGTAAAGGTGCCGCCCCGGTCGATCCAGAAGTCCCAGCGGCCATTCTCTGTCTTTGCTCGGCTCATGCGCTGCAACCTGCCACAGCCCCTCCAGGCTGTCTCATCCTTCGTTTCCAGGCCCCAGCCCCGAGGGGAGGGTAGGCGGCGGGCATTGTCTTGTCTGGGTCTTGTCTGGAATTTTCCGGCGGCGATCTTGGCGTCAGAGTGGGGTAGCGGAACAAACCTCTCTTCCCCTCGGGATTCCTCTGCGAAACCGTCGCATTGGAGGTTGCCGGGTATGAGGGCCGATGTTTTGTTCGATGTTGCCCCTGTTATTGCGGTTCGATCT
>PHEF01000107.1 GCA_002842875.1 Alphaproteobacteria bacterium HGW-Alphaproteobacteria-3 | reverse complement strand
GGAGGTATACCGTCGGTTATCTTCCGCCGATTCGTTCAGGAATCCCAAGGCCTTAGAATAATGAGCAGTTTCCGCAGCCACACCTGTGGCGAGCTTCGCAAGTCGCATGTGGGCGAGACGGTCCGTCTCGCCGGCTGGGTCCACCGCAAGCGCGACCATGGCGGCCTCCTTTTCATCGACCTGCGCGACAATTACGGGCTGACCCAGCTCGTCTTCGACCCGGACCGGGCGGAGGCATTCGGCCTTGCGGAAAAGGTCCGCTCCGAATTCGTCGTGGGCATCGAGGGCAAGGTCGTCGCGCGCTCGGCGGAGACGGTCAATCCGAACCTGCCCACGGGCGAAATCGAGATCGCGGTCTCCTCGCTCGAGGTGCTGTCCGAGGCGCAGGATCTGCCGCTGCCGGTCTTCGGCGAGCCGGACTATCCCGAAGACATCCGCCTCAGCTACCGTTTCCTCGACCTTCGCCGCGAGACGCTGCACCGGAATATCCTGCTCCGCTCGAAGATCATCGCCTCTGTCCGCAGGCGGATGACCGATGCGGGCTTCAACGAATTCCAGACGCCGATCCTCACCGCGTCCTCCCCGGAAGGCGCCCGCGACTTCCTCGTGCCGTCTCGCATGCACCCCGGCAAGTTCTATGCGCTGCCGCAGGCGCCGCAGCAGTTCAAGCAGCTCATCATGGTGGCGGGCTTCGACCGCTACTTCCAGATTGCGCCTTGCTTCCGCGACGAGGACGCGCGCGCCGACCGCAGCCCCGGCGAGTTCTACCAGCTCGATGTCGAGATGAGCTTCGTCACGCAGGACGATGTCTTCGCCGCCATCGAACCCGTGCTGCACGGCCTGTTCGAGGAGTTCGCGGACGAACGCAAGGTCTCGCCTTATCCTTTCACGCGCATTCCCTATGCCGAAGCGATGCGCAAATACGGCTCCGACAAGCCTGACCTGCGCAACCCGATCGAGATGCAGAACGTGACGGAACAGTTCCGCGGTTCCGGCTTCAAGGTCTTTGCCGGCATGATCGAAAAGGACTCGAAGGTCGAGGTCTGGGCGATCCCGGCGCCGGGCGGCGGCAACCGCGCCTTCTGCGACCGCATGAATTCCTGGGCGCAGGGCGAGGGCCAGCCGGGTCTCGGCTATATCTTCTTCCGCGAAGAGGGCGGCGCGCTTGAGGGCGCGGGGCCTGTCGCCAAGAATATCGGCCCGGAACGCACCGAAGCGATCCGCACCCAGCTTGGACTGAAAGAGGGCGACGCCGTTTTCTTCGTGGCCGGTCAGCCCGGAAAGTTCGCAAGCTTTGCCGGTCAGGCGCGCACCCGCGTCGGCACCGAACTCGGCCTCGTGGAAGAGGGCGTGTTCAGGTTCTGCTGGATCGTCGATTTCCCGATGTATGAGTGGAACGAGGACGAGAAGAAGATCGACTTCTCGCACAATCCCTTCTCCATGCCGAACTATCCGCTGGACAGGTTTCTCGCGCTCGACAAGGACGACGCCGACGAAATTCTCGGCATCACGGCCTTCCAGTACGACATCGTCTGCAATGGCGTGGAACTGTCCTCCGGCGCCGTGCGGAACCACAAGCCGGACGTCATGTACAAGGCCTTCGAGATCTCGGGCTATGACAAGTCGGTCGTCGAGACGAAGTTCGGCGGCATGCTGAACGCCTTCAAATACGGCGCGCCACCCCATGGCGGCCTCGCACCCGGCATCGACCGCATGGTGATGCTGCTCGCGGGCGTCGAGAACCTGCGCGAAGTGACCATGTTCCCGATGAACCAGCAGGCGCAGGACTTGCTCATGCAGGCGCCTTCCGAGGTCGAGCCGAAACAGCTCAAGGAACTCCACATCCGCGTCGTTCCGCCGCTCGAAAAGAAGAAGGAAGGCTGAGACCTTTCGGCGCAGCCTTCCCGCGGGGCTATCTTGCCGCCGCCGCTTCCGCCACTATGTCTTTGGGGGCAGGCCAGCGGAGGTGTCCATGCAACCGAAGTGTATCTGGATCGTCGTGACCGATGGCGGCGTTTGCGAACAGGGCACGGACAAGCCCGGCCGCACCTTCGAGAGCACCGGCACCCGCCGCTCGGCCTATGAGCCGCCGGCCGACTGGCACGAACAGGCGAAGCGCGATTTTGCACGCGAGGTTGCGGAGGTGCTGAAGGAGAAGGCGCGAAACGGCGCTTTCGACAATCTGATCCTCGTCGCGCCGCCCGCCATGCTCGGCAACCTGCGCCCGCATCTCTCCGCCGAAACGAAGGCGAAGCTGCTTGGCGAGGTGAACAAGGACTACACCCAGCTCACCCCGCGCGAGATCAAGCAGCAGCTCTCCGGGAGCTACAACGTCTGACGCGAGCCCTTACTGGGCTGCGGGCACCTTCGGTGTCTCCTCCTCGAAGACGGGGATCGGCAGCGCGTCGACCGGAATGACGATGCCGTTCGAGGCTTCGATGGCATCGCCCGAGACATTCGCGCCGAATTGCGAATGTCCGTAGTGGATGGGCGTCTGCGTGCCGTCGATCTTCACCTTGCCGCGCTGCAGGGTCGTTGCTTCCGTCACCTTGCCGTCGAGTTGCGCGGGCGTCATGCGGCCGGAGACGATGCTGTAGAGCAGCAACGCGCGCGCATTTTCCTTGTTGCTCGGATTGTCGCCGGAAAGCATGTCGTCCACGCCGCCGGGCTGGTTTGCCAGCGCCTCGTCCGTCGGCGCAAAAACGGTGATGCTCCCCTCCGTGTAGCGGAACTTGAGATCGTTCGCCTCGATGATCTTCGTCAGCGTCGAAAATTGCGGATTGCTCTTCAGCGTCTCGTAGACATTGGCGGCGAAGGCGGGCGCGGCGCCAAGCGCACTCATCGCAAGCGCCGCAAGGAAAGCTCCGGTTCTTTTCATCGGTCTGCCTTTCGAATGGCTGGTTGCCTCAAATCCTGAAAGCCCCGGATTCACTAAGCCTGGATTTTGACCGGATTGCGACATAACTCAGCCGCGCTGTTCCCGGGCAGATACATGGCTGTTTGGACAGGCGATAACTGCAGCGGAGTGGCGTATTCCACAACCCCAAAACCGTCATGGCCCGCTTTATGCGGGCCATCCACGTCTTTCTTTTCCTTGCTGCTCCAAGCATCATCGGCAAATGAAAGGTGGCTGGGTCTATATTGTTACCAACAAGCGGGACGGTACGCTTTATGTCGGCGTCACGTCAGACATTCGCCGGCGCGCCTCGGAACACCATGCGGGGACCTATCCCGGATTCAGCAAACACTACGGTTTGAAGCGGCTGGTCTTCATGGAGCGCCATGAAGAAATCGAGAGTGCGATTGCCCGGGAAACCCGGATCAAGAAGTGGCCGCGCGCCTGGAAGGTGCGGCTCATTCACGAAATGAATCCCGATTGGGATGATCTCTATGAGACGCTGAATTATTGACGGGGAATGCAACTCCGGCCATCCCCTCAATCGTCATGACCCGATTTACTCGGGTCATCCACGACTTCCTTTTCGACCATTATGTGCGGCCAAGACGTGGATGGCCCGGACAAGCCGGGCCATGACGTATTTGGTTAAGGCTTGGGGTGGATTTCCCACTAAACTACGGGAGCCGGATTTGACGGTTATAAAGGGGGCGAACCCGATGGGTTCACGGAATAGCCCCCATCAGCTACACCCGCGCCGCATTCGCCGCAGGCTTCGCCTTCATAGCCCTTCATGCGCGCCTCGACGACGCGCGACATGCCGCCCGAAGACGATCCGCCCCCGGACGAAACGGCGCCAACGGCAATGGCGCTCATGATCTCGGCATTGCCTGAGCGCATCAGCGCGCCGGCCGCCATCACTTCCGCCTTCACCGTTTGTTCGCGAACCGCGGGCGCGGCAACCGCTTCGGCGCTGCCCGCCTGTTTGCCTGCGCGCGCTTCCGCCGCCGCGCCGCCGCGCACGAGATAGAGGTTGCCCATCTGCGCGTTGCGCGTGTAGCCGGGGCTCACCACGGCAGAGGCGGGAAGGGCAGGCGCCTTGCCTTCGTCGGCGCCGCCGCCCATCGCATCGAAGGCAAACTCCTTCGGATCGACATGGCCGAGGTCTGAGCGGTCGAGATAGGAAACGGCAAGTTCGCGGAACACATAGTCGAGGATCGAGGTCGCGTTCTTGATCCGGTCATTGCCCTGCACGAGGCCCGCCGGTTCGAAGCGCGTGAAGGTGAAGGCCTCCACATATTCCTCCAGCGGCACGCCATATTGCAGGCCGAGCGACACGGCGATGGCGAAGTTGTTCATCAGCGAGCGGAAGGCCGCACCTTCCTTGTGCATGTCGATGAAGATTTCGCCGATCTTGCCGTCGTCATATTCGCCGGTGCGCAGATAGACCTTGTGGCCGCCGACAAGCGCCTTCTGCGTATAGCCCTTGCGCCGGTCGGGCAGGCGGTCGCGCGTCTTTTCCGACGCGACCACGCGCTCGGCCAGCTCCATCGCCGCACGCTGCGCAACGACGCGGGCGCGTTCCTGCGCGGGCTGCGCCAACAGCGTTTCGACAACGCTCTCGTCCTCGTCCTCCTCGATGTCGTCGTCGAGCAGTTGCGAGTTCAGCGGCTGCGACAGTTTCGAACCGTCGCGATAGAGCGCATTCGCCTTGAGGCCGAGCTTCCAGGAAAGCATGTAGCTCTCCTTGCAATGCTCGACGCTCGCGCTGTTGGGCATGTTGATCGTCTTGGAGATCGCGCCCGAGATGAAGGGCTGTGCCGCCGCCATCATGCGGATATGGCTCTCGACCGAGAGATAGCGCTTGCCGATGCGCCCGCAGGGGTTCGCGCAGTCGAAGACGGGCAGGTGCTCGTCCTTGAGGCCCGGTGCACCTTCCAGCGTCATCGCGCCGCAGACATGAAGGTTCGCCGCGTCGATTTCCTGGCGTGTGAAGCCGAGCGCCGCCAGCATGTCGAAATCGAGATCGTCCATGGCATCGGCGTCGAGACCGAGCGCGCCGGTGCAGAATTCCTCGCCGATCTGCCACTTGTTGAAGGCGAAGCGGATGTCGAAGGCGGTCGCCAGCGCCTTTTCGACGGCGGCGATCTTCTCCGGCGTGAAACCGCGTTCCGCCAGCCGCTCGTGGTTCACGCCCGGCGCATTGGCAAGCGTGCCATGGCCGACGGCATAGTTCACGATCGTCTCGATGGCGGCATCGGCGTAGCCGAGCGTGCGCAGCGCCTGTGGCACCGCGCGGTTGATGATCTTGAAGTAGCCGCCGCCCGCCAGCTTCTTGAACTTCACCAGCGCGAAGTCGGGCTCGATGCCCGTCGTGTCGCAATCCATCACGAGGCCGATGGTGCCCGTCGGCGCGATGACGGTCGACTGCGCATTGCGATAACCGTAACGCTCGCCCATCGCGACGGCGAGGTCCCACGAGGCGCGGGCATGGTCGACGAGATCGGCCTGCGGGCAGGAGGCTGCGTCGAGCGGCACGGGATAGACGCTCACCTCTTCATAGCCGCCATTGAGCCCATGCGCGGCGCGCGCATGGTTGCGCATCACGCGGAGCATGTGCTCGCGGTTTTCTTCAAAGCCGGGGAAGGCGCCGAGCTCCTTCGCCATCTGCGCCGAGGTCGCATAGGAAACGCCCGTCATGACGGCGCTGATCGCGCCGGCAAGGGCGCGCGCCTCGCGCGAGTCATAGCCAAGGCCGCAGGACATCAGCAGCCCGCCGATATTCGCGAAGCCGAGACCGAGCGTGCGGAAGCGATAGCTGCGCTCCGCGATCTCGCGGCTGGGGAACTGCGCCATCAGCACCGAGATTTCGAGCACGATGGTCCAGAGCTTCACCGCGTGCTCGAACGCCTCGACATCGAAGCGACCATTCGTCTCGCGGAACTGCAGCAGGTTGAGCGAGGCGAGATTGCAGGCCGTGTCGTCGAGGAACATGTATTCCGAGCACGGATTGCTGGCGCGGATCGGCCCCGAGGCCGGGCAGGTGTGCCAATCGTTGATCGTCGTGTGATACTGGATGCCGGGATCGGCACTCGCCCATGCGGCATGGCCGACCTGGTCCCAGAGCTCGCGCGCGGGCAACTGCTTCGTCGTCTCGCCGGTCAGCCGGCTCCTGAGCGACCAGTCCTCGTCCTGTTCGACCGCGCGCAGGAAATCGTCCGTCACGCGCACGGTGTTGTTCGAGTTCTGGCCCGACACGGTGAGATAGGCTTCCGAGTCCCAGTCCGTGTCGTAGACGCGGAAGTCGATTTCCGTATAGCCCTGCTTCGCGAACTGGATCACGCGCTGGACGTAGTTTTCCGGCACATGCGCCTTGCGCGCCGCCAGCACTTCGCGCTTCAGCGCCGGGTTCTTCTTCGGATCGAAGCAATCGCCGTCCGCGCCTTCGCAGTTCACGCAGGCGCGCATGATGGCGTTGAGGTGTTTCTGGTTGATCTTCGAGCCGGTGACGAGCGCCGCCACCTTCTGCTCTTCCAGCACCTTCCAGTTGATGAAGGCCTCGATGTCGGGATGGTCGATATCGACGATCACCATTTTCGCGGCCCGCCGCGTCGTGCCGCCGGACTTGATGGCGCCCGCCGCGCGGTCGCCGATCTTGAGGAAACTCATGAGGCCGGAGGACTTGCCGCCGCCCGACAGCTTCTCGTCTTCGCCGCGCAGGTCGGAGAAATTGGAGCCGGTGCCCGAGCCATATTTGAACAGCCGCGCCTCGCGCACCCAGAGGTCCATGATGCCGTTCTCGTTGACGAGATCGTCGTTCACGCTCTGGATGAAGCAGGCATGGGGCTGCGGGTATTCATAGGCCGTCGAGGTGCGCGCCGTTTCGCCGGTTGCCGGGTCGGTGCGCCAGTGGCCCTGCGCCGGGCCGTCGATGCCATAGGCCCAGTGGAGCCCGGTGTTGAACCATTGCGGGGAATTGGGCGCCGCGATCTGCGCCGCCAGCATGAAACGCTGCTCGTCGAAGAAGGCGCGGGCATCGGCTTCCGAGTCGAAATAGCCGCCCTTCCAGCCCCAATAGGTCCAGGTGCCGGCCATCCGGTCGAACACCTGCCGCGCGTCGCGCTCGGGGCCGAAGCGGTCTTCCGTCCGGAGCGCCTGGAGCGCGTCCCGGTCGGGCTCGTGCCGCCACAGGAAGTCGGGCACGCCCTCTTCCGGCACCGCCTTCAGCACGGAGGCAACGCCCGCCTTGCGGAAATACTTCTGGGCCAGCACGTCGCAGGCGACCTGGCTCCACTCGGCGGGCACCCCCTCGTAAGGCGACTGGCCCTCGACGGTGAAGCAACGCTGGATACGCATCTGGCCCCCGGCTTTCGGTATGCAATTGGTGCCTCGGGAGGGGAGGTGAAAAGCAGCCGTACCGACAGCCCGGACGTGTCGCCGGGCGTGCTTCGCCGTCGCGCGGAGCCGGTCGGGAGTCCAGCTTTAAGTGCTTGACTCCATTGGGCTTTCGTCGCCAGGCGATTGTCTCTGTCAGATGCCCGCTGTTTCTCGTGCCTCTCCCCTGAGGGAAACCAAATCCTAGGGACCATGGCCGGGGGGCGTCAAGCCAAAGACGCAAGATGTAGGTGGGACAGGCATCTCTGCCACGAGATGCGGTGGGGTAAGGCGCCGAATCGAGAAGTTAACAATGCGGAAACCTGCTCTCTGGTACCAATGCCGAAGGCTCGAAACCCAGAATAGGTGGAGAAGCGGCGTGGGCGAGGTGAGTACGGCGTTCGGCAAGGAGCTGAAATCGCTGAAAATCCTGATGGTTGAGGACAATAGCAGCATGAGGTTGCTGTTGCGGACCATGTTTCACACATTCGGTATCACCGACATCCTTCAGGCACGCGACGGCACGGACGGCCTGGTCGAGCTGCAACTCCACGATGTCGACCTCATCATCACCGACTGGGAAATGCAGCCGATGAACGGCCGCGAATTCATCACCCGCGTCCGCACCGTGGGCAACGAGCCCGTCTGCTTCGCGCCGATCATCATCCTGACGGGCCATGCGTCTCGAGCCCTGCTGTCGGAAGCATTCGAGATTGGCGCCACGCATCTCCTCGTGAAGCCGGTGACGCCGGCGAGCCTCCTCCATCGCATCCAGTGGGTCCTCGCCGACGAACGCGAGTTCGAGCGGGCAGGCGGCATCTACCGTCAGCCCATGCCGATCCACGAGCGCGAAGGGCTGCGCCGCAAGCGCACCGCCGGACAGATGACCTGGGCCCTCGAATAGGGGCGCCGGACCCTGCCTCAATGCTGGACCGGGCCTCTCCCCAATGTCATATTCTGCGCGCTTTCGGCCCCCGCGGCGCCGGATTCGCGTCTATGATGGAAGTGCGCCGCTCGCATTCAACGGGATATCTCCATGGGTTTGTTTTCGGAAATCTTCATCTGGTGGCACGGCCAGACCATGGGCACCCGCTTCCACACATGGCGCAAGGGCCGCCTCGTCGGCGAGGATGGGCAGGGCAACCGGTACTACGAATCCAGGGACGGCGCGGCCATCGGCGGCTATCAGCGGCGCTGGGTGATCTACAACGGCGTGGCCGAGGCTTCCCGCGTGCCGCCGGAATGGCACGGCTGGCTTCATCACACGGTGGACACGCCGCCCAATGCGGAGAGCTACCAGCCCCGCGAATGGCAGAAGCCGCATCTGCCGAACCTGACGGGCACGCCGCAGGCCTGGCGTCCGGAGGGCAGCCTCCACAAGGGCAGCCAGCGGCCGCAGGCAACTGGCGACTACAAGGCCTGGCGCCCCGAGTAAGCGGGCGCCGCACAGCATTCAATCGAGGGTCATCCGGGGACGTTCATGCAAAGCAATCTCGTCGAAACTCTGATCGGCACTCTGGTCGTCGCCGTTGCCGCCGTCTTCCTCTTCTACGGCTACACGACGTCGGGCATGCGGAGTTCCGCCGGCTACCGCGTCGACGCGGCCTTCAGCTCCGTCGACGGTCTCGCGACCGGCGCCGATGTCCGCCTCTCCGGCATCAAGATCGGCACGGTCGTCCGCCAGTCGCTCGACCCCGAGACCTATCAGGCGGTCGTGACCCTCGACATCGCGCCCAGCGTGAAACTGCCGGACGACAGCAGCGCCAAGATCACAAGCGAAGGTCTTCTCGGCGGCAGCTATATTTCGGTCACGCCGGGCGGCAGCGAGGAACTCCTTGCCGATGGCAGCGAGATCATGTTCACGCAAGGCTCGGTCGATCTCATGAGCCTGATCGGGCAAGCCGTCTTCTCGACGACGGATAGCGGTTCGGAGGGCAAATAGCCCGATGTGGAGAACGCCGATGCGTTTCCTCATTCCTCCGGTTGTGGGCGCCGCCCTTCTCGCCATGGGTGCGGGCCCGGCGGCCGCCGGCAAATATCCCGTCGCCGTATTCAGTGGCCTCGACAAGATCACCGCGCGTGTCACAAGTTTCGAGGCGAAGGTGAACGAACCGGCGACCTTTGGCGCGCTCCAGGTTCTCGTCCGCACCTGCGACAAGAACCCGCCCGAGGAGACGCCGCGCACCGCCGCTTATGTCGAGATCCGCCAGCTTGAGCGCACAGGCGCGACCGCGGCCGATCCCGCCGCGCCGGCCGAGGTTCACCCGGCGCCGGTTTTCTCCGGCTGGATGTTTGCCGAAAGCCCCGGCCTCAATGCGCTGGAACACCCCGTCTACGATGTCTGGGTGACGGACTGCAAAACCTCGTCCGGCGATGCGTCGAGCGGCAGCGAATAGAAATCGGCTTCCTCCGACGTCGCCTTAAAGAGCCGCACGCGGTAGTTTTCGCGCGAAATCTCGATCGCGCCGAACTGCGCGAGATGCGAGGTCACGAACTGCGTGTCGAGCAGCCGGTACCGGCCCCGGATGAGCCGCGCCACGAGATAGACAAGTGCCACCTTGCTCGCATCGGTCGCACGGCTGAACATGCTCTCGCCGAAGAACGCCGCCCCCAGCGATACGCCGTAGAGCCCGCCTATCAGCCGCTCCCCTTGCCAGCACTCGACCGAATGCGCACGCCCCGCCGCATGGAGATCGCAATACAGGCCGACGATGCGGTCGTTGATCCATGTGCCGTCGCGGTTCGGCGCCGCTTCCGCGCAGCCGAGCATCGTCTCGCGAAAGGCCGTATCGACCCGCACCTCGAAGGGGTGGTTCCGGATCGTGCGCTTCAGCCTCTTGGGGATATGAAATTTGTCGAGTGGCAGGATCCCCCGCGCTTCCGGATCGATCCAGTAGAGTTCCGGATCGCCGCGCGATTCCGCCATCGGAAACACGCCATAGGCATAGGCGCGCAGCAGGACCTCGGCGTCAATCTCGCTCATGTTGCCGGCCTTGCCCCGATCGCCAGGCTACCCGAAAAAACATCTCCTCCCTTGCGGCGGGAGTGAAGCAAGGATGCTACGACTGCTTCTTCAGGAAGTCCTCGAGCCAGTGGATGTGGTACTCACCGTTGATGAAATCCGGTTCGTTCACGAGGTCCTGGAAGAGCGGGATCGTCGTCTTGATCCCGTCGATGACGAATTCGTGCAGCGTCCGGCGAAGGCGCATCAGGCATTCGTTGCGGTTGCGCCCGCTCACCACGAGCTTGCCGATCAGGCTGTCGTAATAGGGCGGAATGCGGTAGCCCGAATAGACCGCGCTATCGACGCGCACGCCAAGGCCGCCCGGCGTGTGGAAATCCTTGATGGTGCCGGGCGAGGGCGCGAAGGTCTTGGGATCTTCCGCGTTGATGCGGCATTCGATGGCGTGGCCGCTGAACTGGATGTCTTCCTGCCGAAAGCTCATCTCCATCCCGGCGGCGATGCGTATCTGTTCGCGCACGAGGTCGATGCCGGTGACGGCTTCGGTGATCGGATGTTCCACCTGCAGGCGCGTGTTCATCTCGATGAAGAAGAACTGTCCTTCCTCGAAGAGGAACTCGACCGTGCCGACGCCGAGATAGCCGAGCCCCTTGATCGCGCGCGATACGATGCCGCCGATCTCGTCGCGCTGCTGCGCGTTGAGGGCGGGCGAGGGGCATTCCTCGAGCACCTTCTGGTGGCGCCGTTGCAGCGAGCAGTCGCGCTCGCCCAGATGGGCCACATTGCCGTGTGAATCGGCAATCACCTGCACCTCGATATGGCGCGGTTGGCCGAGATATTTTTCCATGTAGAGCGAGTCGTCGCCGAATGCGGCCTTGGCCTCCGCCCGCGCCGTCGAGAGCGCCGAGGAAAGCTCGCCCTTCGAACGCGCAACCTTCATGCCGCGCCCGCCGCCGCCCGCCGCCGCCTTCACGAGCACGGGATAGCCCGTCTCCTCGGCGACCTTGTAGGCCTCCTCGTCGGTGCGGATCGCCCCGTCGGAGCCCGGCACGCAGGGAATGCCGAGCTTCCTTGCCGTGACCTTCGCCTGGATCTTGTCGCCCATCAGGCGGATATGATCGCCGCTCGGTCCGATGAAGGCGATGCCATGGGCGGCCAGAATGTCGGCGAATTTCGCGTTCTCCGACAGGAAGCCGTAGCCGGGATGCACCGCATCCGCGCCCGTGATTTCGCACGCCGAGATGATCGCCGGAATATTCAGGTAGCTTTCGCTCGCGGGCGCCGGACCGATGCACACGCTTTCGTTCGCGAGGCGGACATGCATCGCGTCCGCGTCCGCGGTCGAATGGACCGCGACTGTCTTGATGCCCATCTCGCGGCAGGCGCGATGGATACGCAGCGCGATTTCGCCGCGGTTTGCAATGAGAACCTTCTCGAACATGCGGGCCCCGTCCGTCCCTTACTCGATCACGAAGAGCGGTTCGCCGAACTCGACCGGCTGCCCGTCATCGACGAGAACGGCGGTGAGCTTGCCCGAACGCGGCGCCGGAATGTGGTTCATCGTCTTCATCGCTTCGATGATGAGGATGGTCTGACCTTCGCTGACCTGCTGGCCCACGGGCACGAAAGCGGGTGCGCCGGGCTCGGGCGAGAGATAGGCGGTGCCGACCATCGGCGAGCTGACGGCGCCGGGATGGGCCGCAGCCTCGGCTGCCACGGGGGCGGCCGCCGCAGGTGCATGTGCCGCCGGGGCCGCGATATGCGTCACCGCCTGCGCCACCTGCCGCGCCACGCGCAACTTGAGCCCGTCCGTCTCGATCTCGATTTCGCTGAGGTCCGTCTCCGTGAGGAGGGCGGCCAGTTGCCGGATCAGTTCCTGGTCGACGGAGCGCGAGCTCGTAGCCGATCGTGCCGAGGCCGCAGATGACGCCTGTGGCGACGGATGAAATGGTCGAATGGTGGCGGAAGCTCTCGCGCTTGTAGACATTCGAGATGTGCACCTCGATCACCGGAATGTCGAGCGTCGCCAGCGCGTCGTGTATGGCGATGGAGGTGTGCGAATAGGCGCCGGCATTGAGAATGACGCCGGACGCCATCTCCCGCGCCTCGTGGATCCAGTCCACCAGCTCGCCCTCATGGTTCGACTGGCGGCAGATGACGTTGAGGCCGAGTGTCTTGGCCCGCGCCTTCACCTGGGCCTCGATATCGGCAAGCGTCGTCGACCCGTAGATTTCAGGCTCCCGCTGGCCGAGCAGGTTCAGGTTCGGCCCGTTGAGCACGAACACCGGCTTTGCCGTTGCCTTTTGGGCCGCCGCTTTGGAGCTGGATTTGGCCATCGGGTCGAGGGCTTTCGTATCGGAATGCGTGAACACGCTTTATGGAAGGGAACGTATCGGGCGGCAAAGGGGCGAAAATGTGGTCCCCCCGCAGCCGCTCTTCGCCCCCGAATCTCGGTCTCTTTTATACGCAACTCGCCGGGCCAGTAAAAGCCTTGTCGGACCAAGGGTTTGAGGGTGCCGCAACGATAGGGGCGGGGAGCGCGCGTCCCGCCTTGAACTCAGGCCCCCCGTCACCCATTATCCGGCCAGTGCGGAGGCGTTAAGGAAGACATGAAGCTCACGGTGAATGGCGAAATGCGCGAGGTCGAGCCTCCGATGACGGTGCTCGGCCTTGTCGAGAGCTTCGGCCTTCAGCCCCGGAAGATCGCGGTCGAACGCAATCTCGAAATCGTGCCGCGTTCGGCCTATGGCGAAGTGGCGCTCGCCGAGGGCGACCGCATCGAGATCGTGAATTTTGTCGGCGGCGGCTAAGCCCCCAACCTGGAGTAAGTTGAAGTGACGGAAGCGGCTACGCGCATAGATACGGGAACCGCGGGCGAGGACGAATTCATCGTCGCGGGCCGCAGGCTCAAGTCGCGCCTCATCGTCGGCACGGGCAAATACAAGGACCTCGCGCAGAACGCCGCCGCCGTGGAAGCGGCGGGCGCGGAGATCGTCACCGTCGCCATGCGCCGCGTGAACGTCACCAATCCGAACGAGCCCATGCTCGTCGACTATATCGACCCGAAGAAGGTGATCTACCTGCCGAACACAGCCGGCTGCTACACGGCGGAGGATGCGGTGCGCACGCTCCGCCTCGCGCGCGAAGCGGGCGGCTGGAACCTCGTGAAGCTCGAAGTGCTGGGCGATCAAAAGACGCTTTATCCCGACATGATCGAAACGCTGCGCGCGGCCGAAGCCCTGCTGAAGGACGGCTTCGAGGTCATGGTCTATTGCACCGACGACCCGATCATGGCGAAGAAGCTCGAAGACATGGGCTGCTGCGCAATCATGCCGCTCGCTGCTCCCATCGGCTCGGGCCTCGGCATCCAGAACCCGATCAACATTCGCCTTATCGTCGAACAGTCGAAAGTGCCCGTGCTCGTCGATGCGGGCGTCGGCACGGCGTCGGACGCCGCCGTCGCGATGGAACTCGGCTGCGACGGCGTGCTGATGAACACGGCAATCGCCGAAGCCAAAGACCCGATCAAGATGGCCCGCGCGATGAAACTCGCCGTGGAAGCGGGCCGCCTCGCCTATCTTGCGGGACGGATGCCGAAAAAGATGTATGCGGACCCGTCATGCCGATGATGAGGCTGCGGATGCGCGAATGGCCATAGGCGCCCATCGCGAGAAGATCGATCCCCTGCGCCTCGACATGATCGGCGATGGCGGCTTCCGGCGCCGTGGCCGCGACAAAGGCTTTCGCCTCGCGCCCGGCGGACGCGAACAGTGCCGCTGCCTCGTCGAGCTTGCTCCGCCGCTCCGGCGTGCTCTCGCCCGCCATGAGCAAATGGCATTCGAGCCCGGTGAAAAGCGGGTTCTCCGCAATGTAGGCGGCCGCCTTCATGCTGCTCGGCCCGCCATCGAAGGCGATGAGAAGCCGGCGGGGCTCGCGAAAGCCGCGCGCCGCGATGAACACCGGCTTGTGGCTTGCCCGCACGATGCGCTCGATATTCGAACCGAGATGGAGCTTCGCAAAATCCGCTGCCTCGCCGCGCTTGCCGATCACCAGCATGCCGGCATCGGCTTCCGCTTCCGCCACCGTCTCCAGAATGTCGCCGATGCGAAGCCGCGTCGTCACATCGGTGACGCCCGCTTCCGCGAACACCGCTTTCGCATCTTCGAGAATGGCGCGGCCGCGCTGCTGCTGCAGCTTTGCCCGCTGCTCGTCGAGCAGGGTGAGTTCTTCCAGAAGCGCACTGCGCGCGCCGAGCGCGATGCTGCCGCTGAGGTCGGCGGCGTCCGTTCCCTCGCGGCGCCCGAGCACATGCAGCAGATCGACGCTGGCGCCCGTGCGCGCGGCGATCCAGGCGGCGTTCTCGCAGACGCTGTGCGAATAGATCGAGCCGTCCACCAGCGCGACGATTTTCTTCGTCATTTTCATTCCTCCCTCAATGCCCCATCAGCTTTTCGAGCGCGCCCGGCTTGTCGTGAATGGCAAGCCTGTCGACGATGGTTTCGCTCGCTTCGTTGAGCCCGGCGATCTCGACCGTTGCGCCGTCGCGCCGGAACTTCAGCACCGCCATGTCGAGCGCGGCGACGCTTGAAATATCCCAGATATGCGCGCGGCTGACGTCGATGACGACG
>PHEF01000106.1 GCA_002842875.1 Alphaproteobacteria bacterium HGW-Alphaproteobacteria-3 | reverse complement strand
TGATCGAAAACTACGCGGTGGAGATCGACGAGCAGTGAGCATGAAGTCCGGCGTCGTCGTCTTTCCCGGCTCGAACCGCGAGCGCGACATGCTTCGCGCTCTCGAAACCATCACCGGCACCAAACCGGCCGCCATCTGGCATGCCGACACGGAGCTGCCCGATCTCGATCTCGTGGTGCTCTGCGGCGGCTTTTCCTATGGCGACTATCTGCGCACCGGCGCCATCGCCGCGCGCGGGCGCATCATGCCCGCGATTGCGAAGGCGGCGGACAGGGGCGTGCGTGTGCTCGGCATCTGCAACGGCTTCCAGATTCTCTGCGAGGCGGGGCTGCTGCCCGGCGTGCTGATGCGCAATGCCGGCCTCAAATTCGTCTGCAAGGAAGTGAAGCTCGAAGTGGCGAATGCCGGCACGGACTTCACGCGGAAATACAGGCAGGGCGAGGTCTGGCGCTGTCCGGTCGCGCATGGCGACGGCAACTATTTCACCGACGCGGAAACGCTGAAACGCCTCGAAGGCGAAGGCCGCGTTGGCCTGCGCTACGCCGAAGGCACCAACCCGAACGGCTCGCTGAACGATATCGCCGGCATTCTCAATGAACGCGGCAATGTCTTCGGCATGATGCCGCATCCCGAAAACATGATCGAACCGCTGAACGGCGCGACCGACGGACGCGCACTCTTCGAAAGCGTTCTGGAGGCCGTGGCGTGATACCGAACGATGTCAGGATCACACCGGAGCTTGTCGCCGAACATGGCCTCAAGCCCGACGAATATCAGCGCATCCTCGACCTGATCGGCCGCGAGCCGACGCTGACCGAGCTCGGCATCTTCTCGGCCATGTGGAACGAGCACTGTTCCTACAAATCCTCGAAGAAGTGGCTGAGGACGCTGCCGACCACCGGCCCCCGCGTCATCTGCGGACCGGGCGAGAATGCGGGCGTCGTCGATATCGGCGACGGTCAGGCGATCATCTTCAAGATGGAGAGCCACAACCACCCCTCCTACATCGAACCGCATGAAGGCGCGGCGACGGGCGTGGGCGGCATTCTGCGCGACGTCTTCACCATGGGCGCGCGCCCCGTGGCGGCGCTCAACGCGCTGCGCTTCGGCGAGCCCGACCATCCGCGCACGCGCCACATCGTTTCCGGCGTCGTCGCCGGCGTCGGCGGCTACGGCAACTCCTTCGGCGTGCCGACCATCGGCGGCGAGGTGAATTTCGATCCGAGCTACAACGGCAACTGCCTCGTCAACGCCTTCGCGGCGGGCCTCGCGGATGCCGACAAGATTTTCTATTCCGAAGCGAAGGGCGTGGGCCTGCCGCTCGTCTATCTGGGCTCCAAGACCGGCCGCGACGGCATTCACGGCGCGACCATGGCCTCGGCCGAATTCGGAGAAAACTCCGAGGAGAAGCGCCCGACCGTGCAGATCGGCGATCCCTTCTCCGAAAAGCTGCTGCTGGAAGCCTGCCTCGAACTGATGGCATCCGGCGCCGTCATCGCGATCCAGGACATGGGCGCGGCGGGCCTCACCTGCTCCGCCGTCGAAATGGGCGCCAAGGGCGGCCTCGGCGTCGAACTCGATCTCGACAAGGTGCCCTGCCGCGAAGAAGGCATGACGGCCTACGAGATGATGCTGTCGGAAAGTCAGGAGCGCATGCTCATGGTGCTGGACCCGGCGCGCGAAGAGGACGCCGAAGCGATCTTCGTCAAATGGGGCCTCGACTTCGCCGTGATCGGCCGGACGACCGACGATCTGCGCTTCCGCGTGCGCCAGCACGGGGATGTGATGGCGGACCTGCCGATCAAGGAGCTGGGCGACCAGGCACCGGAATACGACCGGCCCTTCGTGAGGGCGGCGAAGCCGAAGCCGCTCGCGCCCGCCGATGCGCCAGCGCCGAACGATCTTGGCGAGGTGCTGACCAGGATGCTCGCCCTTCCCGACATGTGCTCGCGCCGCTGGGTCTGGGAACAGTACGACCACCTGATCCAGGGCAATACGGCGATCGGACCGGGCGGCGACGCCGCCGTGATCCGCGTCGAGAACGGGCCGAAGGGCCTCGCCTTCTCGCTCGACGTCTCGCCGCGTTATTGCGCGGCCGATCCGGTGGAAGGCGGCAAGCAGGCGGTCGCCGAATGCTGGCGGAACCTGACCGCCGTCGGCGCGGAGCCGCTTGCGGTCACCGACAATCTCAATTTCGGCAACCCCGAGAAGCCCGACATCATGGGCCAGTTCGTCGGCTGCATCGAGGGCATCGGCGAAGCCTGCCGCGCGCTCGACTTCCCGGTCGTGTCGGGCAACGTATCGCTCTACAACGAAACGAACGGCAAGGGCATCCTGCCGACGCCCGCCATCGGCGGCGTGGGCCTTCTGCCGGATTATACAAAGCGCGCGACCGTCGCCTTCAAGGCGGAAGGCGAAGCCATCGTTGTCATCGGCGAGACGAAGGGTCATCTCGGCCAGTCGATCTATCTGCGCGACATTGCGGGCCGGCGCGACGACGTGAGCGCGCCGCCGCCCGTCGACCTCGCCCTGGAGCGCCGCAATGGCGACTTCGTGCGCGAGGAAATCCGGGCCGGAAACCTGACCGCCGTCCACGACCTCTCCGACGGCGGCATTCTCGTTGCCGCCGCCGAAATGGCGATGGCGGGCGGCATCGGGGCGAGCCTGAAGCCGCAAACGGACCTGCCGCTCCATTGCTGGGCCTTCGGCGAGGACCAGGCGCGCTACCTCGTGACGCTGCTGGAAGCGGACGCCACCGCCCTCCTCGCCCGTGCAAGCCAGGCGGGCGTGGCCGCGGCACGGCTCGGCACCACCGGTGGCCATGAATTGACAGTCGATGGCGGCGTTCCCATATCATTGGCTGGGATGAAGGCCGCCCATGAAGGCTGGCTGCCCGCCTATATGGCGGCAGGCGCCGAACTTTAACCTTCCGGGAGACCGCGGCATGGCCATGACTGCATCGGAAATCGAACACCTCATCAAGGAAGCGATTCCCGACGCCGTGGTGGATATCCGCGATCTTGCCGGCGACGGCGACCATTACGCCGCGAACGTCGTCTCAGCCTCCTTCAAGGGCAAGACCCGCGTGCAGCAGCACCAGATGGTCTATGCGGCACTGAAGGGCGGCATGGGAAACGAGCTTCACGCATTGGCGCTGCAGACGAGCGCGCCTCAGGATTGACCCGCCCCAGGGCGAGAGGAGTTGAAGAGATGAGCGAAAATCCGGTCTTCGACCGCATCAAGAACGAAGTGTCCAGCGACGATGTCGTGCTCTTCATGAAGGGCACACCCGTTTTTCCGCAATGCGGCTTCTCGAACGCCGTGGTGCAAGTGCTGACTTATCTCGGCGTCCCCTTCAAGGGCATCAACGTGCTGGAGGATGACGACATCCGCCAGGGCATCAAGGAATTCTCCGACTGGCCGACCATCCCGCAGCTCTATGTGAAGGGCGAGTTCGTCGGCGGCTGCGACATCGTCCGCGAGATGTTCGAGCAGGGCGAACTGCGCGACTTCCTGGCGCAAAAGGGTGTCGAGACAGAGGCGGTGTAAGAGCTCGCACTCATACCCATCCCGTCATGACCCGCCCATATGATTTTAAAGGAGGGCGGGTCATCCACGTCTTTTTCTTTCTTGCGGCGAAAGACGTGGATGGCCCGGACAGGCCGGGCCATGACGAACTTGAGGGTAAATGAAAAACAAAAAAGGCCCCGGATTTCCGGGACCTTTTGTATTCTCGAAATACGCAGCGATTAGCTGCGCGAGTAGAATTCGATGACGAGGTTCGGTTCCATGTGCGCCGCATAAGGCACGTCGGCGAAGGCGGGCGTGCGCACGAACTTCGCAACCATCTTGTCGTGATCGACTTCGAGATAGTCCGGCGTATCGCGTTCGGCGCTCTGCGCGGCTTCGAGAACGAGCGCAAGCTGCTTCGACTTCTCGCGAACCTCGATCACGTCGCCCTCGCGAACGCGATAGCTCGGCACATTGACGCGCTTGCCGTTGACCAGCACATGACCGTGGCCGACAAACTGGCGGGCGGCAAAAACGGTCGGCACGAACTTGGCGCGATAGACGACCGCGTCGAGACGGCGCTCCAGCAGGCCGATCAGGATCTCGCCCGTGTCGCCCTTCAGGCGGTCGGCTTCCTTGTAGATGCCGCGGAACTGCTTTTCGGAAATATTGCCGTAGAAACCCTTGAGCTTCTGCTTGGCGCGGAGCTGGACGCCAAAGTCGGAGATATTCGCGGCGGTTGACCGGGCTCTTCGGGCGACCCCAGATGTTTTCGCCCATCCGGCGGTCGATTTTGTACTTGGACTCCTGGCGCTTTGTCATCGCGATTTCCTTGGGTCAAAAGTTAAGGAAACGCGCCCTCCTTTGCCCTTTCAGGCCGACAGGGACCGGCTACAAGCGTCGCCTTTCCCACGGGTGCGTATCTAATGAAACCGGGCCCCGCTTTTGCGGGGCCCGTGTTCGAGGCGGGTTGTAGCCCGGGGGGCCGGAGGTGTCAAATCTCTTCCAACAGCTTAATGAGCTTCTTCCAATAGACTTTTTTGCCCTTGGCCCGACTGGTCTTGCCTTTACACCAGGTAATTCCGGATTTGGAAACTATGAAATCACCAAGAAATTCCTCGCCATCATACACATCAAATTCGATACCTTTATTTTTAACCTGCATTGCAACGTCAAACTTCTTTACATTCACTTCCATTATTTTCCCTCCTATGCTTTCGCCGATCATGTTAATAGTGCGATCTGCGACACGAGTAGTCAATGCTACTCAGAGTTCAAACTGAGGAAGTCAGTCCGCCGGCCCCTCGCCCTTCGGATAGCGTCGCGTCAGCGCGGCGACCACGCCCCTGAGCGTCCGGACTTCCTGCTCGGTGAGGCCCGCCCGCTGGAACATGTTGCGGAGGTTCCGGATCATGGATGGCCGCTTCTCGGGCGGCTTCAGGAAGCCGAAGCGGTCGAGTTCGCCTTCGAGGTGCTCGAAGAAGCCGAGAAGCTCCTCCTTGTTCGCCGGCCGCGTCTGCTGGTATTCGATCCGCTCCGCCTCGGTCGTATCGGCCGCCTTGTGCCACTCATAGGACATGAGCAGCACGCATTGGGCGAGATTGAGCGAGGCAAAGGCCGGGTTCACCGGAACCATCATCAGCGCGTCGGCAAGCGCCAGATCGTCGTTTTCGAGGCCGGTGCGCTCCGGCCCGAAAAGGAGCCCCGCCCGGCCCCCGCCCGCAAAGGCTTCCCGCATGCGCGCCGCCGCCGTTTCGGGCGTGAGAATCGGCTTCACCATGTCGCGGGCCCGCGCCGTGGTCGCGATAACATAGTCGAGTCCGGCAACCGCATCCGCCGTCCGGTCGAAAAGCTTCACATTGTCGATCACAATATCGGCACCGGAGGCGGCCGCGCGGGCGCGCTCGTTCGGCCACCCGTCGCGAGGACGCACGATCCGGAGGTCCGTGAGACCGAAATTGAGCATGGCGCGCGCCGTCGTGCCGATATTCTCGCCCAGTTGCGGGGCAACGAGGACAACGGCAGGCCCCGGTGAGGGGGCCGCAAGCTCATTTTTTGTGCGATCGGTTCCGGCCATGCCGCTCCGTCAATTCGGGTTGGGTGAAGCTGCCGCGCGGTCAATAAGCGATTGCCTGTCTTTAATCAATCGTCCCGCAATGTTATAGGGATGTGGGCCGCTTCCTGGCCTCTCCGCGCAGCGCCCGAAACCTCCCGGCGCGCGCCCGTTGCTCGTATGTCACCTGTCGAAGGACCCCCCATGCCGAAGATCAAAGTAGCAAACCCCGTGGTCGATCTCGATGGCGATGAGATGACCCGGATCATCTGGCAGATGATCAAGGACAAGCTGATCTTCCCCCATCTGGACCTCGAACTCGACTATTACGACCTCGGCATGGAGCATCGCGACGCAACCGAAGACAAGGTGACGGTCGATGCCGCCGAAGCGATCAAGCGGCACGGCGTAGGCGTGACAACATTCTGGGCGGCACCGTCTTCCGCGAGCCGATCATCTGCCGCAACATTCCCCGCCTCGTGCCGGGCTGGACGGAGCCGATCGTGATCGGCCGCCATGCCTTTGGCGACCAGTACAAGGCGACGGACGTCCTCATTCCCGGCAAGGGCAAGCTCACGCTGAAATGGGTGTCGGAAGACGGCAAGGATAGCATCGAGGAAGAAGTCTTCGACTTCCCCGGCGCCGGCGTCGCCATGGGCATGTACAACCTCGACGACTCGATCCGCGACTTCGCGCGCGCCTGCCTGAAATACGGCCTCGACCGGAAATATCCGGTCTATCTTTCGACCAAGAACACGATCCTCAAGACCTATGACGGACGCTTCAAGAATATCTTTCAGGAAATCTACGAGAAGGAATTCAAGAGCGACTTCGACGCGGCGAAGATCACCTATGAGCATCGCTTGATCGACGACATGGTCGCCTCGGCGATGAAGTGGTCCGGCGGCTATCTCTGGGCCTGCAAGAACTACGATGGCGACGTGCAGTCGGACTCGGTCGCTCAGGGCTTCGGTTCGCTCGGCCTCATGACCTCCGTGCTGTTGACGCCGGATGGCGACATCATGGAAGCCGAAGCCGCGCACGGCACGGTGACGCGACACTACCGCGCGCATCAGCGCGGCGAGGAAACCTCGACCAACTCCATCGCCTCGATCTTCGCCTGGACGCGCGGCCTCACGCATCGCGCAAAGCTCGACGGCAACGATGCGCTGGCGGAGTTCGCGCACAAGCTCGAAAAGGTCTGCGTCTCGACGGTTGAGAGCGGCTACATGACGAAGGACCTCGCGCTCCTCGTCGGCTCCGAGCAGAAATGGCTTTCGACCGAAGGCTTCCTCGACAAGGTTGCGAGCAATCTCGAAAAGGCGCTGGCGAAGGCAGGGTGATACCGCCTCTTCCGTACAACAAACCTAATTCGTCATGGCCCGGCTTGTCCGGGCCATCCACGTCTTTGGCGGCATCCTGAGAAGAAAGACGTGGATGACCCGCATAAAGCGGGTCGTGACGGTTAATTGTACGGCCTTATGACATTGGCTGGATTGCGGCCTTTATGGCTTCGAACGCTTCATCCAGCCTCTCACCGTCTGGTCCGCCCGCTTGCGCCATATCAGGACGTCCGCCACCGCCCTTACCGCCAATATGCTGTGCCCCGATCTGGACCAGACCAACAGCATTGTTCGACGACATCAAATCCGCGCTGACACCAACTACGATTGCCGCTTTTCCGTCATCTCCCTTCGACGCAAGCGCAATGATTGTCAAGTCACTGTGTTGTCGACCGATCTCGTCGACGAGGCTCTTCAAATCTTTCGGGCTAACGCCCATTAATATGCGCGGTATGAACTTGATGCCGTGCACCATCTCGACCGGTGCCTCCGCCGCGCCGCCGCCCGAACCGCCCCCCATCGCAAGCTTCTTCTTCGCTTCGGCGAGCTCGCGCTCCAGACGCTTGCGCTCCTCCATCAGCGAAACGACACGGGAGGGCAGGTCTTCCGGCGCGATGCGCAGAGCGCCCGCGGCTTCCTTCAGCGTCCGCTCCTGCTCCACGAGATAGCGCCGTGCGCCCTCACCCGTCAGCGCCTCGATGCGGCGAATGCCGGACGCGACCGCCCCCTCGCTCACGATCTTGAAGATCGCAATGTCGCCGGCGCGGCGCACATGCGTACCGCCGCAAAGCTCGACGGAATACGTGCCATTCGGCTTCGCATCGTCGAGCCCCATCGCGAGCACGCGAACCTCGTCGCCGTATTTCTCGCCGAAGAGCGCGAGCGCGCCGGCCGCAATGGCGTCGTCCGGTGTCATCAGCCGCGTCGAAACTTCCGTATTCTGACGGATCACGCGATTCACGATCGCTTCGACCTCGGCAATTTCCTCCGCCACCATCGGCTTGGGGTGGCTGAAGTCGAAGCGCAGCCGCTCCGGCCCGACCATCGAACCCTTCTGCGTGACATGGTCTCCCAGCACGCGACGGAGCGCCTCATGCAGAAGATGCGTCGCCGAATGATTGGCGCGCGTCGCATCGCGCAAGCCTTTGTCGACCTTCATCTCGACGATATCGCCGACCGCGAGCTGTCCGCGCGCGAGCTTGCCGAGATGCACATGCATGTCGCCGAGTTTCTTCACCGTGTCGATGACGGGAAACTCCGCGCCATCCGCCGAAAAGACGATACCCGTGTCGCCGACCTGGCCGCCGGACTCGCCATAGAAGGGCGTCTGGTTGGTGACGATTGCCGCCTCTTCGCCCGCCGCGATCTTCGCGACCGGCTTGCCATCGACGAGAAGCGCCACGACCTGGCCTTCCGCGGTCTCGGTTTCATACCCGAGGAATTCGGTGGCGCCGGCCTTCTCGCGCAATTCGAACCAGACGGCTTCCGTCGCCTTTTCGCCCGAGCCCGCCCAGGCCGCGCGCGCATCCTGGCGCTGTTTTGCCATTGCCGCGTCGAAGCCCGTCTGGTCGACGCTCATGCCGCGCGAGCGAAGCGCATCCTGCGTGAGGTCGAGCGGAAAACCATAGGTATCGTAGAGCTTGAAGGCGACCTCACCGGGGAGTACGCCCGTGCCCTGCTGCTTTCCGATTTCTTCGTCGAGCAGCTTCAGCCCGCGCGTCAGCGTTTCGCGGAAGCGCGCCTCCTCGAGCTTCAGCGTCTCGGTGACGAGCGCCTCCGCGCGGCGCAGCTCCGGATAGGCATCGCCCATCTGGCGAACGAGCGCCGGCACCAGCCGGTACATCAGCGGCTCGGCCACGCCGAGTATCTGCGCATGGCGCATGGCACGGCGCATGATGCGCCGGAGCACATAGCCCCTGCCCTCGTTCGACGGCATCACGCCGTCGGCGATGAGAAAGGAGGTCGAGCGCAGATGGTCCGCAATCACCCGATGGCTCACCGAATGGGGGCCGTCGGCATCGGAATTCGACGCATCGGCGGACGCCACGATCAGCGAACGCATGAGGTCGGTCGCGTAGTTGTCATGCGTGCCCTGCAGCACCGCCGCGATGCGCTCAAGCCCCATGCCCGTGTCGATCGAGGGCTTCGGCAGCCCCGTCCGCGATCCGTCGCCATGCTGCTCATACTGCATGAAGACGAGATTCCAGATTTCGATGAACCGGTCGCCATCCTCGTCCGGACTGCCGGGCGGACCGCCGGGCACCTTCTCTCCGTGATCGAAGAAGATTTCGGAGTTCGGACCGCAAGGGCCGGTGTCGCCCATCTGCCAGAAATTCGACTTGGCGCCGAGCCGGACGATCTTGTCGTCCGAAAGCCCCGCGATCTTCTTCCAGAGCCCATGCGCCTCGTCGTCGTCCTCATAGATCGTCACCATGAGGCGGCTTTCGGGCAGCGCGAATTCCTTCGTGATCAGGTCCCAGGCGAACTTGATCGCCTCTTCCTTGTAGTAATCGCCGAAGGAGAAGTTACCGAGCATCTCGAAGAAGGTGTGATGGCGCGCCGTGTAGCCCACATTGTCGAGGTCGTTGTGCTTGCCGCCCGCGCGCACGCATTTCTGGGCGCTCGTCGCACGGCAGTAGGGCCGCGTCTCCTGGCCGGTGAAGACGTTCTTGAAGGGCACCATGCCGGCATTGGTGAAGAGGAGCGTCGGGTCGTTATTCGGCACAAGCGGACCCGACGGCACGACGTCGTGGCCCTCACGCCGGAAGAATTCCAGAAACTTGTGTCGGATATCGTTGAGGCCGGCCATCTCGCTTGCGCTTCCGCTTTTTGAAACCCTCGGGGAGACATCGCAAAGAGCGCGCCTCGCGCCCTCATCCGCCCGGTTCCATTAACAAATACAGGTGCCAGCTTTTACCTGTCGCCCTCCCGGCTGTCCAGAATGGGCCCGGGAAAAGGCAATGGAAGCGGGCTGCGGCGAAAAGGCCTGCCCCCAAAAGGGAACGGCGCCGGAGGGTACCCGGCGCCGCCCTTATGCCCGGCCAAACGAACCGAAGCAGAGAAATCCGTCAAAGGCACTCTTTCAAGCGCCCGGCGGCGCCTGTCAGGCACTCGCCTCCATGTCGTCCGCATCGCCGTCATCGTCACTCCCGGCATCGTCCGGTATTTCCATGATCTTCTCGGCGATGAGACCCGCATTCTGGCGGATCGCCTGCTCGATCTCGGCGGCAATATCGGGATTGTCCTTGAGGAACTGCTTGGCGTTCTCGCGGCCCTGTCCCACGCGCTGGCTGTTATAGGAGAACCAGGAGCCGGACTTCTCGACGATACCCGCCTTGACGCCCAGATCGACCAGTTCGCCCGTCTTCGAGATGCCCTCGCCATACATGATGTCGAATTCGACCTGTTTGAAAGGCGGCGCAACCTTGTTCTTGACGACCTTCACCCTGGTCTGGTTGCCAACCACTTCGTCGCGCTCCTTGATCGCACCGATGCGGCGGATGTCGAGGCGGACGGAAGCGTAGAACTTCAGTGCATTGCCGCCCGTCGTCGTCTCCGGGCTGCCGAACATCACACCGATCTTCATGCGGATCTGGTTGATGAAGATCACCATCGTGTTCGACTTGGAAATCGAACCGGTGAGCTTGCGAAGCGCCTGGCTCATGAGCCGGGCCTGGAGACCCGGCAGGCTATCGCCCATTTCGCCTTCGAGTTCGGCCTTGGGTGTCAGCGCCGCCACCGAGTCGATGACGAGAATGTCCACCGCCCCGGAGCGCACCAGCGTGTCGGCGATTTCGAGCGCCTGCTCGCCCGTATCGGGCTGCGAGATCAGCAGATCGTCGAGCTGCACGCCGAGCTTGCGGGCATAGACAGGGTCAAGCGCATGCTCCGCATCCACGAAGGCGCAGACGCCGCCACCCTTCTGGGCCTCGGCGATGGTCTGGAGCGCGAGCGTCGTCTTGCCCGACGATTCCGGCCCGTAGATCTCGATGACGCGACCGCGGGGCAGCCCGCCAATGCCGAGCGCGATATCGAGCCCGAGCGAGCCGGTGGAAATGGATTCGATCTCCACCACCTGCTCGTTCTTGCCGAGCCGCATGATGGAACCCTTGCCGAACGAGCGCTCGATCTGGCTGAGCGTATCGTCTTTTGCCACGAGACTCACAACATTCTTGGACATGAGTGATTTCCCCTTATTTCATCGCCGCCCGAGTCGCGCAATGCGCTGTTCATGACGATCAATGTACTTATTTTGTTCTCATTGGCAACGAAAAATTCAAACCCTTGAGAATAAAGGGAAATTCAGTTCACGTTCGTGTGACGTTCCGGCCGGTTCCGTTCGCACATATCCCCTTGAAACATGGGAGGTCAGGGGCCACATGAAGGTCATAGGAGAGAGACCCCATGACCAAAGCAATGACCCTCAAGACCTTCAACGCCCGCTTCCCCGACGATGAAGCCTGCCTTAACCACCTTATGACGGTGCGTTACGGGGCGAAGTTTCATTGCTCAAGCTGCGGCGCGGAGGCCAAGCACCATAAGGTCAAGGGCCGTCGCTGCTTTGAGTGCGAGTTCTGCGGTCATCAGGTCTACCCGACTGCCAGAACCCCGTTCGAGCGCACTCGCACGAGCCTGCGGGACTGGTTTTTTGTCATGTTCCTTTTCACGACCACCCGCAACG
Source organism: Alphaproteobacteria bacterium HGW-Alphaproteobacteria-3 (assembly GCA_002842875.1). Lineage (GTDB taxonomy): Bacteria > Pseudomonadota > Alphaproteobacteria > Parvibaculales > Parvibaculaceae > Parvibaculum. Next base: position 1,571 of record PHEF01000106.1, on the reverse strand, counting down.
GGGTGAGCGCGAAGGAAATCCAGCGTCAGCTTGGCGTGACCTACAAGACGGCGTGGCGTATGGGCCATGAAATCCGCAAGTACATGGGCTGGGTTGATGGTGACGATCAGCTTGGCGGTGACAAGATCGTGGAAGCCGACAAGGCGTATATCGGCGGCAAGGACAAGCGCGGCGAAGACGATAAGACCGTGGTTCTCGGCATTGCCGAACGTGGCGGCGACGTGATTACTCGCGTCGTGGCCGGGCGTGGTTCCTTCTATGTGGTTCCCCGGATCATCGAACACGTCAAGGCCGGTACGCGGATCGCAACGGACGAAGCCAAGGCATTCAACAGCCTGTCTGATGAGGGCTTCCGTCACGGCACGGTCAATCACTCAGCCGGTGAGTATGTCCGGGGTGACGTGCATACCAATTCGATTGAAAGCTTTTGGTCCGCACTCAAGCGCGGGATTTCGGGAACCCATGTTTGGGTTTCCCCGGCGCATCTGCCGAAGTATCTGGCCGAGTTCGAGTTCCGCCATAACCTTCGGAAGCAGCCGCACCTGATGTTCGACCTTCTTTTGCAGGCTTTTCCTCGCCCTTGATCATCTTGGACAGGAGAAGGTCAAATTTATTGTGAGCATCACTCATTTTCTATCCCCTGCATAAGGTCAGGGTGAACCGTGTGGAATGTCGCCTGCGCGCTCTTGATAAAGCCAAAATGCCTAATTTCTGTCTGTGTGTAACGACTAGCGGTCACAACAACTTCAAGACTATAATGGTTCGAGAGACGGCTTTCCTTTAGCGAGACCTCGTCATCCAGAAGGCGGATGCGGGACCCGTTCGGCGGAAGCTCTACTAGCGGAATTTCGATGATCTTTCCCTTCTCGCAGTCTTTACCGTCGATGATGGTTTTTTGTTCACTCCATTCCCACTTGGGACCACGATTGAGGTAAGCGACGGGGTGACCATATCGCACGTAGCACCCTAGGTTTTTGGCGCGCCGTTTAATTTTTACCGTGGCAGATATTCGCCACGGGTTGGCGATAATATTGTCGCGATTAGTTTTTATCTCAATATCCGCAACGGCCCGCCATTTACGGAACCTTTCACGAATTTCGGATTCGTCGTCCGTCAGATCATAAATGACGTAGCCAATCCAGATACACAGACCACAGACGATCAACCACCCCCAGGGGAGGTTGTTCCAAGTAGGTCCAAGAATCCCGGCCGCCCAGTTTTCAAGGCCCCACATTATCGTCGGCCCCCCGGGGAATGCGGTTGACCCGAACCAGAATTTTCTGCCGCGCATTTCTGCCCCCTCCACAACGTACCGGGAGAGTATAGCCTACTTCTTTCGCCTCCATGTTCGAAGGGGATATATGCGGTTCCGTTCGGCACCCGCTTGCTGTCCGGCGGCTTCGGCACCTCCCGCCCTCGCCGTCCGCGCGCCCGGCGCGACGCCGGAAACGGGCACCGCGGTTCCCCGCGCCGGCTTCCGGTCCCAGGCATGCGTCCAGTCGTGGATCGCCGCCCCCTCCGCCTCGAGGATCGGCCGCATCTCGTGGAAGGCAAGGCCGATCCGGTGGAAC
>PHEF01000105.1 GCA_002842875.1 Alphaproteobacteria bacterium HGW-Alphaproteobacteria-3 | reverse complement strand
CAGCCCGGGGCCGCAGGCGGCGCGTTCAAGTGCGGCGACGGCAATGTCCACGGTGCTGGCATCGCCATCGGCTTCGATCATCAGCAGCGCACCGGCCGCAGGAATATCGGCGCCGCCGATCTCGCGCGCCAGACGCACGCACTCGCCATCCATGAACTCCAGCATCGACGGGGTGTGCGCTTGCGCCATCAGCCGGGCAACGGCGGCGGCGGCGGATTCGACATCGGAATACAGCGCGCGCAGTGCGCGGCGTGCGTCAGGCAACGGGCGCAGTGCGAGGGTGGCTTCGACGATCAACGCCAACGTGCCTTCGGAGCCGACGATGAAACGGGTGAAATCGTAGCCCGATGCGGCTTTGCTGGTGGCACCGCCACAGCGGATCAGCTCGCCGGCGCCGGTTACCGCGGCAAGCCCGAGCACATTGTCGCGGCAGGCGCCGTACTTCACCGCACGCGGGCCGCCGGCATTGCAGGCGATGTTGCCGCCAATGCTGCTATAGGCGGCGCTGGTCGGATCGGGCGGCCAGAACAGGGCGTGTGGCTTGGCGGCCTGTTGCAGGTCTCCGTTGAGCAGGCCCGGTTCGACCACCGCGAGTCGGTCTTCGGGCGCCATGCGCAGCAATCGGTGCATGCGTTCGAAACTGACCACCATGCCGCCGTGCAGCGGCACCGTGGCGCCAGTGGTGTTGGTGCCGCGACCGCGGGCGATGATCGGCATGTCGTGGGTGCGACAGGCGCGCACCAGTTCCAGCACTTGCGCGGTTTCGCTCGGTAACACGACCGCGGCCGGCATCGCGAACTGGCGCGAGTTGTCGTAGCCGTAGCTCAGCCGCTGCGCTGGCGACAGCAGCAGGGCGTTGGCGTCGAAACACTGCGCCAAGCGCTTGTGCAGTGCGTCGGGAAGGGTATCGTGCGGGTTGCGCATCAGCGAATGTCATCCAGGGTAAAGGCATCGCGGATCCATTCGATCTGCACGTTGGCATCACGGCCAGACAGCGCCAGCACATCGAATCGACACGGTGCCTTGGCCAGTGTCGGGTTGCTGACCAACCACGCACTGGCGGCGCGGGCGATGCGCCCGCACTTGCGGCGATCCACCGAGGCGGCGGCACCGCCGAAGTGATCGTTGCCTCGTTGCCGAACTTCCACAAACACGATGGTCGCGCCATCGCGCACGATCAGATCGATCTCGCCGAATGCGAATGCCACATTGCGCGCCAACGGCTGCAAGCCGCGTTCGCGCAACCAGGCCAAGGCCGCATCTTCGCCGGCGGCGCCGATGGCGCGGCGTGAGCTGGGTTTACCAGGTGCCGTCACCGGCTTCCATGGCCTGTGGTTGCAGTGAAGCTTCGATGGCGGCGCGGGTGCGGCCACCGCTGAAAACCGCCCAGGCCGGGGTGCGTAACACATTGCCGAACATGTCGATGCGCAATTGGCCACTGGCGCCAGCCAGCCAGGCGCCGGGATGGCTTTGCAGGTAATCCTGATAGGCGCTGAGCCGGTAGCCGTCAGCGCCCAGACCAAACAGGCGCGCACTGGCGCCGCGTGTACTGGGCAGGGTGCGCGCCAGTTGCTCGGCGCTGGGCAGGGTTTCAACTTCAGCCAACAGCCACGGGAATTCGGGAAACTCGATGCCTTCCAGTTCCAGATCCAGACGCAAATCGCCACTGCCGGATACGATCAATGCGGTGGCGAAGATCGGTTTTTGCGCAAAGCCCACGGCCGCCAGTTGCGGTACCAACAGCCGGGCCTGCGGAGCCTTGAGCGCGATGAACACGGCGTCGTGCGCAGCAGCCAGTTCGGTCCTGTCGGCTTTCCCCCCGGTGGGGTCCCTGATCACCCGGCCGCCGGCAGCGCTGAACATCGGTTGCAGCAGGTTGCTGAAGTTCGGCTCATATTCGGGGATCTCGGTGCTCGCCAATACCTCGCCACCGCGTTGCGAGTAGTGTTCGACAAATGCGGCAATCGCGCGCCGGCTTTGTTCGTCGGTGCTGCCGACGGCAATCGCCTTCAACAGGCCCTTGCCGAGCATGCGTTCAGCGGCGGCAACGGCTTCGTCCTCGGGCGATAACGTATAACTTGCGCTGCCCGGCGGTGGCGGCAGCCCGCTGCGATTGAGAGCAAGGATCGGCAGCGGGTGCTGTTCCAGAGCAAACACCGCGCTTACAGCATCGCGATCCAGTGGCCCCAGCACGCGCTGCGCACCCGCATCGAATGCCTGTTGATAGGCGGCGACCGCTGCATTGGCACTGCCGGCGGTGTCGATCACCAGCAGCCGTGGGCGCTCGCCAGCCTGTTCAAAATGCGCAGCTAATACGCCATCGAGCACGGCGTGGCCGGCACCCGATAGCGGGCCGCTCAGTGGCAGCAACACTGCCAGCGACTGGCTTGGCTGGTAGCCTTCGGCGCCAACCTGATACGGCGTAACCGGCAGGTTCCAGTCGGCTGGGGACTGGTTGCTGTCGGCGCCGCGCGGAATCGGGCTGAGGCCACGCTCAGCCAGTGCGCGATTGATGAAGCCACGCAATGACGAAGCAGGCGGGGCTGATTGCCCCTGCGTATATAGCGCGGCACTGTCAACCTGCGCCAGAAGGGCTTCGATCTGACGGCGGTTTTGCGGGCGATCGGCGCCGCTCAGCAGGGCGTCGATGGCTGTCAGTTCGGCAGCGGCGGCAAGGTGTTGGCCGGTTTGTTGTAACGCCATTGCCCGCAACTGTTGCCGATGAATCACCAGCGACGGCGGTAGGTTGGTGCCGCTGGGCGCAAGGTCGATCAGTGCCCTCTCGGGCTCACCATCGGCCAATGCCAGTTCGGCGTTGACCAATGCCAGCCGCGCGCGATCGGTCGGTGTCAGCGACGAATCCGGAATCCGGCTAGCCGCCGACCGCGCCTGTTCGCTGTTGCCGGCGCGCAGCCAAGCTTCGGCGGCGCGCAGCCAAAGATGCTCGGGCCGACGACTGGCGATGCTGGCGGCATCAGCAAATGCTTGCGCTGCTTCGCTGTAGCGTTGTTGATCGAACAGGCCCTGCGCCAGCGGCAGTTCGGGCACGCGCTGCGAGCTGACCTGGTTGGTGACGCAGCCGCTGAGCAAAAGCGTAAGCAGCGTTGCGCGTATGACATGATTCATGAGGAAAATCTCTGGCAATCGGTCGGGCGAGTATCCCGAAACACGTCTATGCTACTGCACCGCGCTATTGCGATCACCAACGGGCCTGATGTGGAGAATCCAATGCAGCACCGCCACGGCAGCTTGTTTGTGGTGTCGACACCAATCGGCAACCTCGGTGACATCAGCACGCGGGCGCTGGAGACCTTGCGCAGCGTCGATCTGATTTGCGCCGAAGATACCCGTCACAGCCGTCAGTTGCTGGCCCATTTTGGCATTGAGCGGCCGTTGCAGGCGTTGCACGAACACAACGAAGCCGAGCAGGCCGATGCACTGGTGACGCGGCTGCTGGCCGGCGAAAACATGGCGCTGGTTTCCGATGCCGGCACGCCATTGCTCAGTGATCCCGGGTTTCGGCTGGTGCGCGCCGCACGTGCCGCCGGTGTGGCGGTCAGTCCGGTGCCCGGTGCCAGCGCACTACTCGCGGCGTTGGCGGTTTCCGGCCAGCCGTGCGACCGGTTTTGCTTTGAGGGATTTTTGCCGGCCAAGGCGGCGGCGCGACGGGAGCGCCTGAACCAGCTGGTCAGTGAGCCGCGCACTCTGGTGTTTTACGAAAGCGCGCACCGAATTGAAGCGATGCTCGATGATCTGCTGACGGTGTTCGGCGCTGATCGGCAACTGAGCCTGGCACGCGAGCTGACCAAGCTGTATGAAACCGTGCTTGGTGGCAGCGTCAGCGAGGTGCGTGACCAGGTAGTGGCCGACGCCAATCAGCGGCGCGGCGAGTTTGTGCTGGTAGTGGCGGGTGCCGGCGATGATGCGCAGGCGCGGCTGATTGCAGGCCGGCGCCTGTATGCCCGTCTGTGCGAGCATCTGGCGCCTGCGCCAGCGGCGCGGCTGGCAGCGGAGCTCAGCGGCGCGCCGCGCAAGGCCTTGTATGGTGGCGACACCGATTAGCTGGTGGCGCGATAAAGGCAAATGGTCCGCAAATGACGCGAAGCGCAAAGGCAGCCGAAAGCAGTTGCAAGGTTTGATGTCGGTGCTGCCGCTGCGCGGCTTGAACCGACCTACGACCTCGCAGACCAACAGCATTGCGCACGTAGGTCGGCTCAAAGCCCGAACGGCTGGAGCCGACACCCATACGTGAAAGTTCTTTTGCGCTTTTCCTTTGCGTTCTTTGCGACATTTGCGGACCGTAAGCTTTACGCTCTTCCCGAGTCCCGAGTCCCGAGTCCCGAGTCCCGGCTTCATCAGCCCAGATCACCCCACAACGCCTGCATCGCCGCGATCACCGCCAGCCCGGCGGTTTCGGTGCGCAGCACGCGCGGACCAAGGCGCAGGCCGCTGAAGCCGGCGGCGCGCAGGGTGGCGATGTCGCGTTCGGACAAGCCGCCTTCGGGGCCGATCACCAGCCATACCGGTTGACCCGGTTGCGGTGGCGGGCACGAACGCAGGCAGTGTTCACCGTCCGGGTCGAGCAGCAGGCGCAACGCGTTGTCTGGCGCGCTGCCGGCCCAGTCCGCCAGCTCGCTGGCGGCGGCGAGTGCCGGCAAGGTGGCGCGACCGCACTGTTCGCAGGCCGATGCGATTACGCCGTGCCAGTGTTGGTGGCGGCGCTCGGCGCGCTCGGCATTCAGCCGTACTTCGGTCCATTGCGTACGCACGGGCGCAATCGCCGCGACGCCAAGCTCGGTAGCTTTTTGCAGTACCCAGTCCATCTTGTCGCCGCGCGCGATGCCCTGGCCGAGGGTGATCGACAACGGCGATTCGCTGCTCGCCACTTCGCGTGATTGCACTTCAATCTGTGCGGCGCGGCGCTCGGCATTGACCACGCTGGCGTGGTAATAAAACCCATCGCCGTTGAACACGATCAGCGGGTCGCCAACGCCCAGCCGCAACACCCGCAGCAAGTGATTGGCCACGGTCTCGGGCAATGCGACGCGCTGGCCGGGTTGCAGCGGGTGGTCGAGGTAAAACCGGGTCAGGCGCATGCGCGGGTGCTCTCATCGATGACGGTGGCGGTGACCTCGGCAAGATGGTGCAGCTCGTCGTCGCCGATGCAGTAGGGCGGCATCCAGTACAGCACATCGCCCAACGGCCGCAGCAGCACGCCGCGTTGCAGCGCCGCACGATAGGCGCAAAGGCCGGTGCGTTGCGCCGCCGGCAGCGGTTCGCGGCGGTTGGCCTGGCCCAGCTCGAAGGCGAGGATCATGCCGGTCTGGCGCACCTGCGCCACATGCGGGTGTTCGCCGATCGGCGCCGCCAGTTGC
>PHEF01000104.1 GCA_002842875.1 Alphaproteobacteria bacterium HGW-Alphaproteobacteria-3 | reverse complement strand
GGGTCGATTTTGCGGCGCACTATAGGGAAATCCGCCCTTGCGGCAAGGGGAGGGGAGAGGGGCGCGACGAACCGGGCTTTGCCTGCCATAATCGGCCGGCATGAGGCCAATTTCGGGGGTATCCCATGGATTCGTCGGTCGTTCTTCTCGTCCTGCTCGGGCTCGTGGCTGTTGGCGGCTATGCCTGGTATGCGAGCCTCATCACGCGGCGGAACGAGGTCCGGGAGGCGATGGGCTCGATCGACGTGCAACTCCGGCAGCGCTTCGACCTGCTGCCCAACATTGTGGCCCTGGCGGCGAAGTTCATGACCCATGAGAAGGGCTTGCTGGAGGGGCTGACGGCGCTGCGCGCCAGGGTCGCCACCCCTTACGCAAAGGACGATCCGAAGGCCGTGGAAGAGCATCTCGACGCCTCCCGGAAGCTCGAGGCGGGCATGGCGCGGCTCTTCGCGGTCGCCGAGAACTATCCTGAACTCCGCTCCGCCGAAACGGTGACGCGGGCCCAGGCGGCCTTCGAGGAAGTGGAGGGCAACATCGCCGCGGCGCGCCGCTTCTACAATTCGGCGGTGACGCGGCTCAACAACGCGGTCGAGATTTTCCCCGGCTCCGTGATCGCGCGGATCGCGAATGTACAACCGTTCCCCTTTTACGAGGTGGAAGACCCGGCGGTGCGCGAGCCTGTCGATGTCAACAAGCTGATGCCGTGAGTTCCTCATGACACCGGGCGCGGATTTCGACGGCTTCTTCGCGCGCGAGATCGCACCCTGGATCGAGAAAAAGGAAGCCGAGCGGAAACTCGTGGTCCGGCGCGCGCTGTGGCGGGCTTTCCCGGTCGTCGCGGCGGGGCTTCTTGTCTTCGCCGTTTCCTCGCAGGTCATCGAGAGCGAAGATGCACGAGGCTTCGCCCTTTTCGGCAGCTTCGCCGTCATGATCGTCGGCGCGCTGATGCTCACCTCCGTCATGACCTGGGGGCGGACATTCGCGGAAGAACTCTCGACAAAAATTTTCGGCCATTTCGGCTACCTCTATTCGCCCAAGGCGCCGGAGAACTTTCTCGCGCCTTTCAGGCAGTGGGGTCTCCTGCCGGGCTATGACCGCGCTTCAACCGAAGACCATGTGCTGGGCGAGATCGATGGCGTTCCCTTCGAGCTTGCGGAAGCCTTTCTCGAAAAGAAGGTGCGCCGCGACAAGCGCGACGAATACGATCTCGTCTTTCGGGGGCTTGTCGCGCGTTATGCGTTCCCGAAGCGCTTTTCGGGACGCACGATCGTGCGCGGCGACAGGGGCTTTCTGAATGCGCTCGGCCCTGCGGGTGCCGGCGGCGAAAGGGTTCATCTCGAGGACCCGCGCTTCGAGGAGAGGTTCGACGTCTTCTCGAGCGACCAGGTGGAAGCGCGTTACCTGCTCACGCCGGCCTTCATGGAACGGCTCGTGCGGCTTGCCGATGCGAGCGACGGTCCGATGCAGGCCGCTTTTGACGGCAACGATCTTCTTCTCGTGATCGACGGTCGGCGCGGTTACTTCGCGCAGCCTTCGCCGTGGAAGGATCTGCGCCAAAGCGATCACATCCGCGCCTTTGTCGAGGACATTGCCTTCATCCGCGAGATCGCGGAGACGCTGAAACTCGACGCCGCGACGAGGGTGTGAGCGCGCAAAGCGGATTGCGCGGCGGTCACTTTCCGCGCGCCGCGTTCTGCGGCAGGCTCTTGCATCCATTCCCGGAGGTTCCATGCAGGTCGAGTTCTGGTACGAGTTCGCAAGCACCTATTCATACCCGGCGGCGATGCGCGTTGAGCAGGCGGCGAAGGATGCAGGCGTCGGGCTCGTCTGGCGGCCGTTCCTGCTCGGGCCGATTTTCGGCGCGCAGGGCTGGAACGACAGTCCTTTCAACATCTATCCCGCCAAGGGCCGCTACATGTGGCGCGACATGGCGCGCATCTGCGAGGCGCAGGGCCTAACGCTGAAGGAGCCTGTGCGTTTCCCGCAGAACGGGCTGAAAGCCGCGCGGCTTGCGCTGCTCGGGCAGGATGAGACGTGGGGACCGGAATTCACGCGTCGCGTCTATCTCGCGAATTTCGCCGGGCAGCAGGACATTTCCGACGAGGCGGCACTTTCCGGCATTCTCGAGGCGCTCGGTCTCGATGCGGGCGCTCTTCTCGCGCGCTCGAATGAACGGGCGAACAAGGACAAGCTCAAGGCGCAGACGGAAGAAGCGATAGCGAAGGGCATATTCGGCGCACCGAGTTTTGTGGCGGGCGACGAACTCTTCTGGGGCAATGACCGGCTCGACGCGGCCCTCGGCTGGGCAAAGCGCTAGTTCTTGCGGAAGCGCGCGGGAAGGTTGGCTTCAGGGATCAGCAGGTCGTCGGCGATGTCGAGCCAGACTTCCTCGATGAGTTCCGCCTTGCCCTCGCGCTGCGGAATGGCGCGATTTGGGTCTTTCGAGTAATCGGCAAAGGCCCTGTCGCGCGCTTCTCTCGAGGACCAGCGCGCATAGGCGACGAAGTCGCCATTCTCCGCGCGATGAAGCCGCGAACCGCCACCGCCATGATCGCGCATGATGTCTTCAGTGATCTCATGCCAGCGCCGCGCGAAGTATTCCTCGTCTCCGGGCGCGACCTTCCAGCGATAGATGGCGGCTTTCATACGTTCAAGCCTCCGTCTGCCCTTCCCTGAACCGCTCGCTCGCGCGCTTCTTCACCGTCTCGCTTTTCAGCTGTCCGCAGGCCGCCATGATGTCGCGGCCGCGCGGCGTGCGGACGGGGCTTGCATAGCCGGCGCGGTTGACGAAGTCGGCGAATTTCTCGATCTGCGCCCAGTCGGAACATTCATAAGGGCTGCCCGGCCAGGGATTGAAAGGGATCAGGTTGATCTTCGCCGGAATACCCTTCAGCAGGCGGACGAGTTCCTTCGCGTCTTCGATACTGTCGTTTACGCCTTTCAGCATCTATTTCTTGTTCAAGGGCACCAGCTTGTTGCGCGTCTCGTCGTTCACGGCGTGAAGCGAGATCGCGAGCATGCAGCCGATTTCCTCGCCCGCCTTCTCGATCATCGGCACGACGCCGGAGGTCGAGAGCGTGATGCGGCGCTTGGAGAGCGACAGGCCTTCGCCGTCCGAGACGACTTCCAGCGCGTCGCGCACATTCTCGAAATTGTAGAGCGGCTCGCCCATGCCCATCATCACGATGTTGGTGATGAGGCGGTCTTCCGAGTTTCGGCCCCCGTCCGGCCATTCACCGAGCGCGTCGCGCGCAATCAATATCTGTCCGACGATCTCGCCCGCCGTGAGATTGCGCACGAGCTTCTGCGTGCCGGTGTGGCAGAAGGTGCAGGTCAGCGTGCAGCCGACCTGGGAGGAAACGCAGAGCGTGCCGCGTCCTTCTTCCGGAATGTAGACGGTCTCGATCTCAGGTCCCGGCACCCCCGGCACCGCGGAGGGAAGACGCAGCAGCCACTTCCGCGTGCCGTCGACCGATTTCTGCTCGGTCACGATGTCGAGGCGCGAAATGTCGAAGTTCTGTCCGAGCTTGTCCCGCAGCTCCTTCGACAGCGTCGTCATGCCGTCGAAACGCGTCAGGCCGCGATTGTAGATGCCGTTCCATATCTGGCCGGCGCGCATGCGCAGGTGCTTCTCTGGCAGGCCGAAATCCTTGAGCGCGTCCATGAGTTGCGGCCGCGTGAGCCCGACAAGGCTCGGCTTTGCGCGCGGCGCGGCACCTGCGGGCGCGGCCTCCCGGCTCTCATGCGCTATGTCGAGCGTGGTCATGTCGGTTCAACCGGCTTCCGGTCCTGAAAATACGCTTTGCCACGCCTGCCGGAGCGGGCGCGGATCATCGCTTCTCATATCACAAAGGGCGCATTTGGCGCCAATCGGGGGTTTTCGGCCCCAAAGACCCTACTTGCAGGCGTCGTCGATCTTCTTGAGCGCGGCCGAGGAACCTTTCAGCGAATAGGTGTCCGTCGTCAGCGTGTCCCGTTCCGAAGTGCCCTTGATTTCCATGGAGCTGCCGGCCTTCAGCGCCTGCACCATCTTGCCCTCCTCGGAGGGGTTCTCGAGCCAGGCCCAGGAGCGGTGCTCGCCGCCTTCCTTGACGCCGGAGAACATCTGGAACCTGTCCGTCCCGATGGTGGCGAAGGGGCGGCTCGTCGACTTGAAGGGATAGCCGACGCGCATGCTGACTTCGTTTTTTGTCTTCCGCGCGGGGCGGTGCGTCACCATGAAATAGACGTCGCCCCGGCTCGCGCCCGCAGGCAGCATCTTCACGGGTGTCGTCATGGCGTAGCACATGCGGTCGTTGCCCGAGCCATAGGTATAGGCCGACCAGTCATCATACTTGCCGAGGAGTTTCGGGGCGTCCTGCGCGCTGGCGCTGTTTGTGAAACCCGCCACCCCGAAAGTCAGGGCAAGCGCGGCAATGGCCATGGTGAGGACTTGGGGAAGGGTCTTGCGTCGCGGCATGGTCTCCAACTCGTCTGCTCCGAATGGGCCTTAAGTCGTCCGGCCCCGATGGTCTCCGGGGAAGGTGGCCTGACCATAGCGGTCGGCGCAGGCGATTTCCAGTTGCCGCCCCGCAATGCCCCTTCACGGCCTGCCGGATTGTCCGGAAGCCGGAGGGAAAATCACCGATTCATGTGGCGGAACCAAGGCAGAAAGCACGGAAACGGCCCTCTGTCTGGCGGATATCCGCCCGCTCGTGCTAAGGGAGAAGCACCGGAATTTCCGAAACCCGAGAAACAGACAAGACCTGGAGGGAGACGACCATGAAAGCCGTGCTGTGCAAGGAATACGGCCCGCCGGACAGCCTCGTGATCGAAGAGGTGCCGAGTCCGGAGCCGAAGAAGGGCGAGGTTCTGCTCGAAGTGCATGCGGCGGCGGTCAATTTCCCGGACGTCCTGATCATTGAGAACAAGTACCAGTTCAAGCCGCCGCTGCCCTTCTCGCCGGGTGGCGAGGTGTCCGGCATCATCACCAAGGTGGGCGAAGGCGTCACCAAGGTGAAGGTGGGCGATCGCGTCATCGGCTCGTGCGGCTGGGGTGGCTTTGCCGAAGAGATTGCGCTCGACGAAGCGCGGGTGACGCCGATCCCGGACGAGATGGACTATGTGACGGCGTCCGCCTTTCTCATGACCTATGGCACGTCGCATCACGCGCTGAAGGACCGGGCTCATCTGAAGCCTGGCGAATCGCTGCTGGTGCTGGGTGCTGCGGGCGGCGTCGGTCTTGCCGCCGTCGAGCTTGGCAAGGCGATGGGGGCGCGCGTGATCGCGGCCGCGTCGTCGGAAGACAAGCTTGCCGTCTGCAAGGAGCATGGCGCGGACGAGACGATCCTCTATCCCGCCGGTGCGCTCGACAAGGATGCGCAGAAGGCGCTGACCGACAAGATCAAGGAACTGACGGGCGGGCAGGGCGCAGACGTTGTGTACGACCCTGTCGGCGGCGACTATTCGGAAGCGGCGCTGCGGGCGACGAACTGGGAAGGGCGCTTCCTGGTGGTCGGATTCGCGGCCGGTCCGATCCCGAAAATTCCGCTGAACCTCGCGCTTCTCAAGGGCTGCCAGATCGTCGGCGTGTTCTGGGGCGCGTTCACGGGACGCGAGCCGAAGCGCCATCAGGAAAACCTGAAAGAACTGATGACGTGGTTCAAGGAAGGCAAGCTCCGCCCCCACGTCTCCAGGACCTACAAGTTCGAGGAGGCGGCGCAGGCGCTGAAAGACATGGCGGCGCGCAAGGTGAAGGGCAAGATTGTCATCGTACCGTCACGGTAACGTCACAAAACGGCGAAGCGGGGATAAATGCGCATGAGGGGTAGCGCAGGATGAGGCGGGCATTCGTGACGCTCGGCATCGCGTTCGGCGTCGCCGTCGTCGCGCTATTCGCCTTTCTCATTTATGTGCTGCTCGCCTCGGGCGACCCGAAATACTGGGAAGGAGAGATCGCGGCTTTCGAGCGCCGCGATGTCTCCAACCCGCCGCCCGAGAATGCGGTGCTCTTCGTGGGCGGCCGCGATCTCCGGCTCTGGCCCTCATTTGCCGAAGACATGGCCCCTATCGCCACGATCCAGCGCGGCTTCGGGGGCGCGCAGCTTTCCCACATCAATCATTACCGCGCGCGCATCGTGCTGCCCTACGATCCGCGTGCAATCGTGGTCATGGCGGGCGAGGCGGACTTGTCCGATGTGCGCGGAAGGCGGCCAGAAGACCTGCTCGACGACTTCCGGACCTTCGCACTGTCGCTGCGCGCGGAGGGCGAGAAATCCCCGATTTATTTCGTGTCGCTCAGGCCGGCGCCCGCCCGCGAGGAACGCTGGTACGGCCAGCAGCGCGCCAATGCGCTGATCGCGGATTATGTGCGCGGCGAGAGGGACATGTATTTCGTCGACGTGTCTTCGGCCATGGTCGATGAACAAGGCAAGATCCGCAAAGACCTCTATCGCTGGGACGGGCTCACGCTCAACGGCAAGGGATACGAAACGCTTGGCACGATCATCCGTCAACGGCTTATCGATGCCGGCTATGGCGGACTTCGTTCGAGCCGCTGAAGAATAGAAAAAGATACAGGGAGAGAGACGATGGAAAATTTTTCCAGGGAAACGAAGGCGGGCGCGCTTCACGGCAGCTATGACGCGAAGTTCAAGGCGGTTGCGGATGCCTTCATCGAGAATTTCGAGACGCGCGACGAAGTGGGCGCGAATGTCGCGATCACGCTCGAGGGCAAGACCGTCGTCGATATCTGGGGCGGCAGGAAGGAGCCGGGCGGCGCGGCGTGGGACAAGGATACCGTCTCCATCGTTTTCTCCTGCACCAAGGGCGCGACGGCGCTTTGCGCGCATGTGCTCGCGGACAGAGGCAAGCTCGATCTCGACGCGAAGGTCGCGGACTACTGGCCGGAATATGCGAAGAACGGCAAGGAAGAGACGACCGTCTCGATGATGCTCGATCATTCGGCCGGGCAGCCGCATCTCAGGACGAAGCTCAAGGACGGCGCCTATTACGACTACGGCTACATGGTGAAGCTGCTCGAAGAGGAAGAGCCCTTCTGGAAACCCGGTGTGCGCAACGGCTATCACGGCGTCACCTTCGCCTGGACGGTCGGCGAGATCGTGCATCGCGTGGCGGGCACGCGCACGGGCCGGTTCTTTGCCGATGAAGTGGCAAAGCCGCTCGGCCTCGATTTCCATATCGGCACGCCGGAAGAAGTCGAGAAGCGCATCGCGCCGATGATCTTCGCCGAACCCGATCCCGCGGCGGCGAACTCCAAGTTCACGCAGGCGCTGATGAGCGATCCGGCGAGCCCGGCGCATCTCTTCCTGCTCAATGGCGGCAACGCCAATTTCAATTCGCGCGAGGCCCATGCCGCCGAGATCGGTTCGGCGAACGGCATCACCAACGGGCGCGGTCTGGCGGGCATGTATCAGCCGCTCGCGAATGGTGGCGGCAAGCTTGTCGGCAAGGACACGCTGGAACGAATGGGCCGCGTCGCGATGGCGACACATGAGGATGCGACGCTTCTCATTCCGTCGCGTTTCGCGCTCGGCTACATGAAGTCCATGGACAATCGCAAGCTCAAGAACGAGCCGAACTCTTCCTGCATCATGGGCGATGCGGCCTTCGGCCATGTCGGCATGGGCGGCTCGCTCGGTTTCGCCGATCCGGAAGCCCGGATGAGCTTCGGTTACAACATGAACCGGATGGGCTCCGGCATCCTGCTCAATGGCCGCGGACAGGCGCTGGTCGACGCGGCCTATCGCTCGCTCGGCTATCGCTCGAATGCGAGCGGCGTCTGGGCGATGTAACGCGGCTTTTGGGAAGCAGCCCGCGCATTCATGAATTGAAAATCGTCACGGCCCGATTCATTCGGGCCGTCCACGTCTTGAGGCAAACTCGGAAATTAAAGACGTGGATGACCCGGACAAGCCGGGTCATGACGGCTGAGGTTGCAGGTCTTAAATCAGTCTTCGTCTTTCGCGGGCAGGCCGAGCGCCTGCCGCGCGGCTTTGCGGTGACGCGGTTTCATGTGGCTCGAGACGAGGCCGAGGGCGGCCATGAGCACGGTTGCGTCGTCGGTGAAGCCGAAGGCGGCGACGATGTCGGGAATGACGTCGACGGGCATGACGAAATAGGCGAGGGCGGCGAGAAGCGTCGCGCGGACGCGCATCGGCGTTTCGGGGTCGCGGGTTCCAGAAGCCTTCGCGCACGGTCTTCTCGTTCCGCGCCATGACGGCGGGAAGTTCGTATTTCGGATCGGCGAGTTCCTTTTCGGCGCTCTCCGCGTCCCTGTCGCCTTGAGAAGAGGACATGCCTCCCTCCGTGCTGCTTGCCGCCCCTTTGCCTTCACGCGTCTCCAAGATGGGGCGAAGGGCCCCGGCTTGCAAGCCAAGGGGGACGTTACGTAAATCGCCGGATCACGCAGATAGCCCTTCATTCAACGATTTTGGGCTCGCTCTTTAGGCGCCGAATTTGTTAAATCGGCGCCAATCGGGCGGCCGGCAGAGGCATCCCGCATACAGGGAAACGCAGGACCGGCCCACCAAGGTCCGCGCAGAGAAGGAATGAACCCATGAAACTCGACAGCAGCATCAGCGCCATCATCACGGGCGGCGCATCGGGCCTCGGCGCGGCGACCGCGCGCCGCCTTGCCAGGGAAGGCGTGAAGATCGGCATTTTCGATCTTCAGGAAGACAAGGGCGAGGCGCTGGCAAAGGAGCTTGGCGGCGTCTTCGCGAAAGTGAACGTGACGGACGAAGCGAGCGTCGATGCGGGCTTCGAGAAGGTGCGCGCGGCGATCGGCCAGGAGCGCATCCTCGTGAACTGCGCGGGCACGGGCAACGCGATCAAGACCGCCTCCAAG
>PHEF01000021.1:2643-57053 GCA_002842875.1 Alphaproteobacteria bacterium HGW-Alphaproteobacteria-3 | reverse complement strand
GCCGTCGCCGGTGGCACAGCGGCGGCCACCCCTAATACGGCGCATAAGCCAGCCGACGATCAAGCTGCTCAGATTGCTGAAATTCGCACAAACTATGATGCGGCGCTTAAAGAGAGCGAGGCGAAAGCCGGCGACCCGGGACTGATTGGCCGCTTGACGGGCGGCAAGCGCGCGGCGCTAACGGGCGTGTGGTCCGTCAGCCAAACCGAGTGCGCCAAGGAACGCGTGATCTTGTTCGAGAATAGCGGAACCGGCACGGTCGAATGGTGGCGGGCGTCCGACGATAAAGTCGGTCTCCTGCCGTGGCGCACCGGCCGGTGGGAATTGCGCGATGGCACGGTCATCATGAGTTTCAACCATCGTGTCGAATATGACGACTTCCTTGGTCGGCTCCGCGACAGCGCGATCGACGAGACCGTGCAGTTCGAACTCAAGAGCGTCAGTGGATCGGAGCTCCGGCTCGCGGCGACCGGCGGCGGGATTTCATCCGAGGCGTTGTTCCTCGGTGGGGCGGAGAAACTGTTTGTGCGGTGTGGCGTGTAGTACCCACAATTCCCCGATTCTACCGCCGCCGGCAAAGCACGTCGCAAAGTATCTCACCCTGCGCAGCAAGAGAGCTTCGCGATATCTTTTTCAAACGTCTGCGCTGCAAGCTTGAGACCCTCGACTGTCGTGAGATAGGGAAAAATCGTATCGCCGAGCGCTTTCGTCGTCATGCCATGTTTGATGGCAAGCGCCAGGGTCTGGATGCTGTCGGCCCCTTCGGGGGCCAGAATCTGGCCGCCGAGAAGCCGATCGGTCTTCGCGTCGGCGACCAGCTTGATGAGGCCGCGCGTGTCGCGGGCGGCGAGCGCGCGCGGCACCTGGTTGAGGGGCACAAGGGACGTCTTCGTCTCGAAGCCTTGAGCCTTTGCCTGTGCCTCGGTGAGGCCGACGCTCGCCACTTGCGGATCGGTGAATACCACGGCGGGCATAACGCTGTTGTCATAGACGAGGCTGTCGCCATTCAAGGCGTTGAGCGCCGCGATTTTCGCCCCATAGGCGGCCATATAGACGAACTCGTCGCGGCCGGTGACGTCGCCCGCGGCATAGGTTCCACGCTTTGTCGTCCGCATCCGATCATCAACCGCGATTCCTCCGCCCACCGCTTGGCGGATCCCGGCCGCCTCAAGGCCGAGCCCCTCCACATTGGGCGCGCGCCCCGTTGCCACCAACACGCGCTCGGCCTTCAGTTCTGTCAATACGCCGCCCTCCTTCACGCATAACGTGACGCCTTCTTCGTCCTGACGGCAGAACTCATAGGCGACACCGCAATTGACGGCGACACCCTCTTCGCGGAAGACGTTCATCAGCGCATCGCTGACTTCCGGCTCCACCTGCGGCAGCAGGCGGGAGCGGCAGACGATGGTGACTTGCGTGCCGGCGCGCGCCAGCATCTGCCCGAGCTCGCAACCGATGAAGCCGCCGCCCACGATAATGAGGCTCCTCGGCAACTCCTCAAGATCGAGCGCCGACGTGCTCGTCAGATAATCGACCTTGTCGATGCCCGGAATGGGCGCCACCGAAGGCCGCGCGCCGGTAGTGATGATAATTTTGCCCGCGCGAATGGCGTCGCCATTGACGGTGACGCCGCCGTCCTCCAACCGCGCCGCGCCTTCCAGATAGGCGATGCCGTTATAGCTTGGCAGGAGGTCAACATACTTCTTCTGCCTGAGCGCTCCGACGAGATCGTCCTTGGCTTGGACAAGTGCGTGCCAATCCGTGATGCGGGCCTCGCCGGTAAGGCCGGGAAATCGGCCGGCCACTTTCGCCCCATGCAGGGCTTCGGCCGCGCGGATCATGGTCTTCGATGGCACGCAGCCAATGTTCACGCACGTGCCGCCAATCATGCCGTGGCCGATGAGCGCGACGCGCGCGCTTTGCACGGCTGCTGTGATTGCGGCGGAGAAACCCGCCGACCCTGCGCCGATGACGGCGAGATCGTAGCTTTCATTGTTCTTTCCGCCAAGCGTGCAGCAATCGGACATGTCTCTTATCTCAATCGGTTTAGCTCTGCGCCGCCGGGTAACCGGCGTTCGTCGAGGCCGCCGCGATCGCGTCGGCGTTCGTCACCGACGGATCGAACACAACAGTCGCTGTCTTGGCATCAAAGTCGACAGTGACGGACTTCACCCCGGCGACGCCTTCTATGGCCTTTTTCACTGTCACGGGACACAGAGCGCATGTCATGTTTTCAACGCTGAATATTACCGTCTGAACGGCGGCGACTTGAGCCGGAGCGGCCTGCGCAGCAAACGGCGAAGTCGCCGGCGCCGACAGAAGGCCAGCGACGCCCAAGGCTAGCGCGCCTGACGCGATAAGCACGAGTCGTTTCATCTCATGTTTCTCCTTTGCGGTTACGTGATCAGTAGAACAGCGGCGCCCACCAATTAATTGTCAGAGCAAGGACGACCAAGATCGTGGCTAGCCACAGCGCCGACTTTGTGATGAGCGACGATTGCGGCTTCGCGCAGTAGGAGTCCTCTGCGCAGGCCGGTTTGGGTTTGAAATAAATCTGCCAAAAGCCAGCGCCAATGAAGATGAGCGCCACGGCGGCGAAATAGGGCTTGTAAGGTTCAAGCGCCGTAAGGTTGCCAATCCAAGCGCCGGAAACGCCGAGAGTTAGCAAGAGAAGCGGCGCGATGCAGCAGGTCGAGGCCAGAATCGCCCCGATCACGCCGCCCGCCGCGAACCATCCTTGCTGACGGTCCGCGGCCTTTTTTGGCTCCTCAAGCGCCTGTGTTTTGAAATCACTATTGCTCACGTGACTCGACTCTCGATTTTTCGACAACAGCAAGATAAGGTCTGTACTAACTACAGACTCAAGAGGTTTCTGAATCGATGCGCAATCACATTTCCGGGAAAGGATTGCAGCGGGCGGAATTGGCGCGCCTGACCGGCTGCAATCTCGAAACCATCCGCTATTACGAGAAGATCGGCATGATGCCGGACCCCAGGCGCACAGGAACGGGCTACCGTATCTACGATGATGCGCACGTCTCGCGTTTGCGTTTCATCCTCCGCGCCCGCGAACTCGGCTTTTCGCTCGATGAGGTGCGCGGCTTGCTCGGACTCGTCGACGGCGGCACACAAACCTGCGCCGAAGTCAAGGAACGCACCGAGCGGCATTTGGCCGACGTGCGTGCCAAGATCGCCGATCTCAAACGCATCGAAAAAGTGCTGGCAAAGACCGCGGCGCAGTGCTCCGGCGACGATGTTCCGGAATGCCCGGTTCTGGATGCGCTGGCCTCATGATCATTACCTCGGTGATCAAATCGCGGCCTCCAAAAAACGAAATCTATTGGTTATGACACGGACGGCCCATTGCGCTGCCGACCAATGGTCCAGGAAATGCTGTCGCCGCGCATTAGGCCGCTTACCATCTTGCCGCGCTGACGTTCGAGGATTGGTCGCCATGGAACAAGCGTGAACTCTTTTGATTTTTCGATGACGGCGAACTTGCCGCTCGCAAGCCGGACCGGCTGGCGATAGACGCCGTCGATCCGATCCCCGTCCTGTGATTCCACGAAGGCCAACCCCGTCTCCTTGGCGAGCTTCTCGCCGGCAGCCGCCAGTTCCCGCCGGCGCAAGAACCGAAGCAAGTTTCGTTGGTAGCGAACTCGTTGGCCATTACTCTCCGCCAGCCCTTGCTCTATCAGATGCTCTTGACGCCGGCGCAGAGCTTGGGCGACTTCGGCTCCGAACCGCTCGCCGCGCAGCGCGCTCGGCTCCTTGGCGAGAAGCTGCCGGTCGAGCCAGGTCGCCCCGTCGGCGCCAACTTGAGCCTCAAGGGACAGAAACGACAGGGTCGTGATGCGGCTGGGATATCGTGCTTGCTTCTTGGCGAGCGCCTCAACCCGGCCTTCGAAGTTCTCGGGGATTTCCCATGACCCGTCCGGGAAGCGCCGAACGACGTTCGCGCGCCGCAGCGCTTCGAGCCGACGGACATGAGCCTGAACGAAATCATCCGACGCACGCGGATCGACTGTGTGATGGGCGTCCGTCGTGTAGAGGCCGTCGTTCCTCCGGGCGATTTCGGCGATGGTTCGGTCGGACGGCTTCATTCCGGTTGCCGCCGGGCCAACCTCGACGACGGCGCCGAGCGGCAAATCTTCCATCTCCTGTCGCGGATCGAGCGCGACGTAATGAACCCGCCCGTCGGCGGCGTCGATCATGACGTAGTGGCCGTCGTTTAGCTCGTCGTGGCGTCCGCGGTCGATGATCCGGCCGGTCACGGTCGGCGCGCGCGGGTCGGCAGGGTCGTAGATCGAGAACTCCGAAGCGCCAGCGTCGAGCCCCGCCTGCCGCAATCCCCGGTGCAGAGTCTTGATGATGTCGCCGCGTTCGCCCGAGCGCCGGAGGGTCTCCTCCAGATTCGGCGAGAGCCGCCATCGGCCCGGCCCCGTCTCTTCAGCGAGGCCGCGCCACGCGAGCACGCGCAACCGGCCGACCTTCATGGCATGACGGAACCTTTCGTCGGCATGCTGCGGATTGGCGCGCGCATCGACAATCCCGTCCACGGCGTCGCGGACCAGCGCGCGGTCGAGATCGGTGAAGCGGTCCTGCTCGACCTGGCGTGCCAGCTTTTGACCGAGCTCCCGAACGGTCTGCGGCCCGAGTTCCAGCGTCAGCAGTTCGCTCGCCCGCCGCCGCATGCCGTTGGCGATGTAGTCGCGGGCGATGACAAGGTCCTTGCCGAGCTCGTCCTTGCCCCGCAGCACTATATGGGTGTGCGGATGCTCGGTGTTGAAGTGATCGACGGCCACCCAGTCGAGCCGCGTGCCTAGATCTTTCTCCATCGCGCCCATCAGGTCGCGGACGAAGGGTTTGAGGTTAGCGAGTTCGGTCGCGTCCTCCGGTGAGACGATGAAACGGAACTGATGCCGGTCGCCGTCGCTGCGGTCGAGGAACGCCTTGCCGTCCGCCTCGTCATGCGCCGCGTCGTAAAGCCGGCCAGGCTCGTGCTCCTTGGAGACTCCGTCGCGTTGGATATAGCGAAGGTGCGCGCGGGCGGCATCAATACCGCCGCTTCTGAGTTTGACGATCCGCGTCTTGATGACGACGCGCCGGTAGGACGGTCCGAAGCGGTGTCCGGCGCGACGATGTCGGAGCGCATCATTGCCACGTCCGATCCGATAGCCCGAATAGCGCCGTGATGCGGCCCCGGTTCCGAAACCGGACTTGCCTGCCTTCGAGACCTGGCGGAGCACGCGGTTAAGATAGCCCTTGGTGCGCGCGCCGCCCAGGCTGCGAATGCGCCCGAGCTTCGGCTTGAAAATGTCGTCGATATCATCGGCCATGGTCGGTCATAAACATGGGGCGCGAAAGCAGGCATCAAACAACCACTTGATCCTTGCACCATCTATTCGCCAGTCATATCAAAGCCTTGAGCTCAATCATCTGCACACGGCGAAATCGCCGCGAGCAACCAAATCGGATGTACAGACAATGGGTTATGCGGGCTTTGCCCCATCACCTTTTATCTTGCCCTCCGCTGCCTCAGACGCCTCTCACGCTCCAATTCCTTTATGATGCTGGATCAGCTTTGCTCGCATTTCCGCCAAGGGAGCCGCAGCCTCGTCGCCCGGCCGTTGATGAGGCGCCGATCCACCGGCCCGAAATAGCGCCCGTCGAAGGACTGCGGATGGTCTTGCAGCAGGAAGACCGTCTGCTCGGTGAGGATGTGACAACCCTGCCAATCGGGCAGCGGCCTGCCCAAACCGTCCGCACTTTCAGCAACGGTAACCGTGTTTCCATTGATTGAAATCACGCGTCCATCGCGGCAGATTTCGTCGCCATCGACGCCGGCGACCCGCTTGACGAGCGGCACATCGGCGGGCAGGTAGCCGCGCTCTTCGACCAGTCTACGAACACGCTCGGGCACGTGAACGAGGACGTAATCACCGCGTCTGATTGGCAGATGGTCGAGCCAATATAAGCCGATGGGCGCGCTCGCCGACGCGTTGTAGATCAGCTTCTTCGGCAGGCCGACGGTAGACGCGACGGCCAAGGCGAGCACCGGAATGGCGGCGCAAACCAGCGGCCCGCGCTTCACGCCGACACCTTTCGCGACGCCAGATATGCCGTGTGCTGGTCTCGTGAATAAGCGCGGACCGGCTGCCCTGCGGCAATGCGATTGTGGACATGGCGATAGTAGGCGGGCGACACGTCGGCCGGATCGAAGCCGTCCGCTTCGAGCACGTCGATCTGCAACAGCGCGCGCTTGACCTTCGTGTTTCCGGTGACGAGCAGGAGAACTTCGCCGCCAGGGCATACGCCCGGTATGCGGCTCAAAAGCAGCGACGGCTCCGCTGCGCGAACGATGGTGAAGCGCCATTCCTGCGTGCCGTATTCGTTGGCGCGCCAGCGTATATAGCCGAAGACCTGGCCCGGTTTGAAAAGCGCAAGCGACCGCCTGCGGTCCAAGTCCTGCTGCACGTCGGGCGCCCCGAACCTCAGCCAATGGTTCAAATGCTCCGGATAGAAGACGATCTCGACGCGTGTGAAATGCTCAGACATCGGAAGTCGAATCCTTCTTCCGCATGTCCGACCAGGCGGTCAGTTCTTCAATGTGATAGCGAACATGGCGACCATGCTTGCGGTATTGCGGACCGCCGCCGTAGACGCGCATCTTCTCCAGCGTATTGGGCTTGAGCTTCAGAAAGCGCGCCGCTTCCCTCGTCGTCAGGAACGGTCCGTCAGCGACCGTTTGTGCATCGTGCTCGGTCATGCTTCCTCCGGCGTCAGCGAAATTGCTCTATGCCGGTCAAGGATGAGCGAGCATGAAATCGGGCGGCAGTATCGTTGGCGGCGAAGCGCGAGAACGATACCCCTCGCGTGGATCAGGCGAGCAGGGTTCGGTAGCCGCCGTTCATCATCCGTTGCCCGCGTTTGACGCTACGAATGACGCGGTTCTTCATGGTCTGATCGGGGCTGGTCCAGTCGTCCTTGACAGCTTTCTCGCCGTAGAGAAACACCGCAATCTGACGATACGAATAGCCCTCCGTTCGAAGATCGAGCGCCGCCAAGGCATCCCGGTGACGCATCGCCTCGACCGTCCAACCGCCACGCGAACCGCCAAGACACCGACCCCGATAAAGGTCCGCGAGCCGCCTGATTAGGCGCTGTCGGCTTTCGACATCGGGAAACTGATCGACCACGAGTTCGAGCGCGAAGGGGTCGATGCGGATGTCTTCGCCTATGCATCGCACTTGGACGATGCGCCGTTGATCTCGGAGAAGGAGATGCTGCTCGCCGTCCACGCTCTTCAAAAGCGTTTTTCGGCACCGGACCTCATTCAAGGATACGATGGCGCCGAGGCCGGGCTCTCGGCCATTGCGTACATAGGCTGACACCACCCTTTGATAATCCTCGGCCCGCCAAAACACCTCCGCTTCGAGGCCATTTTGATCAGGATCGGCGAAAGGTGCAAAGGCCCCAGGCTTCGGCCCGCACGAAGCGGCGCCGCGCCCGGAGCAAAGTGGTGTCATTCCGTAAACGGACGGGTATTGGCTGGCCTGATTTCGATAGGCGCCAATCGCGGTGATAGTCGCGATTACGCCGCAAATACTCCCAGGCAACTCGCGACCGGGTCAGCAGCTGTACATAGTCGTAGTCACCTAGGCGCAGACCACAGGATATCAAGGAGTTGTGATAGTCCGCCATCGTCCTTTCCATTCACACGGCACGATGGCGGTCGACGCACCCAGCGTCGCAGACTCAAACAAGCTCCTCTTTCTTTGCGCTTACGCCCGTCACCAAGCGCCCAAGACGCCGCACCATCGACCCGCAATACAGACTCGTCTCATCGCTCAACTATGGCGCGCGAAAATCAACGAACGGTTAAGAATTATGAACATTTTGCAAGAAATTACATACAATGTACATAATCCGGTGAAAGCGAATAACCCCCGCGCCGGATGGCGCGGGGGCCGAGTGTCACCGCGATTTAGCTGCGCGGGTTCCAGAGGATCGCCATGATGGCCGGATCATCCTGCCCGGCGGCGCGCCCGAGATTGGCGTAGATTTTCGCCGGGCCGAATTCGGGAGCGGAGAAGGTCAGCGACACGTATGGGTTGCCGCTGTTCTTGCCGACCCGGTTCCAACCGCCGCCGATCTCCACGCGGTCCTCGGTGTAGACCCGGAAGTCCGGCTGGGCGTCCGTTTCCTTCCGCGCGTTGGGCAGAATGCGGATGCGCTTCTTGAGGCTCATCGTCGCGAGCGTGCCTTCGTATCCACCGGTCTCGTTCTTCGTCACATATCCAAGTGCCTGTGCCATCTTTCTGTCTCCTATTGGCTGTCGCGGGGCGCCCATCGCCCTGCTGACGCGGGACCGCCCATGGCGGGCGGGGGCCGCATGAACCGCGAGGCCGAAGCGGAGCGGAGGACCGGCGGGACGCACTTTTTTGTCTCGCGAGGAAGGCCGAAGGCCGGGGAAAAAAGTGCGGAACGCCGGTTTCATGCGGCCGCCGTTCGCCATAGGTCCATTGAGCAAAAGCAGGCGAACGGGTGTCACGCCAGCCATCGATCAGGAGATGTGGTGGTGCAGGCCGCGCGGATGTTCGTGACGCAAGATGACCGGTGGATACGAAGGCACGCGCTCGACGGTATGGGTGCATCAGCGCAGCCGCATCCATGCCTGACCATAGAGGAGAAGAAACGAGCGTCTGACGAGATGATCGGTCCACAGAGGAAGCGCGGAATCGGAAGGCCCGAACCCGTCGGCGAGCGCCAGCGTAGCGCCTCAGCACCGATGACCTTTGCTCCCGAAGCTGGCCGCGCGAACAGAACCGCCGCATCCGAAGCGCTGCGGGACCCGGACCTTCCCGGCTGGCGATCCGCCTGTCCGCGCCTAGCAACGCACGACACGGCCCCGGCGCCATCCGGCGCGGGGGCCATTTCGTTGGCCAAGATTGAGCGGCGGCAGGCGCTCGCGGCCCTCCTATCTGGACAAGAGGGCCGCTCCCGCCTGCCACCGCCGGTTTCAGGAAACGAACGATTTGATGCGGGCCGTGTTGTCAGTGAGCCGCCCGCCGCCCGCTTTCGTGTAGGCCTTGAAGGGAAACTCCATATAGCGCGGCAACCATCCTTCGGCTTTCTTCCGCCCGTCCCCGGTGATGAAGTCGCGGACGATCTTCTTTTGAACCTTGGTCGTGGCGCTGACATTGGCGTCGGCGACCGCCTTGCCACCGATATGGCGAAGCATGGCGTTGACGGCGGCCTTATTGCGAAGAAGATCGAAGAAGGCGTCGTCCGCCTGCCAATAGTCGCGCATGTCCACCTTGAGATGGGTTCCGAGTGCCTCGACGACGGCGGTTCCGGACTCCAAGGTTTCGGCCATGACGATGGCGAACACCCGCATCACCTCGTCGTCGGAGAGTTTCAAGAGCGCGGCGAATACCTCGACCACCCGATAGTCGTCGCCGTTCGAGCGCACGACGGAATGGCCGTGGGCGGGCAATCCGAGAAGCTTGAGAACGGCCTTGCGTTCTTCGGCCAGCGCCGTCTCGGCCTTCGATTTCGCGACGCTCTCGGCGGTTTCCTCCTTGCGCGTCGCCTGCGGGTCGGGCTTGGTCTGCCACAGCGCCGAGCCGCCGATGGCATGAGCGACCATGAGCCGGAGGGCGTCGCCCGGATGGCTCAACAAGGCATGGCGCACGGCGGCATGTCGGTGCAGCTCAAGATAGTTTTGCGCCGGATTGGTGAGCTCGGGGCGGTCGGCGGTAGCGGTGTTCTTATCGTCTTCGCCCACTGCTTTCCGCAGGCGGCGCTGATGCTCCTTCGCGGTGACAAAGCCCTCGTGAATGGCGACTTCTCCGTTTTCGCGCACCTCGATATAGACCCGCCCGCTTTCACCCTTGGGCGTCGCCACATGGTCCCATTTGTGGAACCGCTCGCCCACGTCGAGCACGGCAACTTCGGCCCATCCCTTGGCGAGAAGCGCGTCGCGCTTGGCGGCGACGGCTTCGTTCTGCAAGCGCCAGAACTGCTCAAGGTCGCCGAAATACCCCGTCTCGCCGAACAGGTCCGTCACGATCCGGCCCTTATAGGCGTCGAACGGGAACAGCGCCGCCCCGGTCGAAATCTCGCCGCCGAACAGCCATTGCTTCAACTGCCAGCCGCGCGGCGCGTGTTGCTCCGGGTCCTGAAAGAGCTTGAGCCAGTCTGCCTGCTGCGCCTTGCTCGCCAAGGTCAGTTGGCGGATAGTCTGGGCGTCGATCTCCTCGTTGCGGTAGGCCTCTCGGATGTCCGGGAGTAACTCGCCGAGGGCAAGCGCGCGCTTCACCATGATCTCGGTTACGCCGAAGGTGGCGGCGATGTCCTCAACCGTTCGGCCCTCTTTCACCAGCCGGGCGAAGGTCTCCCAGCGCGCCACTTCGTCCGGGTCAAGCCGGGCGATGTTTTCGATCAGCGACGCTTCCAGCGCCGCCGCGTCGTCGCCTTCAGCCATGACGGCGCAGGGAACGGGATCGATCTCGCCGCCTTCCTTCGCGATGGCCTTGAGCGAGAAGAAGCGCCGCCGCCCGGCGACGATCTCGTAACCCTTGCCGTTCTTGCGAACGAGCAAGGGCTGCTGCACGCCGCGCGCCCGGATCGAGGGCAGGATGTCGGACACGTCCGGCGCTTTGCGCGCATGGCGCATGTTGAGCGCCGAGACTTTCAGTTGGTCGAGGGGGATATGTTGAAGTTCCATTGGGTCTTCTCCTTTGCTGAGGCTCCGGTTACCCGGAGCGATGAAGCGCCCGGATCGGGCGCGAAAGTCAGTCCGTGCAGACGCAATCCTCGCGCTCCCAATCGATCTCGGGTGCGGCAGGGTCGGTTAAATCGAGCACGCCTTGCCGCTCGACCTGATCGAACAGGCGTGCATAGGGTTCGCGGTCGACGCGAAAGACGCGCATGTCCGGGCAATGGCCCTTGGCGCTCGTTTTGCCGGGCTTGGCTTCCTGCGCGATCCACCAGTCCGCGAGGTCGGGCCGGTCGCGCATGATCGCCTCGATCTTCCAGCGGGCTTTGAGGAAGCAGAGGTCGCAATTGCCCTCGTGAGAGCGAAGCGCGAGGTCGAAGGGCTGCTCCGCCCACCAATCGAGCACGTCCGCTTCGGTCACGCGCGCGTCGGCCAAAGGTAGCTGGACGGTCGCGCCTGTACGCTTGCGCACGCCGCAGGCGCGCTGGCGATAGACGCGCTTCGGCTCATCCGCGCGCAGGCCCAAGACGCTCGACCAGCTTTTCCAGCCGAGCCAATGGCGGGCGTAGGAGTCGATGCGGTCGCGTTTCAGGAAGGACGTGCAGAACCGCATGCGCGGGTTGGGCACGAAGCCCTTGCGGTCGATCAGCGCTTCGAAGGGCTCGCCGTTCCGGGACGCGCTGTTGTGCGAGACGATCCGTGTGCGGTGCGGTTCGTTCCAATCATATTCGACCCAAGTGATGTGAACGCCCCAGCGCGCGCCACATTCGGCCACGAAGTCGAGCGTCTCGGTGCGCTCCTTGCCGGTGTTGGCGAAGACGACGCGCACGTCGTCCGTCAGCGCGCCGCCATGGGCGTCGAGGATGTGCTTGAGCATGTAGCCGGACGTGCGCCCGCCCGAAAACGAGATCACGGCGGGACCGGCGATGCGGTAGGGATCGCGGGTCATGGCTTGCCCCTCCGCATTTCGTCGATCCAATCGATCTGACGGCGGCCTTCCACGTCGAACAGGCCAAGATCGCACGGCTTTTGCTGCGTGTTCGAGTTGTGCTTCGGGGTCATCGGTTGGCGGGCGCGCCATTCCAGCCGGTCACGAAGCGTGATCGGCTTGACGCCCGGCGCGATGATCTGCTCGCCTTCTGGCGTCGTCTCGGTGGGGAATTCGGGATTGCCAGTCATTCCGCCGCCTCCGCCTTTACGGGCTCGGCGTCGCGAAAGGCGAGGATGAAATCGGCGGCTTTGGAGGCTTGGCTCGCCGCGCGGAAGATCGCGCGATTTTCTTCTCTCAGGGCTTCAAGCCATGAGCCGATATAGTCCGTGTGCCGAACGGTGGGTGCGATGCTGAGCGAAGCGCAGACAAAGGCGCTCGCCATCTCCGCGACCAGTTCCTCGCGGGCATAGGGTTTCGATCCGAAGGAATGGGGCAGGTCGCGGGCGAGTCTCGTCTCGTGGCCGGTCCAGTGGCCAAGTTCGTGAAAACAGGTGCGGTAGTAGTTCACCTGCTCGAAGAAGGCGGGTTGTGGCGGTACACGGATGAAGTCTTGGCTCGGCACATAGAAAGCCTTCGTTCCGCCAATGCGGAAGTCCGCGCCCGTCGCTGCGATGAGGCGTTCGGCGTGCGGAATGATCTCGGCTTCTGGCAACGGGGCCGCACCTGCGTAAGCGTCTTCCGGCAGGCCTTCGCATTGCTCCACGTTGAACAGGGTGAAGCGTTTGAGGAACGGCACGCGCCCCGGCTCGTCGCCGTCCTGCTCGGCCCGCTCGCGCTCGGCCTTGGGAATGAAGGTATCGGCGTGGCACGCGGTGACGCCGCGCTCGCCCTTCATGACGTGGCCGCCCATTTCCTGGGCTTGGGCGTAGGTCAGCCATGTTTGCGTCGCGAAGCCCGCACGCACGATGTGATGCCACAAAATCAGGATGTTGACGCCCGAATAGGTGCGGCCCGTGAGCGCGTTCTTGGGCAGGCCAAGCCCCGCCTTCGCGCCCGGCGCACCCCAAGGCTGCACCCAAGGCGCGCGGCCCGCCTCAAGCTCGGCGATGATGCGGGCGGTCACCTCGTCATAGAGCGAAGGCTTGGCCGCACGGCCCGCCTGCTCGCTATTCTGTCTCCCGCGCTTTCCGCGTGTCGCTGTGTCCGTGGTTTCTGGCGTCATCGTTGCCGCTCCCTCTGGTCCTCCGCGCGCGCCTTTCCCCGGAAGGGGGGCGGGCGGTAAGCGACCGGGAGCCCCGCCGGGTCAGGCGGGACGCAACTGTCTTGGTAGGACGAGA
The DNA here is from genome assembly GCA_002842875.1 of Alphaproteobacteria bacterium HGW-Alphaproteobacteria-3. GTDB lineage: Bacteria > Pseudomonadota > Alphaproteobacteria > Parvibaculales > Parvibaculaceae > Parvibaculum. The sequence continues at coordinate 44,062 of PHEF01000021.1, read as the reverse complement.
AAACCGACGTGGACGGACATAAAGCCAAGGCGGTTGCGGGCCGCCCCGGCGGGGCTACAAGGGAGTGTCCGGCCGCCCCCCGCACCGGGAAAGGCCACAAAGAAGTCGCCGCCCGAAAGGGCGGCGTCCGTATGCCGGACCAAAGGTCCGGCCCCGCGCGAGGGATCGTGACCCGAATGGGCGGAGACCGCGCGAAGCGCGGGCTCCGTGGAGCTTAGGCCGCGCCAGCGGCCTTAGCGGAATAGAGCCCGGCGCCCGGCCGCAAGGCCGGGCGGGCGCAAACGCCAACGCTACGGCCGTGCGTCCAGCACCCAGAAGGGTCGCCGCTTGGGCCGGCGAACAGCCCGGCGTAAGTTCGCTCGCGCAAGGGCTCGATCATTGCGCCTTCCTCGTCAAACCGAGCGCGGACCAAAAAGAATGATAGCCGCGCCAAAGAGACAGATCGAAGCGCCTATGACGTCCCAACGATCCGGGCGCTGAGCTTCCACCAGCCAAAGCCAAGCCAGTGAGGACGCGATGTAAATTCCCCCATAGGCGGCATACGCCCGACCGGCGAAATCGCTGTCGATCCGGGTCAGAAGAAAAGCGAACAGCGCCAGACTTGCCATGCCCGGCGCTAGCCAGAGCGGAGATTTTCCGAGCCGCAACCACGCCCAAAAGCTGAAACAACCAGCGATCTCGGCTACGGCAGCGCCGACATAGATGGCCAGGGCGGCTATGGGCGCGAAAGGGGTGGCTATGCTCACGGCTTGGCCTCCGTCGGCCGATGGTCATCGGCCATACAGTGAGCATGGTTGCTCAGGACCTCGATGACGCGGCAATCGGAGATTCTGCCCCCGCGGCATTGGTCAATCATGCGCATGAGTTCGGTCTTCAGCGACCCCAGACGCGCGATCCGACGCTCGACCTCGTCAAGCTGCCGACGGGCGATCGCGTCGGCCGCGACGCAAGGCTGGTTCGGATCGTCGGACAGGCTCAAGAGATCTCGGATCGCGTCCAAGGCGAAGCCGAGTTCACGGGCATGGCGGATGAACATTAGACGGTCAATATCCGCCTGGGCGTAGAGCCGACGGTTGCCCTCGGAGCGTGGGGCCACGGGCAAGAGGCCAATCTGTTCATAGTATCGGATGGTCTGCACTTTGCAGGAGGCCGCACGCGCCACATGGCCGATCGTGTACATGGTCTTCTTCGGTCCCCTAATCGAAATTTGGGCTTGCTTCTACAGCTACTGTAGATGTTATATGTTATGCATGCGGGGCGCAACGATGGTTTCCCATTTGGGACCGATGGTTGCCGAAGGATGGACTTTGAGGATTGTTAACCACATACGGTTAGTATCGCGCAGGATGAAGAAGGTCTTGTTACTGCTTGGGATGGTTGTCTTTGTCGCGATTCAACTCGCCGACATCGCGATCCTTGACGCCGCGCCGGTTGACAGCCTCGAATTCCATACGCAGTCAGATCACGACCAGGACAAGCAAGCCTTTGACGGCTGCGAAATCCATTGTGGTTGCCACAGCCTGCACCATATGACGGCCGCCGTACTCGCCGGTGGAAACATCTATGCAGCGCCGACCGATCAAGAATTCCCGCGTGACAACGCCGGGAAGAATTCCGCCGGCCAAGGTCCGCCGGTCCCCCCTCCCAACGCCTGAACTCTCTATGCCCTGAGTCTGTGCGCGAACACGGCATCGTTGTGGCGCGTGCACCCTGGTAACCGAGACAGAGAGTTCAATGAATGAAATGCCAAAAACTGGCGCTTTTCGGCGCTGTCATCGCGAGCCTTTGGCTTGCTGAGCCCGGCTTAGCGCAGGAGAGCGCTGCACCGGACATAGCGCTCAGGGAATTTGCCCTCAGCGTCCTGAGTGATCATCCGGCCCTGCGTCAAGCCCAGGCCGAATTGGATGCCGCGCGCGCCCAGGCACGCGGCCAAGCGCAACCGCTCTACAATCCCGAGATTGAGTTTGAATACGAGGAAGCGCTCGACAATTCAAAGTCGGTCGGCCTATCGCAGACGCTCGATCTCAGCGGCAAACGGCGCGCGCGCGCCAACGTCGCCACGGCCGAGGTGGTCGCCGCGGAAGCGCGGTTCGCAATCACGCGCAAAACGATCCTCGCTAATCTCCTTATTGCGTTATCGGACTATCAGGTGCGCCGAGACGCAGTTCGCATAGCCGAGCAACGTGTCAGGCTGGACGAAGAGTTCCTTGCGCTTACCGAACGGCGTAATCGCGCGGGCGACCTGCCGCAATCGGACCTGCTGACGGCCCGATTGACTCTGGCTGAAGCACGAGCTGCGGCGAGCACGGCAAGCATCGAGTTCTCGCAAGCGGAGGAACGCCTGATCGCCGTCGTTGGCGGCGTGATGCCTCCACCGCCGCCGCTTATCGGTTCACCTCCGCAAAAGCGCCCCTCAATCGATGTAGTGAATGTCGAGGCGCTGCCGGAACTTCAATCGGCGCAGGCTGATACAGAAGCAGCGCGGTCTTTCGTCGGCGTGGCGAAGCGGAATCGCATACCTGACCCGACCTTAGGCGTCAAAGTTGGTGAAGAGCGAAGCGCACTCGATCCATTTGGGCAAAGAGAGTCCTCGACACTATTCGGGGTACGGCTGTCCATTCCCCTGCCCATTCGCAACACGTACAGTGCCGAAGTCGACGCCGCCAGGGCTGGTTCGATCGCGAGAGAGCAAAGCTACCGTGACTTGAGACGCAGGGTCGAAGCACGGCTTGCCGCAAGCCTTCGGCGCTACGAAACGGCGCTCAGCGCTTGGCAAGCCTGGACCGCCCAAGGGGCTGCGCCGCTCGAAGAGCAACGCGCGCTCCTGCAGCGGTTGTGGGAAGCCGGCGAAATCGACGCCGTCGATTACATCATTCAACTCAATCAAACCTTCGCAACGGAGAGCGCCGGTGTTGAGCTCAAGGGCCGTCTCTGGACCACATGGTTCGACTGGCTGGAAGCTTCCGCCGCGATCAGCGAATGGGTGGAGAATATCCAATGACCAGGAAAAATAAATTGTTCTTAGGTGGTGCAGCCGTCGTGGTGGCTTTCGTCGGCGCTGCTTTCGCGCTGATCAATCAGTCGCCGAATGCAAAGATTGAAGTCGCTGCTCCAGCGTCGCAAGAGACGGAGCACGGCGAGGAGCATGAAGAAGGCGGTGTCGTCGAAATGACCGCCGCCGATCGCAAGGCAAAGGGCGTCACCACGGCGCCCGTGGACTTGCGAGTCCTCACCGACGAAGCCGTTGTACCGGGTGAGGTAACGCTCGATCTATACCGATCAGCGCAGATTGCACCGAGAATATCCGCTCAAATTGTCGCCCGGCAGGCAAGGCTTGGGGACCATGTGAAGGCCGGACAAGCGCTTGTCACCTTATCCAGCGTCGAGATGGCGGATGCGCAAGGAAACCTGATCGTTGCCACGCGCGAATGGAGCCGCGTGCGCGAGCTGGGACGTGAGGTCGTTTCCGAGCGGCGTTATGTGGAAGCGCAGGTGGCTGCTGAGCAGGCACGCGCCAAGCTCTTAGCTTTCGGCATGACACCGGAGCAGATAGAGGGACTGGTCAAAAACGGTGACGCTTCTAAAGCGACTGGGATATTCGATCTTTTGGCTCCGCAGGACGGTACGGTCGTCAAGGACGATTTCGTTGTTGGCGAAGTCGTGGATGCGGGGCGCGTGCTGTTTCAGATCACGGATGAAAGCCGGGTGTGGGTGCAAGCCCAGCTTACGCCCGATCAGGTTGCTCATGCCGAGGTCGGCTCGTCTGTCCGTATTCTGATTGACAAGGACCACGCGGTCGGCGGCCGGATCGTTCAGGTCCACCACACGCTTGACGAGACGACACGCACCTTGCCGATCCGTGTCGAGGTCGACAATGCGGGCGACGAGCTACATCCCGGCCAATATGTCAGCGTTGCGGTTGGAGTCGGTGATGGCAAACAAGCGCTCGCCGTACCGGAGGCGGCCGTCACGCTCATGGACGGAAATCCGACCGTCTTCAAAGTCGAAGGCGACGAACTTCACCCGACGGCGATTAAGACCGGCGTGACGCGCGGCGGCTGGGTTGAGGTCGCGGCCGGTCTGAGCACGGACGATGAAATCGCGACGACTGAGGTCTTTCTCCTCAAGTCGCTCATCCAGAAATCCCAGATGGGCGAAGGCCACGGGCACTAAGGAGATAGATCATGTTGAACAAGCTCGTTGAACTTTCGCTTCAATACAAATTTCTTGTGATCATTGTCTTTCTGGTGATCGGCTTTCTCGGCTGGCGGGCGGTGACGACGGTTCCCATCGACGCCTTTCCGGATGTGACCCCGGTCCAGGTGAATATCTACACGGAGTCGCCCGGCCTCGCCGCAGAAGATGTCGAGCAACTTCTCACATTCCCCGTGGAATCGGCCATGGCCGGCCTGCCCGATGTCGACCAGATCCGCTCCGTCAGCCTGTTCGGCCTGTCTTATGTCTCGGTCTATTTTGAAGACGATGTGGACATTTACTTTGCGCGCCGCCTGGTTATGGAACGCTTGGCGGAAGTCCGCGACCGCATTCCCGAGGGCTACGGCACGCCGGAAATGGGACCGAATTCCTCCGGACTCGGACAAGTCTTCTGGTACACGCTGGAGCGCGCCGACGAACAACTCGCGGGCGATATCACCGACATGGACTTGCGCACACTGCAGGACTGGTCGATCCGTCTCATCTTGCGGACCGCGCCGGGGGTCGATGACGTGATGTCCTGGGGTGGCCAGGAACGCCAGTATCAGGTGCAGATCGACCCCCTGAAGCTCATTAAATACAAGCTCGGCTACCGCGATGTGATGGAGGCGATCGAGGCCAACAACCGTCAGGTCGGGGGGCAATATATCGATCAGGGACCAGAGCAGTTTTTGGTCCGGGGCCTCGGTCTCGTCGATGGTGAGCGCGATATCGGCACCATTATCCTCAAGGTCGAGGACGGCACGCCGGTCTATTTGCGGGACGTGGCGACGGTCGTACAGGCGCCATCGCTGCGCTTCGGCGCGGTGACGCGCGACGGCAAGGAGGTAGTCCTCGGCATGGCCTTATCGCGCATGGGCGAGAACGCCAAGAACGTGGTCGATGCTGTCAAGGAGAAGCTTTCCGTGGCCGAACAGGCCTTGCCTGACGGCGTCACGCTGAAGCCGATCTATGACCGCACAGAATTGGTGGAAAAGGCCGTCTCAACGGCGGAACGGGCTCTTATCGAAGGCTCGATCCTGGTCGCCATTGTGCTCTTCCTATTCCTTGGCGAACTCCGCTCGGCGTTTGTGGTCATCGCCGCGTTGCCCCTCGCCATGCTGATCGCCTTTATCTTCATGGAGCAGGCAGGCCTGTCGTCAAATTTGATGTCGCTGGCGGGGCTCGCCATCGGTATCGGCATGATGGTCGACGGCGCCGTGGTCATGGTCGAGAATTCCTTCCGCATTATGGCGGAGCGCCGCTCGCACGGCGAGGAGGTCAACCGAACGGCAGCCGTGCTGGCGGCGGCGCGCGAAGTCGCCAATCCGATAGCATTCGCAATCCTCATCATCATCGTCGTGTTCCTACCGCTTTTCAGCCTTGAAGGCCTCGAAGGCAAGATGTTCAAGCCGATGGCCTTCAACATCAGCTTCGCTATGGCGGGATCACTGCTCCTGACGCTGACGATTATACCGGTTCTGGCGGCGCTCATCCTTAAGCCCAAGGAAGAGCGCGATACCATGCTCGTGCGCTGGATCAAGCGCGGCTATCTGCCCCTGCTCGCCTGGTCGCTTGCAAACAAGCGAAAGGTCGTGATGGCCGCCGGTGCCTTGCTCCTGTTCAGCCTCGCGCTTTTTCCCTTTCTTGGGAAAGAGTTCATGCCGCAGTTGCAGGAAGGCTCAATCATGTGGCGGGTAACGTCGATTCCGTCCACCTCGCTCGACCAGTCGATCAAGGTCTCGAACGACATCTCGGCGGCATTGTCGGAGTTCCCGGAAGTTGACACCACACTCGCCATGATCGGCCGGGCCGAAAAGGGCGAGACTGCCGACGTCAACTACATGGAGATCTACACCGCCTTGAAACCCGAGGGAGAATGGAAGTCGGGCCGCTCGATTGAGGAACTGGCGGACGCCATGCGTGAAAAACTGGAAGAGGTCGTCCCCACCGCCGTCATCGCTTTCACCCAGCCGATCCAGATGCGGGTGGAAGAACTGATCTCAGGGGTGCGCGCCACCTTGGCGGCGAAGCTCTACGGCGAAGACCTGGCCGAACTCGACAGCCTGAGCCAAGAGATCAAGAACGCGATCGCCTCGGTCCCCGGTGTGGCCGATCTATCGCTCGAAGCTAATCTCGGCAAGCCGCAAGTGCGGATTCAGGTAGACCGGGACCAGCTTGCCCGTTATGGCCTCAACGCTGATGATGTTCTGACTATCGTCCGCACCGGAATCGGCAACGAGCCAGTTTCGACACTTATCGACGGCGTCAAACGATTCGACATCACGGCCCGGCTTCAGGACTCCTCGAAAACCTCCATCGAGGCGATCAAGGCGATCCCACTGCGTACGGCCGATGGGGCGATTATTCCGTTGAGCCGTGTCGCGGACGTGTCAGTGGCGGAAGGCTATTCCTTCGTTCGGCGCGAGCAATTGCAGCGTTATGCGGTAATCCAGATGGATGTCCGCGGACGCGACATTGACGGCTTTGTTCAGGATGCAAACCGGGCGATTAAGCAAAATGTGGAATTGCCGCCCGGCTATTGGATTGAATGGGGCGGTGCTTTCGAGAACCAGCAGCGCGCGCTCACGCGCCTTTCGATCATCGTACCGCTGACGATCTTTTTCATCTTCGTCCTTCTGTACACCGCGTTCAACTCGATCCGCCACGCAACGCTGATCATCGCCAATGTGCCATTCGCCACTATCGGCGGACTGATTTCGCTCGCCATCACCGGGCAATATCTGTCTGTGCCGTCGGCGATCGGCTTCATTGCGGTCTTCGGTGTCGCCATGCTCAACGGCATCGTCCTCGTCGAATTCATCAATGGATTGCGCGAAAAGGGACTGAGCGTTGGGGAAGCCGTACGACGGGGAACGGAACTCAGACTCCGCCCGGTGCTGATGACGGCAAGCGTGGCAATCCTCGGCCTGATCCCCATGCTGCTGTCGTCAGGTGTCGGTGCCGAAACCCAGCGGCCGCTTGCCACCGTCGTCGTCGGCGGGCTGATCACTTCGACGCTGCTGACCCTTGTCCTTCTCCCCGTCATCTATGAGTGGATGGAGACGCGCGTGGCACGACCCGTGGAAACCGCCCGACAGCTCGAATCGCAGGAGGTCTAATATGAAAGAAGTTAAAGCGTTTATTCACCGCAACCGGATCGCTGACGTTGTCCATGCCCTTAAGACAGCAGGGTTCCGGAACATTTCCGTGATCGACGTTAAGGGTATGCTGAAAGCCCTCGATTCTCAGGAACAGCAATATTCCATTGAGATTGGCGAAAAAGTCATCACAGAGGTGAAGCTGGAACTCGTCTGCGAGGCGGACAAGGTCGACCAGGCCTTGGCGTTGATTCGCGACAATGGGCGCACCGGACAACCCAATGCCGGCTGGGTTTATGTCAGCGAAATCGAAAGCGCATATCCGATCGACGACGGAAACGCGTCCTGATGGCGCCCGCATCTGAAGCGTCCGGCCTGACCTTCAAGGTGCGAGGGCTCGATTGCGCCGAGGAAGTGGCGGTGCTCCGGCGCGAGCTTGGCCCGCTTGTCGGCGGTGCGGACAACCTCGCCTTCGACGTCTTGAACGGCCGCATGACGGTGCTCGCCGAAGCGCCGCCGGCCTCCGCCGATGAGATCCGGGAAGCCGTCCGCCGGACGGGCATGACCGCGGTCGAATGGCGCGCCGGCGCGAAAAGCGCGGGTGACGAGAGCGACAGGCGCCGACGCCAACACATCTGGTTCACAAGTCTCAGTGGCCTATTTGTCGTTGCAGGCTTTGTCATCCACATTTGGCTCGCGGGCGGCTTCACCGAAGCCATTCGGCTTCTCGCCGGTCACGACGGAGAAGCCGTGCCTCTGCCCGAGATGGCGGCCTATGCGCTCGCCATCGGCTTCGGCATTCGCTTCGTCATCGTCAAGGCCTGGTACGCGGCGCTCGGCCTGCGGCCCGACATGAACCTTTTGATGACGGTCGCCATCGCCGGCGCCATCGTCATCGGCGAATGGTTCGAGGCAGCGACGGTCGCCTTCCTGTTCTCCCTCTCGCTCACCCTCGAAAGCTGGAGCGTCGGCCGAGCGCGCCGTGCCATTGCCGCTCTTGTCGATCTTTCTCCGCCCATGGTGCGTCTCCTGCGCGCAGACGGATCGGAAGCGGACGTGCCTGTGGCCGAGGTCAATCCAGGCGACCGCTTCATCGTTCCGGCTGGTGAGCGCATCGGGCTGGACGGGCGGGTCGCTGCCGGCGAAAGCGCTGTCAATCAAGCGCCCGTCACCGGCGAGAGCGTGCCGGTTGAAAAGGCGGAGGGCGCGGAGGTTTACGCCGGCACCATCAACGGCGACGGAACGCTCACGGTGGAGGCCACCAAGGCGGCCGGGGACACGATGCTGGCGCGCATCATCCGCATGGTCGAGGAAGCCCATGCGCGGCGCGCTCCTTCGGAACAATGGGTGGAGCGCTTTGCTCGTGTCTATACGCCCGCGGTCATGGCTCTCGCGTTGCTTGTATTCCTGGCGCCGCCGCTGGCGCTCGGCGGAGCGTGGGACGACTGGTTCTATCGCGCCCTAGTCCTGCTCGTGATCGCCTGCCCGTGTGCCCTGGTGATCTCGACGCCCGTCTCCATCGTCGCGTCACTGGCGTCGTCGGCGCGGGCCGGGGTGCTGGTCAAGGGCGGCGCCTATATCGAGCTTCCAGCGCGCCTGAAGGCGATCGCCATGGACAAGACCGGAACGATCACGCGGGCCGAGCCCGTCGTGGCTGAGGTCATCCCGCTCGGAAACCACACCGAGGCCGAGCTCGTTGCGCGCGCCGCCGCGCTTGAGGCGCGCTCCACGCATCCTCTTGCGCGGGCAATTCTGGAATATGCGGATCAACGGGGAATCACACCTGCGCCGGCGGGCGACGTGCGGGTTCTCAAGGGAAAGGGGCTGGCCGGAACCTTCGACGGCGAACGGTTCTGGCTCGGTTCCCACCGCTACGTCGTCGAGCGCGGTCAGGATACGCCCGAGACCGCAAGACAGGCGGAAGCGCTGGAAGCGGGCGGCAAGACCGTCATCGCCGTCGGCAACCCGCGTCATGTCTGCGGTCTCATCGCGGTCGCGGATACGGTCCGGCCGGAGGCGCGGGAAATCATGCAACAACTGCACGCCACCGGCATTGGGCATGTGGTCATGCTGACCGGCGACAACCGCGTCACGGCCAATGCCATCGCCCGCGATCTCGGCATCGACGAGGTACACGCCGAGCTATTGCCGGACGACAAGGTCAAGAAAATCGAGGAGCTTGTCGCGCGCTATGGTACGGTCGCCATGGTCGGCGACGGTGTCAACGACGCGCCGGCGCTGGCGCGTGCCAACCTCGGCATCGCCATGGGCGCGATCGGCTCGGACGCAGCGATCGAGACCGCCGATATCGCGCTCATGACCGATGACATCTCGAAACTGCCTTGGCTCGTCCGTCACTCCAAACGGACGCTCGCGATCATTCGCCAGAACATCGTCTTCTCACTCGGGGTCAAAGCGGTTTTCATGGGGCTCACCTTTGCCGGCTTCGCGACTTTGTGGGGCGCGATCGCCGCCGATATAGGCGCTTCCTTGTTGGTGATCGCCAATGCGCTGCGGCTATTGCGCCTGCGTGAAAGTCCGGAGAATTCATGAAATGAACCGCTCAACGGATTCGTCCAGTTCGAAATCATTCGGTTTACTTTTGAACCCGGAACACTGCGTCGTTGTTCTCATCGACTACCTCGCCAATTTTTCCGCTGGCCTGCCGGCCGAAGAAGCGCAGCGTTTTACCGAAGTGGTTGGTCTGCTTTTGAAAACAGCAGAAGAGCTTAAAATTCCGACAATCGTCACCGCACGATCAAATCGTGCGCGGAATGATAAACTGATAAACGCATCAGACAGCCATGGCTCGGGGGAAGATGCGATTTGGCGCGAAACAATAAATCCGTGGGCGAATGACTCTTTTCGGGACCATATTCGATCTTGTCAACGCAACCGCTTAATCCTTTGCGGCATGTGGTCAGATGATTCAGTCACCTTCGCCGCACTCAGCGCTTTGGAGGAAGGTTTCGACGTATACCTTGTAGTGGACGCGACGAGAGGGACTTCATTGGATATCCATAACACCGCAATGGCGCGGATGACGCAGATGGGAACTATTCCGATCAGCACACGTCAATTGATTTTGGAGTGGAAGGGAAGCGTCGAATAGTGATTGCAGATACCACTGACGGCGGAAGGAAGGCGGCCGAATGGGCGCCGATCAAGTCACGCTATCGTGTCCAGTCGGCCTCGACCTACCACGCCCGTGCGTGTGGCCCTCAAAGTTGCATCCCCCGGACACCACTTTTCCAAGAGCCGCATGGTCGATCCAAGCGGAGCAAAGACGGGCCAGCCGATGGTTGCTTGGGATGGATAACGTTGGGAAGCCCCGTATTGGGACTTATGCATCGTGCAGGCATGATCCTGCAGATGGAAAACAGCAAATTCACTCCAAATCCTAATGAGACGACTGCGCAAGAACGGAAACTTGCACATCCGATATCGCGCGAAATCGAGAACAGACTCCAAAGTATTGTGAAAGCACTTGCGCGCCAGGCGGCAAGACAGCACTACGCAGAAGCTTGTCTGAGGGCGAAAAAGGATTCAGAATCGAATCATTGAATCCGAGGACATGCCGCATGCCGACCGCAGCCCTTTACGCTCGTTACTCCTCCGACAACCAGCGTGACGCCTCGATAGAGGACCAACTGAGAATCTGTCGCGAGCGCGCGGAGCGCGAAAGGTGGCGCATCGTCGACAGCTACAGCGATCGTTCGATTTCAGGCGCGAGCCTGATCCGGCCAGGTATCCAGGCGCTTCTGCAGGACGCGCAGGCCCGGCGCTTCGATATTGTGCTCGCCGAATCGCTCGACCGCATCTCCCGCGATCAGGAGGATATCGCCGGCGTCTACAAACGCCTCACCTTCGCCGGGGTGCGCATGGTGACGCTCTCCGAAGGCGACATCAGTGAGCTCCATATCGGCCTCAAGGGCACGATGGGGGCGCTGTATCTCAAGGACCTCGCCGACAAGACGCGCAGAGGCTTGCGCGGCCGGGTCGAAGACGGCAAGTCGGGAGGCGGGAATTCTTACGGCTATCGCGTCGTGCGCCGGACCGGCCCCGACGGTGAGCCGGAACGCGGCGAGCGTGAGATCGATCCGGCGGAAGCTGCGATAGTGCGCCGCATCTTCGCCGACTATGCAGCCGGCAAGTCGCCGCGCCAAATCGCCCATGAGCTGAATGCCGAAGGCATTTCCGGTCCCCGCGGCAAGGGATGGGGACCGAGCACGCTATTCGGCAATGTGAAGCGCGCCAACGGCGTGCTCAACAACGAGCTTTACATAGGCAGGCTCGTCTGGAACCGCCAGCGCTTTCTCAAGGATCCGGATACGGGCAAGCGTGTCGCGCGCCCAAACCCTAAAGAGGAGTGGATCATCCAGGAGGTCCCGGAGTTGCGCATCATCTACGATGAACTTTGGGCCAAGGTGAAGGCGCGCCAAACCGCGATCCGCGAGCGCTATGTCAAGAATGGAGGCAACGGCCTTACCGCAACGCGCCGCACGCGCTACCTCTTCTCCGGCCTCATCAAATGCGCCGAGTGCGGGGGCGGCTATTCCATTGTCTATCGAGGTCAGTTCGGCTGCTCGACGGTGAAGAACAAGGGGACGTGCTCGAACCATACCCGGATCACGCGTGAGGAGCTGGAGACCCGCGTCCTCAACGCCCTGCGCAATCATCTGATGAAGCCGGAACGCTTCCACGCGTTCTGTGAAGAGTATACCCGTGAGATCAACCGCCTGCGGATGGAAGCGTCTACAGGAATCGCCGCCAAAGGGGCGGAACTGAAGAAGGTTGAAGGGGGAATCCGCAAGATCATCGACGCGATCAAGGAAGGCTATCGTACGCCAGGTATGAAGGAAGAGCTGTTTGAACTTGAAGATCGTAAGGCGCGTCTGACGGAGGAACTCGCCCAGGCGGAAGAGCCGCCAACGCTACTGCACCCCAACATGGCGCATGAGTACCGCAAGCGCATCGATGGTCTGTTTACGGCACTCGAAGACGAGCGTACTCGGCTTGAAGCCAGCGACGATATCCGGGCGCTGGTCGGCCGCATTATCGTTTCGGCCGGCGAGGATGGTAAAGCGGACCTATGGCTGGAGGGGGACCTTGCCGGCATTCTGACGCTGGCGGCCGGCAAAAAAACACCCGCCCATAAAGCGGCCCGGATGGGGCCGCTATTTCCGCAGCACCTGGGGTGCTGACATCGATGGTTGCGGGGGCAGGATTTGAACCTGCGACCTTCAGGTTATGAGACGGAAACAGAGCAATCACCCCCAACACACCACAACACAAATCACAATAATAACAATAGGTTATCCAATTTCATTAGTTGAGGCATGTTGACGTTTTCGGGCATTTTTGAGGGCTTACTGTCCCCAATTTGTCCCCAAAAATCCTTGCACGACAATCCATAAGATACTAATATTACTAACATATTTTGATTGTTATGACTTGAATGAAATTTTTGGGGACAGTAAAAATGGCAAGCATAGAGAAACGCGAACGAAAAGCTGGCACAGTTTACCGTGCCAAAGTGCGGGTCCACGGGATGCCGCCCATTGATAAAACGTTTCGCCGTCTCTCCGATGCCAAGCTGTGGGTTCAACAGACGGAAGCCGCGATCCATAGAGGCGAGTTCAAGAGCGCTCACCAAGAAGCCAAGCGGCACACTCTGAAGGATGTGGTTGATCGGTACCGCAGGGAGATTTTGCCGAACAAGGCCGCTTCTACCCAGCGTTCCGAAAGTACCTGCGTAAAGTATTGGGAAGCGGAACTGGGCGATTACGCCCTCTCCTACATCGATGTAAAGCTCATCAACGAGAAGCTACAGGCGCTCGCACAATCGCGCGATGCCCGCATGTCAGAAGAGAACCGCCAAAAAGCGACCAAGCCGATTTCAAAGAGAACGCTGAAGCATTACCGAGACATTCTGGAAATGCTGTTGAAGCACGCCGGACGTTGGGGCCTGATGGGCGCCAACCCCATGGAGGGCGTGGGGCGGGTCACAAAGGTTGATAATTCCCGCGTTCGATACCTCGATGACGATGAGCGTGAGGCCCTTCTGAAAGCCTGCAAAGCCAGCGACAATAAGCAGCTCTACCCTATTGTTGTGTTTGCCCTGTCCACCGGCTCACGCTTGGGAGAAATCCTCAAGCTCCAGCTCGCAGACCTCGATCTCAAGCGCGGCAGTGCCATTCTGCGAGACACCAAGAATGGTGAAACCCGCGTGGTCCCGGTGGTGGAACACCTCGCCGAAGTTTTGAAGGGACACCTCCAGTGGCGCGAAACATTTTGCGAGAAGATGGATGAGCCGACGCCGTGGCTCTTCCCGCGACGCGACGGACGCGCGGCTATTGATATTCGCAAGGCATGGGTGAATGCGCGTGATGAAGCGAAGATCGAAGACTTCCGCTTCCATGACCTACGCCACTCGGCCGCCTCATACCTGGCGATGAATGGCGCGTCCCTTCTGGAGATTGCGGCAGTGCTAGGGCACAAGACGCTCCAAATGGTGAAGCGCTATTCGCATCTGTCCGAAGACCATACGCGCGACATCGTGACGAAAATGAACAAGAACATTTTCTAGGATGATTGGCGGGCAGCCGTTCGACCCGCTGATTCACGCAGGAAACAAGCGTTTTCATTGCGAAAAACCCAAAACAATCAATCACCTGCAATGGCGCGCAAGAAAGTTCATTGATTTTTCCGGCGTGCCTCATATTTTCTAACTAAGTATCTCCTTCTTTTCCCTCTCTCCGTTTTTTTCCGAATAAGAGGGATCATGAAAAATGGTCAACTACGAAGAACTGCGGACGGTGAAGCAACTGGCCGCCGAGGCGCCATTCGTCACGGAAGCTAAGCTGCGCTGGTGGATTTTCCACGCAGACACAAACGGCCTGAAGGCCGCCCTGATCAAGATTGGTGGGCGCGTCTACATCGACAAAGCGGAGTTCAATAAGTGGCTTGAGGCCCAACGCCTCGCCCCTAAGACCTCCGCCGCCTAGCGGCACAAAAAAGAGAGTTGGCCGAGAAAGCAGCCCCGCCCTAACCGGCGGGGCTTTTCAATGTGAAATCATATTGAAAAATGGACGTTTAGTGTCGGTTTTTCGGTATGACCTTCCGCCATTCCGAATTTCATATTGAAAAAAGGACGTTTGGTGTCCGTTTTTAAATATGATTCCATGACGCAAACGTAACCACGCAGCGTCAGCGGAAAACCTCTCTTCACAGATCAAATAACCTCACCCGCTTGGTCATAGCCGCAGCAAGGCTATCGACGATCTGCCCGGGGAATTTCTTCGGCATTTCCTTGGTGACGCTTTCCAGCGCACTTGGAAGTGCCTTGGCCAAATCCTCGAAAATATCTCGCACATGCTCTTCGGCAATTCCTGCGGCCTTACCGCTTTGAATGAAGTGCCGAGGATAAATCCGCTCAATGGGATAGTGCCGATTGTCACCAACCGGCATAGCAAGCCGGAACTCCCGTTGCCGTAACTTCTTCGCATCATAGTTCGGCTGTGCAGACATGATGTCATAGAGAGGCGTCATGCGATAACGGCCACCTGGCGAGAGAAATACACTAAAGTTCTTCGCGTGTCCGTCCGTCGCGCCCATAAGCCAGAAGACAATCTGTGCTTTAAGGAAGGCCAATCGATCTCTGTCCGCATAGTCGCTTGCACTCAAAAGAGACAAGCATTCCTGTATGCCGGGGCCGCCCTCGGCGGTGTATTTCAACGTAGGTGGAATAGATAACGCCTGACAGAAATCCTCCTGAGGCACGCGAAGTAGGCGACCGTCACGTGTCTTGATGCGGTCGAAGCGTTCAATGGCCAGCACTCGTACATCTTCAAAATCCACAATTTGACTTTGCGCGGCCTCAAGCCCCAATGCGCGGCACAAGGCCAAACAGAAGTGTTCATTCTCAACACTGCGCGTCATATCGAGGCCGTTGGGCAGTTCTCCCAATTGCGGCTTGAGAATGTGCGTGGTGGGGGTGGCACCTTTCGGCAAGCACCAACCGTTATCCCATAACAGCGCCGTTTTCTCTTGAGCGCCGGCGATGGAAATGCGGAACTCTCGCTCCCCATCCGGCCTGATGCCAAGCGGAGCAAAGGCAAGGTTGCGAATTATCTCGGCAATGTCGGCATCGTTGAGCGGTGTGCAATCTGGAGGGCCCGGCTGCTGTAGCTCTTCTCCGTCAGGCACGAATTGCAAGGCTCCGACGCAATCTCGGCCGATTCTGTTCAGCAGGCTGAAAGCATCCGTACCCTCGGCTCCAACTCTTTCGGCAACGGTGCGCCTAATCTGGTCGTTGTCAGGTAGCAGATTGTCGAAGAAGGCGAAGACCGGTGCGCCGGTATATCGCTCTTCCCGCAAGGGCAGCGAAAGAGATACCGGTAAGGCCCGACGCTCATCGGCCAGCCATGGCTTGTCATAGGTAAAGGCAATGGCACCACTTGCGCCGCGCTCAAGAACGCCGACTCGCTGGCCGTTCAGCGCAACGGTAAGGCGGGCGCTTCGCCTCGTCCGCGCCATTAGAATAAGTCCTCAATGTCGCTATGAGAGCTCTTGGTGCGCGGCTGAATGACGACCTCAAGATCGAGCGCCCGCAGCATATCCATGAGGGTATTGAGCTTGGCGGTTTCGAGCCCGCCCTCCACTTGGGAGACAGTGCTTTGCCGCACCCCCGCTCGCTTGGCCAGGTCCGCCTGGGTCAGATTCTGTCCACGGCGGTACCGCCGCAAGACTGCTCCGATCTGCTTGGGTGAACGCACCAACTCCGCCATAGCCATAATCCCCGTTATTTTAGGAATTATGCGCCACAGCAGATAATATGTCAATATACGCCGTAACAGATAAAATAACTTTATACTCTATGGCAGATAATCTTCCACGCTCCTCAACGAGTAGACGGCAATGAATGGGCCAAGACGCCAGAGATGATGGAAAAGGGTGGCTTCAACGAAGCCACCTAGTGGAAGGCACCGCCCGTACGCTTCACTTTGAAGATTGCCGATTTTGTTTCTTCTAGGTGCACAAACTCACTCACTTTCAAAGTCGCAGCCGCAAGACGAGTGAGCGCACCGAGTGCCTTACATTCAATAGTGCACGGCAATTAAAATACTGCCCCATAGCCCCTTTCATTGAATCAGTCTTATTTCTCTGCGGTCTGAACGCCGCCGCCATAAGCCCGCATCAACCCGGAACTTATGGAGGTTTTTGCTATGGGGAACTTACGACTATTGATCTTTTTGATCGCAAGTGTGTGGCGGCATCTGCCGTTTGTCGCCGCACCGATTGGGTATTTGGCTTTTGCCGGGCCAGTGCATCATGGCCTTGTTATGGGGGCGCTGTTTGGTCTCTCGGGGCATCTGACGCGACTCGTTGCTACGGGCATCCGCCTGCGGTTCTTTCCGCACAAACTCAGCCATGGCTCGGCACGCTTTGCGACCATGGACGAACTTGCCGCCACCGGGCTCTTCAAACCGGGCGGCGTGCTGCTCGGCCGCGCCCATGGGCGCATGGTGCGCTACAGCGGCCACGGGCACCTGCTCACCTTCGCGCCGACTCGAAGCGGCAAGGGCGTGGGGTGTGTGATCCCGAACCTGCTCTCCTGGGAGAAGTCGGCCATCGTCACCGACATTAAGGGCGAGAACTTCGCCATCACCCATGCCCACCGCCGAACACTGGGCCCGGTCTATGCCATGGCACCGTTTGCGGAAGACGGCGAAAGCGCCCGCTACAACCCGTTCGACTTCATCCGCATCTGCACGCATTACGAACTGGATGACGCACGGCTTATCGCGGAAATGCTGGTCACGCCGGAGCAAGCGGAAGCCAACCACTGGGAACGGGAAGCGCGAACCCTGATCACCGGCTTGGTGCTCTATATCCGGCGGCAATGTCTGGTCGGCAAGCGCAACCCGGCCTATCTGCGCGAACTGCTGATGGAGGATCAGGAAGGGTTCGAGTTGGTCATACAAAGGATGTCTAACAGCGATATCGACACCGTCGCCCGTATAGCCCGGGGCTTTTCCCAGAAGGAAGCCAAGGAACGCTCGGCGGTTATCTCTACCGCGCAAGCGGCAACAGCCGTCTTCGACAGTGAGCCGCTGGCCAAGCTGACAGAGTGGTCGGACTTCGACCTGGAGGAACTCAAGGAGAAAACGGGCACGCTCTACATCATCGTGCCGCCTGAGCATCTGGAAGCCTACCGGCCCTTTATGCGGTTGATGGTGGGCCTGAGCATGGCCGCCATGACGCGACGCGGCACCAGCAAACCTAATCATGTGCTGTTCTTGCTGGATGAGCTACCGGCGCTTGGCTACATGCGTCCGATTGAAGAAGGCATCGGCTACATGGCCGGGTACGGCGCGAAGCTATGGCTCTTCGTGCAGGACTTGAATCAATTGGAGAAGGTCTACCCGAAGGCGCGCTCGATGATCGCCAACTGCGCGGTGCGACAAGCCTTCAACGTGCAGGACTCCGGCACGGCCCGTTTGCTGTCCGATATGCTGGGCGTGACCACGGTAAAGGTGAAATCGCAAGGCCGCTCGTCACCGCTGCCGATGAACCTGCTGCCGGTGGCGTTTCACAGTGGCCTCTTTGAGACGGCGCGGCCTCTGATGACGCCGGACGAAGTCAGCACCCTGTCTCGCGACCAGCAGTTGCTGTTCGTGGAGGGCTTGCACGGCATGGTGACGCGCAAGCTGCGCTACTTCGACTGGCAGGAATGGCAACTGCGGCGGCGCGCGCAATAAGCGCGCGCCTGCCTTAGTTTTCCGGCCATCTGGGGAACGGCCTGTTCCTCAAGATGCTTGAGACAAACACAAGAGCTATGAACGACACGACAAGCGCCGTGACGAAAAAAATGCCCATGTACAGAAGTTGCGTATCGAAATTTCGGGCGAGTAAATTGCCGTTTGAGTAGCCGTAGTAAGCGAAGATCAAAAAGCTGGCTAAAAAGACCATACCGGCAACCTTGCGCCGAAGCCCATTGTAGCGGCGCACGACGACGGACACATATGCGGCTTGGAACTCATTCGGGCCCAAAGCAGCATAACGGGTACCCGGCGCTTCTCGCTGTGTACGCTCGTAATTGATCGCCGCAGCCTGCCGCAGTCCATCAACGAAGGCTTGCGTTTTCCGAGCCTGATTTGCGCCCATTACCCCAAGCACAAGGATCAGGAAAATTAGAAAGAGCCACATTGCACCTTCCCCCAATCTAACCTGAACACCAGCACCTACGGATTGCCCACGACAATCTTGAGTTTGTCGTCAGACATTTTCGCGACGTAGATGCCGGGAATACGCTTGAAGTAGCCCTTCCGGGTTGTCTCGCCGTTGATGATCCACTTACCCGGCGCAACTTCCTCAGTTTTCGTCTCGGCCAGCTTTTCTGCATTGTCCCAGTCGCGGCAATCCCTAGCGAGTTTCGCTGCGCTTGATGGGTGCGTTCGCATGCGGACAAGGCTCTCTACGTAGCGGGCCGTGCCGTAGCCGGGCGCCATGTACTTGGATGTGAGTTCTTCTTCCGACATGGAGCTACAGGCAACAGCCTTTTCAAACTCCACGTAGAAGCTATTCGGCGTCTGGGACTCCCAACAGCCTGCAAGCACCATGGTGCTGGCCACGGACAACACCGCCGCGCTACGACTCCACAAATTCTTCATGACTCCCCCCTTGGGCTAATGAACAAACGTCAATGCTTACTGAGCGAGTTCCTGCTCGCACTGCATTCCAACGCGCGCGCCCTCAATCGACAGATGGTTGCTGACTTTCGTCAATTCAGCTTCCGACATACCGGCCTTCTCGGCGGCTTCCTGCGCGCTAGTTGCGCCATCAACCGCTACCAAGAGCGTTACCCACGTTGAATAGTCTTCCTTGCTCATCGACTTCATCTTCGCAGCGGTGCATTCGCACAGTGCATCCGCCGCACCCGACGAAAGACACCGCTCCATACCGATCTCCTTGGCACGCGCCTCGTCGGCGGCGGTGTAGGTCGCCCGCTCTTCACCGCAAGCGGCGAGTGCGAACGTGCCAAACGTCATAGCCAGCACTTTCAAGCCCAGCGGCTTGCCTTTCATCGTGTGAGATTTCATCCGTAGACCTATGGGTAGTGTGTTCGGCAGAACACGGAACGTTGAAGAATGGAGTTACAGAATCCCCAATTCGGTCACTGCACCCACGCGAACCTGTTAGGCTGGATAGATATGAAATGCCGCATAAGGGAGAGACCGAGTTCAACAATGACCACCACAAGCAATGGAGCCTGTACGACCAGTCGGGCCACCGGAAATATCTGACAGCCAAGGAGCGCCGCGCCTTTATGACGGCCGCTGCCGAACGCCCCGCAGACGTACACGCACTCTGCTGGCTCATTGCCGAGACCGGCTGCCGTCTTACGGAAGCATTGGAATTGACCACCGACAGGATCGATCCCAGCCGGGGCGTTGTGATTTTTGAGAGCCTGAAAAAACGCCGGAAGGGCATCTACCGGGCGGTGCCGGTGCGCAAGGAGCTGATCGCTGCGCTTAACGGCATCGCCCAGGGTAACAAGACCAGCCCTCTATGGAGCTGGTGCCGCATGACGGCCTACCGCCGCATCACCGAAACGATGGAGCTTGCAAAAGTCTCAGGCCCGCACGCCAACGCGCGCGGCCTCAGGCATAGCTTTGCCATTGCGGCGCTTGAAGCTGGCGTCCCGCTCAATCTCGTGCAGCGTTGGCTAGGCCATGCAGACATGGCGACAACCGCCATTTACGCCGATGCGATTGGTACGGAAGAACGCAAATTAGCCAGCCGACTCTGGAAGGCGGAAATGGGAAAATAGGGGGTTGATTTGTGTGACAAAATTGGGGATTCGGTCACACCGCGACACTAGCACTTTGCCGCGCAAATGAAAGAAGCCGCCCCCAAAGGGGCGGCCTCAGTTGTCTACCAACTTTCCAAACCCGTCGTTTCAGAAACGCGGGAACGGCATCTCCCTCTCCATCTCTTTCACTTTCTCATTCTTCCGGCTGTTCTCCTCGTATTCATGGAGCGCGCGCACGAGCTGGCGCTTGTAGTCATAGGCATGGTTGCTGGCGCGGATGGCTTTCTCCGTCACTCGTGACAGGGCTGCGGCGCGGCGCTCAAGCGCCCTTCCCAGCATCTTGTGCAAGTAGGCGTCGGTGCCGGTACGCTGGTGGATCAGTTCAAAGTCCCGTTTGGCGATCTTCACCTGCCGGCGTCCGTCCGCGATCTTGTCGTTCCAGTGGTTAACGTCCTGCTGCGCTCTGCGCCAACGGCTGCGCCGATGTTTCAGGTAACGCAGAGACACTTCCGCCTTCTTGCGGGTTTCATCCTTGGCGATGCCGACATTCAGGCCACGCAATCCTCCGGCAAGGCCGGGCTTCTCCTTGAGCATGCGGGCGGTTTCTTCAACGCCGAACTGTGCTTCCATCTTCATCCAGATACGCTCGGCCTTGGCCGGGTCTTTAAACGTGACCGAAAGCGACTCCCGGAAGCTCTCCCGCCAGCGTGTTTCAAACTTCGTCGCGCGGTCATGCCGACTGTGGGCGTAGGCTGCATCCCGCTCGGCGCGGAACAGCCGCCTCTCACCATACCGGTAATGCGCGTCCAGGCCTTTCCAGTAGTGGACGGCCATTTGCGCGTGATCGAGTTCGGTCATGGCGTCTCTGGTCTTCTTGTGCGCAACCCGCTCTTCCGCCGCGCGGAGCCGGTCGGCGCGGCGCAATTGGGCAGGCGTCATGTTCTCGCTACCGGGGATAGGGTGCTTGCGCTTCTCCGCCGCCACAAGCTCGTCAATCCGCGTCAACTCCCATTCGTCAAACTTCTGCCCGAACCGTTCCTCCAATTCCGTAAGCCGCACACCTTTGCCCATTTGCGAAAGCTTGGCCGCTTCATCCCCGCGTACCAGCACGAGGCCCCGGCCCTTGCGCTGCAACTGGAGGCCATAAGCCCCAACACGCGCGGATAGGTCGGCCCACGACGTAGCGTTGTAGAAGTGCGGGGCCACGCGCTCCCGCAGTGACTTCACGTCTTCCCAGCTCATATCCGGAATGGGCGGGCGGTTGTTGCGCCGGGCCAGCCAATACTCCGCGTCCGTCACGGTCGCGCGGGTGTCGCCAAAATCTTCCTGTAGCTCTTGTTCGGGGATGCGGGCTTTGTCCCGCCCGCGTTCCTTGGCGATGTTGAGGTCGCGCTCGCGGGCGATCTCGCGCACCAGCGCCGTGAGGCGCTTGCCGTCATTGTGACGGCTGTAGGCTTTGCCGGTTTGCGGATGAATCCGGTTCACCAGGAAGTGGATATGCGGGTGCTCGGTGTCCCGATGGGCGTAGATGAGGGCTTGATAGTCACTGAGGCCAAGGCGCTCGATGGCGTCAATCGCGATCTCGCGCATGATGCCGGGGTCAACCTTTCCGGCCTTGGCGTCTTTCGGGTCGAAGGCCAGCACGAAGTGATAGGCCGGATTGCGGCACCGGGTGGACTGGGCGGCGGTGGCCGCCATGATGGCGGCGGCGGCTTCGGGGCTTTCGGTCTGAAGGTTGCGCGTCTCAACCCACTCGACGCGATCGGGGCTGAGCTTGGCGGTGTTGCCCGATAGATAAAGCGCCGACGCGCGGAAGTTCGCGGGCTGCTTTTTGGGTATCTTGAAGCGCATCCATCACCTCCCCCCGCGTGACGGCGGCTCGTGAGATGGTCCCGCCCCCTCTTTCGGCGGCGTGCCTGCGTCCTTGTTGGCGGCTGTTGGCGCCACTGAGGCTTCATGCAGCGGCTCCAGCGCCGCGCGCATGGCCTCGAACGCTTCGCCTCGAAGCTCGCTCGGCACATCGTGGCCGCTGTTGGCCATATGCGCCAGCCGGTTGACGGTATGCCCGGCCATATTGAGCGGCTCGATCTGCGCCTCGATCAGCTCCGCGAGATCGTTGCGGCCCAGCAGTTGCTCCACCAACTGCCCGCCGGTGTAGCGTGCCCAGCGGGCGTAGACCTCCTCGCCGGTCACGTCTGCAAGCTGCTGGAAGTTGGTCGCCGCCGATTGCAGCTCGTAGAGCAGCTTCTGGAAGATGATGAGTTGGGCCGGGCGGGCGCGGGGGCGTTTGCCCAGAACCGTCTCCCGCGCGTAACGCCCGAAAGGCATCCCAGCGGCGGCGGCATGGGTCTTGAGCTGCGCCAGCTCCGCATCCGTGAGGCGGATATTTACAACGTGGCGGCGTTGCTCGGCCGGGCTCTTACGCGGCCGAGCCATCGCCGTAACGCCCCGTTGTAAGGCGCAGAATGCGCCTCTCGCTTGCGAGCAAGACGAAGCCCTTGAGACCCCGCCAGGTGGTCGAATGTGGCTGAGTTTTCGCCTGAAAGCCCCTCACAGCACGTCTGACGGCACTGCCACCGGCAGCCGTCCGTGCGAGGGGTTTTTGTAGGCGAAAATACATCTTGCCTCCCTACTGAAACAAAGTTTCTTCTTCCACTGTATGGAGTTACGCGGGAACCAAGGAACAAGTGCATTCAAACACTAGCAGTAAAAAGCCTACAATAACAACACCCATATGGGACCACCAACACTCCTCAATGCCCACCAGCAAGGATTCCCGGTGTCAGGCGCAGCGCGGCTGACAGGTGTCCGCGCAGGGCTAACGAGGGGGTGGCAGCACAATAAACGAGTAAATGATGGACACAATAAACTAATTGATGTACAACATAATAAACTAACTAATGAACAACACGATAAACGAATTGACCTAAGCCATGCCCACCGCCGCTGAAAAACTTGCCGATAGCCTAGAGGCCCTTCACGGGCTGCAAAAGGGTGGCAAGGTGGCGATCCGCTCGGCGGAGCTGTCACGCACCCACCGGGAGCGCCTGCTCAAGGCTGGCTTCCTCAAGCCCGTCATGAAGGGCTGGTACATCCCGGCCCGGCCGGATGAGACCACCGGCGAGAGCACCGCCTGGTATGCCTCCTTCTGGGCGTTCTGTGCCACCTATCTAACTGAGCGGTTCGGCAAGGCGTGGGTGCTGTCGCCGGAAGAGTCTCTGCTGCTGCACACCGGCAACCGGACCGTGCCGCGCCAGCTTCTTGTTCGGGCCCCGAAGGGCAAGAACAACATCGTCGCCCTCCCCCATGACACGTCCCTGCTCGATGTAAAGGCTGACCTGCCCCCAGCCGCCCTGATTGAAAAGAAGGACGGCCTCAACCTCTACACCCTGCCCGCCGCGCTTGTCGCCAGCGGGCCCGGTTTCTACACCGCCTCCGCCAATGAGGCGCGTGCGGCCTTGGGCACCATCCGCAACGCCTCGGAGGTGCTCAGCCTTCTGCTGGAAGGCGGGCACACGAAGGCGGCGGAGCGCCTCGCCGGGGGCTTTCGCAATATCGGCAAGGCCCGCATCGGCGATGACATTGTCAAAACCATGCAGGCGGCCGGATACAACATCCGGGAAACCGATCCCTTTGCGGGGCCGTCGCCGATAGTCCTGCGCGATCATGAGCGCTCGCCCCACGTCGCCCGCTTGCGGCTGATGTGGCAGACCATGCGCGGCGAAATTGCGGCGCATTTCCCGCCGCCGCCCGGCAGGCCCAATGACATTGCGGCTTACCTCAAGCGCGTGGACGAAACCTACGTCACCGACGCTTATCACTCGCTTTCTATTGAAGGCTATCAGGTCACGTTGGAGCTGATAGAGCGGGTGCGCAGAGGAAACTGGAACCCCGACAACAACGAAGAAGATCAAAACCACCGCAACGCGCTTGCCGCGCGCGGCTACTGGCAGGCTTTCCAAGCCGTCAAGTTAGCCGTCGAGCGGGTGCTTCACGGCGACAATCCCGGAGAAGTCGCCGAAGCCCGGCATGGGGATTGGTACCGCGAACTTTTCGCGCCAAGCATCACCGCCGGGCTGATCAAGCCCGCCGATCTGGCGGGCTATCGCAGCGCGCCGGTCTATATCCGCAAATCCATGCACGTGCCGCCCGCGCGCGAGGCCGTGTTGGATCTGATGGAGACTTTTTTTGAGCTTCTCAGCGAAGAGCCCGACCCCGCCGCCCGCGTAGTCCTGGGCCACTTCGCATTTGTGTACATCCACCCCTACATGGACGGAAACGGCCGCATGGCCCGTTTCCTGATGAACACCATGCTGGCGGCGGGCGGCTATTCGTGGACGGTAATCCCCGTCACCCGCCGCGACGACTACATGGCCGCACTCGAAGCGGCCAGTGTCGAGCAGGATATTCGTCCGTTTGCTCGGTTCATCGGTGGGCTGGTGTCGGCAAACGGACGTGGCACCGACACCCCAAGCTAATCATCGACATGTCGATGATGGTATCGTCGTCGTCACCATGGTGACGATGATGATCGTCAACAACTTATTTGCGATAGCAAAAGAAAGGCGGCTTCAGATAGAAACCGCCTTGATCCGTTAGGCATTTTCACCAAGCACCACGGCGCGCAGGTCATGCTGCTCGCCTTCGCTCGGGCCGTTGTTTGGCAGTTCGCCATTGGCAAACATTTCCTCTGCGGCCGCTTCGGCGCTTTGAGCGTCCGGTGCGGTAACGCGGTACTGGTAGACCACCAGTTCCTCCACGGCGACGGTGAACGTCTGTTCGGTCTGATTATCCATGACAGAAGTCCTTTCTCTCTGTTGAGCGACAACCGCCGCCCGGTGGTGAACCGGGCGGCGTGTCGCGAGGGTTAGCGTTTCCAGGTGAGGACAAACTTGTCGTCTTCGCCTTCGAAGAGGCTGGCGTAGATCGGAGCTGCGAAGCTCGGGTCATCCAGCTTGAGGCTGATGAAGGACTTGTCCTTCTTCGAGGTGCGGTTCCACGCCGCGCCCAGTTCCGCGTCCCCAGCCATGACCCGAAAGTCCGGCGCACCTGCCTTGTCGCTGTTGATGGGAACCAATGTGACTTCGGCCTTGATTGTCAGCGTCTTGATTTCGCCGGTGTAGCCGTTGTCAGTCTTTGTGAATGTTCCGATGATAGTCATGTTTCAATTCTCCTTTGTCTGTTTCCGGGGCCGCCCCATGCGGCCTTTCCGATGGCCGACCGAGAGCACGCGGATTGAGGCGGTGGAGACACCCGAAGGGCGAAGCGCAGCGGCAGACCGGCAGCCGCCTGCTTTTTGGAGCGCAGCGACCGCGAGGAAAGCGCCGCGCCGCCAAAGGCGGAGCAAGCTGGGGAAAAAGCTGGCGAAAGCCGGTTGGCTCCACCGCCGCCGCGTGCAGGGATGCCATCAAAAGGAAAGGCGCCTGGGAGCGGGCCTGTCAGCCAAAGGACGAAACAGGTGCGGCCACTCGGGTCATGAATCTGACGACGGCGGAAACCGGCTCCGGCTCAAACGCTAGTACGGACAATCGGGAGTAGGCTTCTCAACACCATCGACAGTGATAAGCCCCTGCGCCACCTCTTCACCCCGCTGGGTAAGCGTGAACGGCCAAGCGTCGTGGTCGTCCTTCAATACAACAAGCCCGGCAGACGCCAGCATGCGAATATCCGCACGCAGTTCATCGGTCGCAACCGCCAGCCCCACCTCCGGCAGCCAACTGCGAAATATAGTCAAACTTCCCATTCCGTCCGTCGTCCCAGCCAGCGTCCGCAAAATCGCCAGCCGTCGGTGACGGGCCTTTACCTCTTCAATGGTCAGGGACGGGTTTCGATTAGGCGTGTCCATTTTTAACATAAAATATTTGTTAATAGGATGGGGTTGAGATATTATTCTGTGTACGAATTATATCTCTCGACCTTTTCCCCCAAATTCTCATTACCAGAGGACGCCGTAAATCGCGGCGGGACTCCAATGGACTTTATCTGCACAATGGCCCAAGGCGACATCGCCGCAGTTGTTCTGTTGGCGATTTTCACATGCGCTCTCACTTTCATTTTCTGCATTCGTCTGGCTAATGCCGTATCCCCGAACCATCCTGCAGTACTACTTCTGGCAGTTCTTTGCCTGAGCATCCCGTGCGCAACCTTTGCATTTCTGCACTTTGTGAACTCATGTTGATCGCCGCCCCTCACACATACGTGAGGGGCTTTTTTGTCCCAACAGTGAGGTCTTCTAGTTGTTCACGGAAGGGGCTCAAAACCAGCGCATCTATCCGTTTTTCCTCTAAATCACGTATCCATAGACTCAGAATCAGTTCAGCTAATAGCGATCCAAAAACAAACAAAATCAGCCCAGCCTTCAGTTCAGAAGGGGTTGAAAACCCGAACAAGATTAGCCCACCTAGCGCGCTCAGAAAGACCAATGGCGCGTATGAGCACATCATATGCCACAGCCAAAAGCCGTAAAGCAGGCTCCGCACAACCCAGCGAAAGCGCTCATCCCCTGGCCGCTCAAAACTACAAAACCTTCTCAGCCAGTTGGAAGCGTGAAATTTCTTCGCTCGCAAGCTCACAGCAAGCCAGAACGCAAAGATGCGCTCGATACGCGCAATGTCTGCCTCAATCAAATCCCGATAGCGATTCAAGTTAGTCCCACTGCGACTTCCACGCGGCGCCCGCGATAGGTTTCTAGAGGCAGCGAGAAGCTCGGCATAGGTCTTCGAAATACGATCCGCGACATTCTCTATCTCATCGAATGATCTGTAGATCAGTCGGATCGCCGCCACCTCCGCCCCCCATGTGCATTCTCGCAAATCGGGTTGAAGCGCGGTGTATAGTCGATGATCCTCTCTTGATATGTTGAGGATAGGTATGCGGGGTTGATTCTGGTTTGCGTCAAACGCTTCGACCCAGCGTCTACCTGTTTCAATACATTGCTCGGTAAATAACAAGCGATATTCAACATCCACATAAATTGCCCGCGCCATATGAATGCGTTGGAAAGAGTAGCTAACAAGGTTCTTCACAATCCATAGGACTATCGGCGCTACGGCTATACGTAGGATTGTCAGCGGGTCACTGATGCCTGACATTGAATTGCAGGCGGGATCACATCGATCTGAAGATGGTTTGGTATCTGCTTCCGCGTCAGTCTGACTCTTGCTTTGCCCGTCTTCTTCTTTCTGACCCTGCGGATCAGCCGAAGGCTTGCTAGGCTTCGCCGGCTCTGGCTCTGCCTCATCAGGAGCGAGTAAAGGCTCTATCCCAGACTCGATAGTTGGCGAATCTGTCTGAGCGAGCGCCACCTGCACTGGCGCGGCCGCGCACGTCAGTGCCGCAAGACATGTGATGATAAGAAAATGCCGCATCCCGCTCCCCCGACCGTAGCACCCAAAATATCTTAGGGCGCTACGCTCACCGAGAACAACCAATATGGCCGCTTCAATCGGCGCAATCACCTCGGAAACTCCTCTGCCCACCTCCTAAAACGAGAATGGCCGCCGCGCTTCAGCGCCGCGGCCAATTCACCAGCCCAACGTCAAGCGACGATGCAGCCACGCTGTGACGCCTCGCTGGCGTATACAGACAAGCTCTTCGTGGCTTTGAAGAACCGGTCACGTTCAATGCGTAGACCGGCAGGCCCTCGGACGGACTCCAGCTCCGACAGACGAACCGTACCCAGTTCGGGGCACCCCACGCCTAAGTCGCACAGCCCGAAAGCTATGTCCGGCTCGTCCAGATCAAGCTCGGTCAGCAGCCAGGTGCCGCCGCCCCACGGGCAGAACAGCTTCACGACGGGGTGAAAGTCATACGTCTCCCCGTCGCTATCCGGCTCCGCCAACCGGGCAGCGTTAGCAGCCCCGTTCTTGAGTAGTTTTTCTCTTTGCTCCTTTGTCAGAAGTTTCATGGTCAATCGCTCCTTGTAGAGATTTCCCGCAGGGGCCCTTCCCCCGCGCGTTACCTCCTGCCCAGCGGCGAGCGATCACCTGATGTAACTGGAATGCACATATGCGCTCGCGCCGGAGCCCGACGGCAACCGGAAGCCGCCCGCAAGGGGCGCGAATGCGCGGCGGCACAACACGGGAGCGAAGCGAACGGAGCGGGCCGTGCCGCCCGGCGACCTTGGGCCGCCGTTGGCCTCCGGCATAAGCTGAACCGAAGAGGTCAACGCGCCGCAAAGCAGGCGCATCAAAACAAAAAGCCGGTCACTCGTGACCGTCTCTCACCGGGGCGTTGCGGGGTGCCCCCGCTCGAAGGGGTGACGAAAAACGCTGCAAGCGGTTGCAGGCAGGGGAAGGCTTTCCCCCAAGTCGAATCTCACCACCTTTGATATGGTGATGAATTAGCCCCATGCCGATACCGGTGAAATTTATGAACGAAAACCAGCTGCGCGATCATCTATTCGAGAACTACAAGGAAACAATCTCTTCCCTCATCGCCCCGCGTAAGCCAGCAACAAGCCTGCCTGACGAGACATTCCCGCGCATATCAGAACTGCTCAAGCGGCGAACGGAAGCGAAGCTCAATGCCCTTCTTGAGCAATTCGACCTGCTGCACTTGGACGGTAAGGAGGTGAAGCTCGTTCGCGATGCTGACACTACGACGCGCATTGACCTGCTGGGCCATATCGCTGAATCCGGCGATCTTGCGATCATCGAACTCAAGAAGTCCGGTCAGACCGAGCGTCAGGCGTTCACGGAACTTCTCTCTTACGCAAACCACTTCTGCACCCTGTTCCCGCCATTGTCAGAATCAAGCTTGCTATCGATCCTGGTGGCTCCGATGGAAGGACGGGGCGTAAGAGACGCTTTCGCCCAAGAGCTTATTATCAACGACAAGAACGTCGCTGCGCTGATACCGACCTTCGAGAAGGACGGGGTTTCTCTGGAGTCGTATTCCCCAAGCGATCTCTATTATCGCTGGATCGAAAACAACATCCTCGACGACCGCTCCATCACCGTGGTGACGGCATCGTTTCCATTGATTGATGGCTGGATCGATGCCGGTCCGCCCGGAACCACGTCTCCGCCGGACTACACGCGGAGAGCGTTTAAGACGATGACGGGCCTGATCGCACAAAAGCTTGAAGCGCAAGGGCTTCATGGCTTTGTCTTTGCCCGGCAATACTGGAATGAGATATGTCCAGTTTTCCCAAAACCAAACACAATCGTCCTCTGCTTACTCAATCCGTTCGGGCATTTTCGAGCAGGGCTACACGAGGGAGAAGTTGTCGGCGATTCAGACGAAAGCCGCTTGCAAGCTGTGCAAGCGCTTGTCGATCAGCTCGAAGACAACGAATTTTGGCTTGATAGCCTTCACTCTGCCTTCATGGGCCAAGCAATCCGTATTGTTCAAGAGTCGTTCAAAGAGTTCTTTGTCAGCAGAACCGGCATTGCGGTTCGCCCGGAAATTGGCCTGCCAGACTGGTGGGGCTTCAAAACGAGCATGATTGAAGCAGTTACCTGCCACAACATGGAAGTCCGCCTCACCGGCCTGCTGAGAACGATCTACACGGAGTACATGGCACACTGCTACAAACAGGGCATGGACGAGATTTACTTCTCCGACGATCTACCCATGTACGGCTACATCGCCCACGATCATTTCCTGGCCGTGTGGGAGATCATACGCGGACTCTCACTGGATGATGCCGAGGAGGCTTAGGACACCTTATTGGTGCGGCTAGCTCCCGGAAACATCGTAGGTCTAGTGCCTCTAGGCACGCTCTACCTTAGCCACATCTATGAGCTTATCGACACGGGCAATCAGCTTCGCCAGTTCATCTACATCCGGCATAGCTCCCGCAAACTCCTCAGAGTTAGAGTGTCCCTCGAGAAGACGCGAGGTTTCGTCCTGCAATGCAACAACCTCATCTGCGATTTCGTTCGACCAATTGATTTTGCTAATGCATCCAAGTCTTATTTGTTCATGCCAGCGACGAACAGTGTCTTTGAAGAGATGAAAAACAACCACCTCTTCAATTGTTCGACGAAGTGCCCCAGCGCCACTGCGCACCAAGTCCACTCTCTCACCACCACTAGCCTTCCGTGCGCGGGCGAGAAACTCATTCGCTTTTGATGTCTTTCGATAAATTCTTGTGTTCGCTGGTGTTTCATCGACATTCACATAGCCGGGCACGTCGCCTTTACGTTCAACCCAATGTCCAAGGCAAGAGACATCAGCCGCTTCTGCGATATCTGACAACATGGTCAGAAACACAAGGTCGTGCGTAAAGACAATTACCTGCCGCGCAGCCGCTTCTTCCACAAGACGCGCTGCAATAGCTCTTTTTCTCTCAAAGTCAAGAGAGGTTACGGGGTCATCGAACACGACAGCCGCACTAGCAGGATTGAGATTCACTTCGGTAAGAAAGTCTGCCAAAGCAAGCGCGCGCTGTTCGCCTTCACTGAAAATCTCGTCCGGTTTGTGACCGCCCTTTGCCTTAAGCCTCCGGAGCGTCTTACCTGCGTCCCCTCTTGCTTTAAAGTCGACAGGAAATGAGCAGTCGAGTTTTTCGCACTCTTCTTTCAGACGCTTTTTGTATACGCCTTCAATGAGCGTCTGAAATAATGCGCGCTGTTTGTCGGTTACGAAACGTGGGCTCGGTTTGGCGTCTCTTGCCATTGCCACCCACTTCATGTCCTCAACAAAGGCCACTACGTCACCAATGTTCTTACTAAGAACTTGGCGTTGCCGAAGAGTAATATGGTCAGATTTGAGCTGAGCAATAAGCTTATCGAATTCTCCGTCTTGGAGCGCGGCGTCCTGAAGGGTAATTTCTTCCAGCGCATTCGCGAGCACCTCAGTCGGTAACTCCAAGTCATCGGAGGGAAACTGGTCGGCCTGTCCGTCATCTAGTGCTTTCGCAATCAGATCACGACGGGTGGCGAATGCGGCGGAAGCTTCATCAATTGCTGCGACTAGTGCCGGATTCATCTTTGAGAGGTCCGCCCGCATCCGGCTATCGGTCGGCAAAAGGTTCACATCCTTTTCCCTTAACCCCTCAATGTACTCATTGACCGCTTCGTCAGCCGCGACTGCTGCCGCACGTGCTTCATGGTCCAAATAGCTCCACATACGCCTGATCAAAGTGGCCGACGGCGCATCGAGCGGTCGATGACATAACAGGCATGGGTCTCCTACGGCTGGGTACGTCTCTGTTTCCAGTTGTCCCAACGCCCTGCTTGCGAACACAAAGGAATCCCACGTGTCGCTGCCAGTCTGTGTAAGTCTTGGATGAGAGACTGTATCGCTCCCCGCCTTCACTGCCTCCAGAACCGCTGCCTTGTGCGTATCAAGAAGATTGCGGACGCCCGCCAGAGCATCTTTTCCGAGCGCGGCACCAATTTCGGCCACCTTCTTCTGTAGAGTTTCAATGTCGGTTTTTGCCGCAGCCAAGGCCTTCAACAGTTCCACGTGGGATTTTTCAAGAAGTTCCTTCTCCCGGCGGACGACCTCCGCAAGTCGATTTTGTTCCGGTTCGCCAAAAGTACTAAGCGTACGAAGTTCAGCTAGGTCGGAAGCTGCATTGAGTCCGGCGATTTTCTCGGCCACCGTTCCTTCATCAGCAAAAAGCTGGTCGAACTTGTTAGGCCTTGTCCTGGCGGCAATGTCGGCCTCCAGCTTTGCGGCAATCAAACCGGTGACACGGACAGTCTCATCAAATACATCAAAGCCAGCAGGCTGGAATCCAAGTTCGTTCTCTCTCGCAAGGTGGATACGTGCTACCGAAGTGTCAAAAACACTGATCCTCTGCAAATCCGCGTGCTCATCTCCGACGGCAAATAGCACTTCACCGGACTCACCGTCCTTTTCGAGGGCAAACTCGGCTGATGCCGGTGAGTCCGATGCATTCTCATCGTAAATGTTTGCAATTATTTTGGGGGTAGACCGACTGAAGCACGCTGAAGACAGGACCCTGGAAAAACCACTTTTCCCAGCACCATTTTGCCCGTAGATCACCGTCAACTTTGGGCCAAAGGTAATGCAGGCCGACTGCGGGATAGCATTGACGTTCTTCAGCGATCTCACTTCTCGTAGAATGAGAGGACCAACGACAGCAGAGGTACGCCCTGTTACCGAAGCGGGAATCTCCGGAAGGTCTTCGTTTCCATTGTCTAATTCCTTCTCCCGCAAAAAGAGGCGGTAAGCTTCTCCCACTCTTTCATCGCTTAACTGCCCATCTCTAACGGCATGAGAAACGATGAAACGTTGCCAATCTGGGAGCACCTGGCCCCACGCATTTAACTCATCCCAAATTGTTGCGTCTGCCTGCGGCGTATCCTCGCCTTCAGTTGTCGTGCAGTCGAGCGCCCTCACTTCTTCGGCCATGCCAGCCCCCTTTAGTTCACAGCCATCTCATGACCCTACGCCATCTTACCGATATTTTTCTTTATACGGAATGATTATCAGCGCACTACCAATCTCTGCGCGTTTTTAAAATGTGAAAACGCGGTAAGTTCATCTCATAAGCGGTCTACTGCTACTGATTAAAACGGCAGCTCTTCATCGGCATCCACAACCTCCGGTACCGCGTTGGCCTCCGGTGGCGTTCGTTCCAAATGCTTTGCAATGAGAAAGTTGTGAAATGCGGCGGCGACCTGGATAGCGAGTTCGCCATATGCGGGCGCGACCGTCGTTACCTCCGCACCTTGACCGTGACCCGCTAGTTTGTTTCGTAAGAACGGCAACGTCGCGAGAACCTGAGCGACAAACCCGCTGCGAACAGATTCAGGAATATCGTCCAGATACCCTTGTTCCAAGAACGCTTTAGCCAGCCTGTCTGCATTGACGTGTTCGAGGCCGGTCAAGACTTTAAGGACGCTCTCGTAGCTCTTTCCCGCGTGGAGGATCGCGTCTTTGACATCTCCGGTTGCGAGTTCCTGTTTTGCTTTGGCGTATTCGTCAGCCGCACCGGCGAACCGATTGTTGGCGAGCCCTTGGTAAGCGGTCATCGTCAGGCGTGCGCCGACAAAATCGGAATCTAGTTTAAAAAACTCGCCTTCGGAGAAACGCCACGGGCACTCGTGCAGCTCAAAAACAAGGTTCAGCTTGTCACGAAATTCGCTGCGCTGATTTTCCCCAATCCAGCGCCATTCCAATTCAATCGCATCAAAGACAACGGCTGCATTTCCGTCCTTTACTAGCGACCTTGCTTCAAACGCACCTGCGTTCTCCTCACCGTGCTCCCGCGCCAATTCTTCTGCGACTTCCGCGAGAGCCCATGATGAATTCATCCAGTTGTCGTGAGCATCGGGCTGCACGTAAACGGAGCAATTGAAGTGCTCCATCCATTTCCAGAGCTTTGCCCGGACGCGATCATCCAGCTCAACTGTCAATTTGCCCTCGGCGAGAGCTTTGAAATACCGCTGGCTAAAAAGAGGTCTGCCCATCGCGCCCCACTCCATCGTTGATTGAAAACACTTTAGCATGCTTGTTCTTGGTTTGTGCCGATTTGGGCCGCAAGGAAGCCCGGCATGCACGCTTCAGCACGTTATGTCAGGTTATTGTATCTATATATTGACTTTGTCAGCTTTCTATGAAATATTGTAGCCATAGGAGGATGACCATGAGTGATGGACCGTTCAAAAACCTGAAACTGGATAATCGGCTGAAGAAGTTTGCGGAGGCCGTGCAAAACGACACCGTTTCAAACGACGAACGGTGCGCATTGGGGCAACACGCAATCGTGTATGGGGTGCTGAATGAGACCCCTTCGCTCTTCAGCGGCCTAGCCGATTACCTCAACGGCAGCCAATTGGACTTCGACCCCAAATCATCCATCGAAGGCGTCTTTGACGCTCATCCGAAGTCACAGTTCACCGACAACTTTCAGAAGGAAGTGAAGCTCCGGCTGCATGATGGAGCATCGCCCGAGAGCGCAATTTCCGAAGGTCTTGACGCGGCCATTCAAACCCATATTGACGAAACCAGGACGCGCATTCAGGAAGCGTGCCTGGACAGCCACCAAAATGGGGAGATGCGTAAAGATCAGCTCGACCGTGCCATCGAAGGTACCGACGCCACTTTGAGAGAGCTTGATACTCCTAAAATTCGAGATGCCCTCATGCGAGGTGATCGCGATGCATTCAAGAACGCCACCAAAAAGAAAGACGGTCTAGATGAAGGGCCCGCACAGTGAAGCAGTTTAAGATTGTTGTTGATCCGAGCGAACGCACGCTCAATGTGATTGAAAAAGGATGCGATAAGGCGCGCGTACGACTCAAGAGCGACGCTATCGCGCGCATAGGTTCAGAGATTGTTTTCGACAAGCGTATCTTCGACACCTACCACTACGATGGCTGGAAGAGTGTCCACCATGACCTTCTTGTTGTGTGCGCTGCCGTCGAATTTGCGGATCGCAAATGGGCACGCGGTAACACCCATTGGGCGCGGAAATTTCACGTTGTCGTGCCTGTTGTAGAATTGAGCGTCTGGCGCGATGAGAGTATCGGGCGGCAGCTCTGTACGACTCTGCGCCATCTGACCGGGGACGAATGGCGCTTCTCTTTTGTGAAATGGGAAGGTGACGTTAGCGAAGACGACCGCCAACGCCCCCTTTTCTTTGATACGCAGAAGGAATTTGCCATCGCATACAGCGATGGACTGGACTCCCGTAGCGTATCGGGCATCTTCAACAAAAATGATGTTGCTGTTCGTGTGCGCGTCGCCAAGGGAAATCAAAAGCGTCGAAAGAATGAACTCCCTTTTGATCGCATTCCATTCGACGTAAGAGTTTTCCCGTCGCAGGAGGATAGCGCTCGATCACGCGGATTCAAATTTGCGGCAATTACAGCAATCGCTGCTCACCTTTCAGGTCTGAACAAGATCATCGTTCCGGAGAGTGGGCAAGGTGCGCTCGGCCCTGTTTTGGTGCCGCTTTACAACATCTATGCTGACTATCGAAATCACCCAACATTCTTCCGGAGAATGGAACGCTTTATCAAAGCGCTGCTTGGGCACGAGATTACATTTGACCAGCCACGCCTCTGGCGCACCAAAGGTCAAACAATCATCAAGTTCCTAGAGCAACCTGGCATAGACATGGAACAAGTCCTTCATACCCGGTCATGCTGGCAGCAAAGACACAACGTACGACTTGGCGGGGTCCGCCGCCAATGCGGTGTGTGCGCGGCTTGCATGCTTCGGCGGACAAGTCTCCACGCAGCCAATGTAAGTGAGGAGAAAGAGACCTACGTCATCTCAGATCTGACGGCCACGAGCTACAGCGATGCTCTGCCGCGATGCAACACCTTTAATCCCACCAAGACATTGCTCGACTACGGAATTATGGGAGCTCGGCATATGCAGCAACTGGCTGATATGGCTGTGCTCCCCAGCAACAAGCTGAGAAACAACTCACTCGAACTTGCCGAGTCTCTCGGTGCAACAGAAGAAGAAACACTGAGAAACCTGAGAAACCTGTTGGAACGTCACGCAGAGGAATGGCAGCGCTTCCTGACCGACCAAGGACAAGAGAGTTTTCTAGGAATATGGACGAAAGGAGGCCGCTATGACCGATCTTAATGAAATAAGCGCACAAGAGATTGGACGGCGTCTCCGGTTAGCTCGTGAAAATGCGAAAGTCCTTCAAGAGGAAGCGGCGCAATGTATTGGCATGTCCCGCCCCACGTTGGTTTCTATCGAAAAAGGCACCCGCCGCATTCGAATCCAGGAACTTCAAACTTTGGCCAGTCGGTATGGAGTCTCCGTCAATGCTTTGCTACGGCGTGAGGCCGTTCATACCGATCTCGTTCCACGCTTTCGCAGACTTCAGGAAACTGAGGATCAACACACCTCCGAAGCGGTTAAGCTGCTTAATGACCTCGTTAAGGCTGAAGTGGAACTAGAGAATGTCTTGGGAATTAGTCGTCGGAAGAGCTACCCGCCAGAGCGCGGTATTAATTCCGGCGATGTAGCTGATCTGGCCGAACAGCATGCGCAGGAACTGCGCAATTGGCTTGGCCTTGGTTCAGCGCCGATTGGCGATATCTTCACCCTCATCGATCTTGATTTGGGTATCCGGCTGTACCAACGCCGTCTATCGTCCAAATCGAAAGTTGCTGGGCTCTTCACCTATGATCCTGAGATAGGCGCGTGCATTCTTCTCAACGCGAACCATCCCCTAGAGCGTCGTGTACAGTCTGCGGCCCATGAACTCGGGCACTTTATCGGTACGCGTCACAATCCCGAGGTTCTCGAAGAGAACGAGAAATTCCTGTCTAGAGAAGAGCGGTACGCCAACGCTTTTGGTCGAGAATTTGTGACGCCACGCAAGGGATTCTCGGAGAGCTTTGAACAACTGAAGGCAGGTTTGCCCCAGCTGACCAGACGCCATGTTATTTTGCTTGCTCATCAGTACAACATTTCGCGTGAAGCTTGCGTGCGACGCCTCGAAGAACTTGGTCTTGTGAAGAAGGGAAGCTGGGCTTGGTTTGAAAATAACGGCAGCATCACAAAGGCACACGTGGAAGCCGTACTAGGTGCAGGCGCTGCAAAGCCCGACCACGCGAAGGATGAAGCGAATAGAGCCCTGCCCCACCGACTGAGTCTTATGGCTTACGCTGCCTGGAAGCGGGAGCTTATGTCAGAAGGGCAGCTTGCGGAGCTCTTGAAAGTACCTCGTACAGAACTCCGAGCCCTGATCGATCAGTTTGAGCTAGAGGAAAGCGAGACGGATGACCTTCTTACGCTTCCCGGCTAGTGAAACAATGCCGCTAGTTCTGGACACTAGCGTCATAATCAATCTCCATGCGAGCACATACGGCCATGAAATTCTCAAGGCTCATAGCAACGATGTCATGGTCACGGACATTGTCGTTCGAGAGCTTGAGCATCAAACAAGCAGAGAGAACGGCGACCACCAGTTCATTCAGGAGCTTGTGAACGCCTCTGTCGTTAAGATGACGTCGCTTGGCGATCAGGACTACGATCTATTCGCTCGGCTTGTTACCCAAACTGCCTCACTGGGAGACGGAGAAGCCGCAACCATCGCCGCCGCGTATCATCAGGGTGCAACACCTGTGCTAGACGACAAGAAGGGGCGCATTGTTGCCCAGGGCGTATTGCCCAATACACCCCTTCTCTGGTCGCTCGATATGTTCCTCCACCCGCTTGCACAAAACGCTCTTGGTAAGAATGGCGTGGCTGAGGCTGTTTATCTGGCTCTTCGAGAGGGTCGCATGCGAATAGACGAAGCCCAATGCGAAGCGGTTGTCGGGCTTATAGGTGTTGCAAAGGCGCTTGACTGCACCTGCCTTCCCAACTTCAGGGCACGGCGTACTAAATGGCTTTCAGAACTTCATACCCCGAGCAGTTCTCACTTTGCCGAAGTAACCAAAAGGAGTTGAGGCCGCCTAAGCGGCGGCCTCTGTCTCGCGGGGTTGGAGGTTGTTGAGATAGTCAGCCGCTTTGGCGGCTTGGCTGGCGGCGGTGAAGATGGCCTTCTTGTCGGCCTTCATGACTTCAAGCCAGTGACTCAGGTATGCGGCGTGGTCGGCGCGCGGCTTTAGTGAGATGCCAAGCTCAGCGCAGAGGAACGCAGCGCCCAGTTCGGCCACAAGCTCCTCCATCGCATAGGCGTTGTCGCCGAACCGCTTGCCGAACTGCCGGTCACACCGGTTGGATGCGCCGGTCCAGTGGCTCAGCTCGTGCAGCAGCGTTGCGTAGTAGCTCTCGGTGGGCGAACTGGTCTCAGTGCCAAGGAAGCGGTCACGCTCCGGCACCTGAATGGCATCCGCTACGCGGTCATAATAGGCCCGCTCGCCACCATGCTTGATAACAGCGCCGGTCGCCCGGATATAGGCATCAGCATGGGCGATAGTTTCAGCGGGATTGGCCGGTGCCGGTACTGCCGGCAGCGTGAAGCCGTCCACCTGATCGGCGTTGAAGACGTAGCTCGCCTTGGCGACGAAGCGTTTGCGTCCGTTCTCGCCATCTTCGTCAATTTCGGGCGCGTCGTCGCTTTGAAGCTCCTTATAGAAGACCACCAGACTGGACTTCTCGCCCTTGCGAACCTGGGCACCTACGGACTGCCATTGGCGGTATGTACCCCACAGGCCGGATGAGAAACCCGTCAGCTCAGCCGATGCCCAGAGGCTGATCACGTTCACGCCCCGATAGTGCGCGCCGGTGGCAACATTCTGCGGCCGGTGGGACGCGAAGCTGCTGCGATGCCAAGGCATCTGGAATGTCCCCTGCCCGGCTTCGATTGCGGCGACGATGCGGTCAGTGACCTGGCTGTAAACGTCTGCCCGTTGGTTGCTCTTATGTGTCATGTGTCGATCCTCCTTTTGCGGTTGCGAGCCGCGCGCTTCGCGGCCTTGTGAGGCCAAAGCGCAGCGGAGGACCGGAGGCGGCATTCCGCAGGAACCGAAACACAGTGGAGGACGGCAAGGACGGCGCTTTTTGCACCGCGAGGAATGGCGCACGCCGTGCGCCAGGGGAAAAAGCAACGTGCCGCGCCGTTGCCAAACCGGGACCCGATGCGATGGTCCGAACACATAAGGCCGTGAATGCGCGGCTCTCGCGCGAACCGCTGGAGGGCGACACGACATATGCGCCAATGGGCAGCTACAGCCTGCGCCGCAGATTGGCTGCAAAACCGGGAAGATCGGGGGGATTCAATGCCTGTGCGGAGTATCGCTCCGCTTTTTCAGACGCTGAGTTTCTGCACGCGCACTATCCGTGGGCTGATGAGCGGCGGATAAATGGATGACATGACTTGCGGACTCGGCCTAGGGTTTCAGCATCACACAAGTCAAGTGAACAGCGCGGGAGGGGGGCGATGGTCTTTGGTCTGTTTGGTAAGAAGAAAGCAAAGCCACGCGACGATGAGCATTGGCGCGATCGGATCGACCCCGCGCACAAGGAAGCGCTGGAGATTCTTGAAGCTTCAGGAGAAGTCGGCCCGCCGTGGGTGCCCAGCTACCGGGCTGCGCTGCGTTTCGGCAAAATGGACGAGGCCAACGACACACTGCGCGGGCACATCGTTCCGAAATTGTCGAAAGAGACCTACGAGCGCCTGCTGACTGCCGGTGGCAGCAATTGCTGGGCCGGTTTTGATGACCTCGCACAGTCCGGCTATTTCCAGAAGCAAGGCGAGAAGTCCATAGACCGCGTAAAGCTCGGCTATTGGAGTGATCGGGAAGATCAGCCGGTGAAGCCCGAGATTCTCTTCAGCGGTGATGGCCACCTGCTAACGGTTGCTCCTACCGGTGCAGGTAAAAGCCAACGCTATATCCTGCCGACGGCGCTGACCTATAACGGGCCGATACTGATCCTCGATCCAAAGGGTGAAGTCTACAAGGAGACCGCATGGCGGCGCTCGTGGCACGGCCCGGTGTTCAAGTTCGCGCCCTTTGACGAGAACAGCGATCATTTCAATCCGCTGGAGTTTGTGACCGACTGGGATGATGCGCGGGTGCTTGCCGATCTGCTCATCACGGTGTCGGGGAAAGGCGATCCCTTCTGGGATAGCTCCGCCCGCGACCTGGTGCGCGGCCTCATCATGTACGTGGTGAAGGTACGCCCCGGCGGAGTGGCAAACATACGGGAGATACTCCGCCTCCTCTCCCCCAGTGATGACGAGTTTGAGGACATGCTGGACGCAATGCGCACAGCCAATGACGAAGGCCTTCTGGAGCTGGCCAACAGTCTTGAGAAAATGTCCGAGAAGATGCGGGCTTCCATCCAGCAGGTGGCGCGCGCGCAGCTGGATGTTTGGCGCTCGGAAGCCGTCGAGCGCGTGACCAGCGACACAACGGAGGAATGGGCGCCGGAAGCCATCTCGACGGACGCCTATTTCAATGAGGAAATGGCGAACCACGGGATACCTCTCGGCGGCAAGAGTGTGGAAGGCACCGTCGTGCAAGGCGTGACGCCGTCCATCTATCTCATCGTGCCGCCAGACAAGATCGGCAGCTATCGCAGCGTACTGCGGGTGATGCTGGGCATGCACCTGAATGGCGCGATCAAAGCCAATCAGGGAGAGCGCGACCCCAAGCCGCTGCGGCCCTATCTCTTCATCTTCGACGAGTTGCCGCAGCTCGGTTATATGGAGTTGATTGAGAACGCCGTCGCCGTTGCCCGCAGCGCCAATATCCGCCTATGGCTCTTTGTGCAGGACTTGGCTCAGCTCCGGGAGACCTTCCCCAAGTGGGAGAGCATTCTCGCGAACTGCAAGGCACAGATATTCTTCAAGCCCGGCGATCTCGGCACGGCTGAATATCTCAGCCGCCTGCTCGGCCGTAGGCGGGATGTTCTGGGGTCAGATAGGGAGCTTGCGACACCGCAGGAACTGATGGGCCCGAACTTTGACCGCAAGGTCGTCCTGCGGCTCGCGGGCCAGAAGCCGGTGAAAGCCGTACTGCCGGAAGCCTTCTACGAGGATGAGCAGCTTCAGGAATACATTGCCACCCACAAGCATAGGAAGCCGTAGCGTGCCCTGACCGCGAACGCGGGGAGGAAAACTGAAGTCCGCTCGCGCTTTCCGCAGTTCCCCTCGCCGTGTCCGTCACGCATCAAATCCGATGCGATTTCAGCCAGTCGATAAAGGCCTGGCGGTCGATATAGACGCGCCCGCCGACTCTCAGCAGGCATTCCCGGAAGCCATTGCGCTCCGCATTGAAAATCCACCAGCGCACAGTGGCCTCGGGGAATGCCGGATACTCTTCGACTAGCTGATTGACTGTCAGAACATCTGAACCATCAATCGTTCCATCCTCCTATTATTACAACTTCTAATTGTAATATGGGGATTCTGATGGCCACTTTACACCCCAGTAGCGGCAGATTTCTGCTGTTCGTGTACGGATGAATGTTGTGGGTTGTGAATGGCACTGGGAGCTGCTGTCAGCGATAGCGCGCCGTCCCCTCTATCTCGAAGCCTACCCAGTCACGCCAACGCCTTTGCTCATGTTGGTCAATGATGTGAGCGGTTGACGGACTTCAGCGCTTACTGTCCCCAATTTGTCCCTAGAGCAAAAAAGAAGGGCTTAGCATTTCTGCTAAGCCCTTGATTTTGTTGGTTGCGGGGGCAGGATTTGAACCTGCGACCTTCAGGTTATGAGCCTGACGAGCTACCGGGCTGCTCCACCCCGCGTCAATTTCGTCGCATCGATGCCGCCCATCTCGCCCGCGCACGCGATCGAGACAAGAAGGTCAGGATGTGTGCGGATGGCCGCGGGACGGCTCTATCGGGAAGAAGGGGTGAACGATATGTGCTTGGCAGGCCTGGCAGCGACCTACTCTTCCATGCCTTAAGACATAGTACCATTGGCGCAGAGGAATTTAACGGCCGAGTTCGGGA
>PHEF01000021.1:0-2593 GCA_002842875.1 Alphaproteobacteria bacterium HGW-Alphaproteobacteria-3 | reverse complement strand
CATGCGTTGCCGCACTTCCACACCTGGCCTATCAACGTGGTCGTCTTCCACGGCTCTCAAGGGAAAACTGGTTTTGAGGTGGGTTTCCCGCTTAGATGCTTTCAGCGGTTATCCCGTCCATACATAGCTACCCGGCTGTGCCGCTGGCGCGACAACCGGTCCACCAGAGGTATGTCCATCCCGGTCCTCTCGTACTAGGGACAGATCCTCTCAATTTTCCTACACCCACGGCAGATAGGGACCGAACTGTCTCACGACGTTCTAAACCCAGCTCACGTACCACTTTAATCGGCGAACAGCCGAACCCTTGGGACCTGCTCCAGCCCCAGGATGTGATGAGCCGACATCGAGGTGCCAAACCTCCCCGTCGATATGGACTCTTGGGGGAGATCAGCCTGTTATCCCCGGCGTACCTTTTATCCGTTGAGCGATGGCCCTTCCACGTGGAACCACCGGATCACTATGACCGACTTTCGTCTCTGCTCGACATGTACGTCTCGCAGTCAGGCAGGCTTATGCCATTGCACTCGACAGCTGATTTCCGACCAGCCTGAGCCTACCATCGCGCGCCTCCGTTACTCTTTGGGAGGCGACCGCCCCAGTCAAACTACCCACCATGCAGGGTCCCGGATCCGGATAACGGACCGCGGTTAGACATCAGTAAAGGTAAGGGTGGTATTTCAAGGATGGCTCCACCCGAGCTGGCGCCCGAGCTTCAAAGCCTACCACCTATCCTACACATGCCGTCACTAATGCCACTGCAAAGCTATAGTAAAGGGAAGTCGTTACGCCATTCGTGCAGGTCGGAACTTACCCGACAAGGAATTTCGCTACCTTAGGACCGTTATAGTTACGGCCGCCGTTTACCGGGGCTTCAATTCAAAGCTTGCACCTCTCCTCTTAACCTTCCGGCACCGGGCAGGCGTCAGACCCTATACGTCGCCTTGCGGCTTCGCAGAGCCCTGTGTTTTTAGTAAACAGTCGCTACCCCCTGGTCTGTGCCCCCCACACCTGGTTGCCCAAGTATGGGGCCTCCTTCTCCCGAAGTTACGGAGGCAATTTGCCGAGTTCCTTCAGCATCGTTCTCTCAAGCGCCTTGGTATACTCTACCAGTCCACCTGTGTCGGTTTAGGGTACGGTCTCATGTGGGAGCTATTTCCTGGAACTCCTACGCGGCCAGGACAATCCAATAAGCCCTGACAACTTTCGGCGTTCGTCACTTCCCACTGGCCCACGAATATTAACGTGGTTCCCATCGACTACGGCTTTCGCCCTCGCCTTAGGGGCCGGCTAACCCTGCGCAGATTAACTTTACGCAGGAACCCTTGGACTTTCGGCGACAGTGTCTCTCACACTGTTTGTCGTTACTCATGTCAGCATTCTCACTTCCGATACCTCCAGGTGCCCTCACGGGTCACCCTTCACAGGCTTACGGAACGCTCCGCTACCGCGCATGCAAGCATGCACCCGCGTCTTCGGTATGTGGCTTTAGCCCCGGTACATTTTCGGCGCAGGGCCCCTTATTTAGACCAGTGAGCTGTTACGCTTTCTTTAAAGGATGGCTGCTTCTAAGCCAACCTCCTGGTTGTTTTGGGGACCCCACATCCTTTCCCACTTAGCCACAATTTAGGGACCTTAGACGGCGGTCAGGGTTTTTTCCCTCTCCACTACGGACGTTAGCACCCATAGTGTGTCTGCCGGGTAGTACTTCCAGGTATTCGGAGTTTGGTTAGGTTTGGTAATCCGGTAAGGACCCCTAGCCCATCCAGTGCTCTACCCCCTG
Organism: Alphaproteobacteria bacterium HGW-Alphaproteobacteria-3; assembly: GCA_002842875.1. GTDB lineage: Bacteria > Pseudomonadota > Alphaproteobacteria > Parvibaculales > Parvibaculaceae > Parvibaculum. The sequence continues at coordinate 810 of PHEF01000021.1, read as the reverse complement.
GAGTATTCGCCCGACGCTCTACCTAAATAGATTTCGCGGAGAACCAGCTATTTCCGAGTTTGATTGGCCTTTCACCCCTAGCCACAAGTCATCCCCGTCTTTTTCAACAGACGTGGGTTCGGCCCTCCAGTAAGTGTTACCTCACCTTCAGCCTGCTCATGGCTAGATCACTCGGTTTCGGGTCTAATCCGACGAACTGAACGCCCTGTTCAGACTCGCTTTCGCTTCGCTTACACCTATCGGCTTAGGCTTGCTCGCCAGATTAAGTCGCTGACCCATTATACAAAAGGTACGCTGTCACCCTTTCGGGCTCCAACTGTTTGTAGGCATCCGGTTTCAGGAACTGTTTCACTCCCCTCGTCGGGGTGCTTTTCACCTTTCCCTCACGGTACTTGTGCACTATCGGTCGCGCAGGAGTACTTAGGCTTGGAGGGTGGTCCCCCCATGTTCAGACAGGATTTCACGTGTCCCGCCCTACTCGTATCCTCATGCCTTCAACACCTGTACGGGGCTATCACCCGCTAAGGCCCGACTTTCCAGACGGTTCCAGTTAGAAGACTTGAGGCATTGGCCTAGTCCGCGTTCGCTCGCCACTACTAGCGGAGTCTCGGTTGATGTCCTTTCCTCCAGGTACTGAGATGTTTCAGTTCCCTGGGTTCGCTTCGCCACCCTATGTATTCAGGTGACGATACCCTTGCGGGTGGGTTGCCCCATTCGGAAATCCACGGATCAAAGCTTGCTCACAGCTCCCCATGGCTTATCGCAGCGTGCCACGTCCTTCATCGCCTCTGCGCGCCAAGGCATCCACCA